>NZ_DYXM01000081.1 GCF_020742175.1 Dietzia timorensis
CTGGCCTGCGGTCATGACCTGCCGTGCCAGGCGCGGGGCGAGTTCGATGATCGTGCCTTCCGCCGCGTCTGTGCTGGCGGAGAACACCAGCTTCGCAAGCGCCACGGAAGCGGCCGAGGTCACCGCGCCGAGTGCACCGATACCGAGCCATGCCCACAGTGCCGACGGTAGTGCGCGAAGTCGTGAATGCCGCCGCCACAGCACGAGAGCGGCAGCGGCTCCGGCACCGAAGAGCATTGCCGAGAGCATGATCGTCGCTGACACCTCCGCCCCGCTCGAACCGTATGTGGGTGATCCGGTGCCGTCCCCCAGCGCGACGACGCGCAGTCTCGGCGCAGCGATCGTCCACGCCGCGGCGACGATGACGAAGGGGAGGATGAGCAGCGGCACGGTGCGGCCGGCGCGAGTGAGCGGTGCGCTATTCATGTTCGGCGAAGGGGTCGCGGGCGGCTTCCCGCGCGGCATCGATGTCCGCGCTCTCGGCGCTGCCGTGCCGCGAGCATTTCGAGCGCCATCCGGTGTGCAAGATCTGAGTGACCATCCGCCGCCCGCACAGCGGGCAATAACGCGGCGCCTCCAAACCCAGCTCGGCGGCGCGGAACCGCCGCGGCGACTCGCCTGTGGGAACGCCGGTGAACGGGTCGAAGGCATAGTCGGCGCCGGCGAACAGCACGTCCCGGAGCGGTGTTGCCCCGGGCGTGCCGTGTGCGGGTTTCTCGGTCATGGTCACAGTGTGTCGTTGAGCGCCTTGATCGGCATCGACAGGTCTTCGAGCATGTCGAGGTCGCTCTCGACGGGGCGGCCGAGCGTCGTGAGGTAGTTGCCGACGATGACGGCGTTGATACCGCCCATGATGCCCTGCTTGGCACCGAGATCTCCGAGGGTGATCTCACGTCCGCCGGCGTAGCGCAGGATCGTTCGCGGAAGCGCCAGACGGAACGCCCCGACCGACTTGAGCGCCTCGATCGGTTCGAGAACCTCGAGATCGCCGAACGGCGTGCCCGGGCGCGGGTTGAGGAAGTTGAGCGGAACCTCGTCCGGTTCGAGCGATGCGAGATCCGCGGCGAACTCGGCGCGCTGCTCCAGCGTCTCGCCCATTCCGAGGATTCCGCCGCAGCACACCTCCATTCCCGCATCGCGAACCATGCGCAGGGTGTCCCACCGCTCTTCCCAGGAGTGGGTGGTGACCACATTCGGGAAGTGCGAGCGCGCGGTCTCCAGGTTGTGGTTGTAGCGGTGCACGCCCATCGCGGCGAGCTGGTCGACCTGCTCCTGGGTAAGCATGCCCAGCGAGCAGGCGATCTCGATGTCGACCTCGGCGCGGATCGCCTCGATGCCCGCCGCCACCTGAGAAAGCAGCCGCTTGTCCGGGCCACGCACCGCGGCAACGATGCAGAATTCGGTGGCCCCGGACTTGGCGGTCTGCTTGGCGGATTCGACCAGCGAGGGGATATCGATCCACGCGGAACGTACCGGCGAGGTGAACAGCCCGGACTGCGAGCAGAAATGGCAGTCCTCGGGGCAGCCGCCGGTCTTGAGGGAGATGATGCCCTCGACCTCGACCTCCGGCCCACACCATTGCATGCGCACATCATGCGCGAGCTGGAGCAGCTCCTCGAGCCGCTCGTCGGGCAACTGCAGCACCTTCAGCGTCTGCTCGGCGTCGAGCCCCACGCCCTGCTCAAGCACCTGTTCCCGAGCGATTTCGAGGATGTCACGCTCGTCGGCGTGCGCTGCCTGCTCGATCTGGTCCGAAGCGATAGTCACTCTCGCTTACCTGCTTCCCGTCGTTGTGCACATACAAAATCACCGCGCCGAAATTATGACGCGAATCTCATGTTAGCCCGAAGCTCTACCGCAGTAGGGGCGCAGCGCCTCCTTCGAGCCAGTTTCTCGCCCCGACCCGAAAGTCCCCAGGTCCGAGAGCTCCCACTCCTGAGGGAAGCTTGCCGATAACTGGGACACCGGAGAGACGCGGAAGGTCTTCGAGGTTGCAACATTGGGCCAGATCGGGCTGGTCCGGCCACATTCCGACCACAGTTCCAGCGACGTCGATCCCCGAGTTACGGAGCCTGTCTACCGTGAGTTCCGTGTCCGACAGTGTGCCGAGTCCCGACCGGGTGACGACGACGGCGGAGACCTTGTGCCCGCGTGCAGCGAGCTCGATCGCTACGTCGACGAGGGTGAGATCCGGCCCGAGACGTACGAGCACGCCCCCTGCACCTTCGACGAGAGTAACCTCGACGCCCGCCGCGAATCGTTCGATGCGGGCTGTGAGGTCGTCGAGTGTCGGCGGTGCCATGCCGGCGCGCCGCGCGGCGGTCTCCGGGGCCAACGGTTCGGGATAGCGGAAGAATTCGGATGTGGTCGCGACTCCCGACAACTGAGCGGCGTCGTCGACGTCTCCCGGCGCTTCGGGGTCGAGTCCCGTCTGCACCGGCTTACACAGTCCGACTCTCACACCCTCGTCCCTGAGAATGGAGGCGATCGCCGCCGTGGCGATCGTCTTGCCGATGTCGGTACCGGTTCCGGTGATGATAAGCATGCGCGACTCAGCCACGACCTGCCTCGCTCCCCTGGTCCATTGCGGCGAGGACCCGCCGTAGCGCGTCGCACGCACGGTCGAGATCGCCCTTGGTGAGGTTCGCGCGTGCAGTCAACCGAAGCCGCGAGGTGCCCACCGGGACAGAAGGTGGACGGAAACACCCGACGTTGACGCCGTACGAACGCATCTCGTCGCGGGCGGCGATTGCCTTCGATGGTTCGCCGATTATCACCGACACCACCGCGGACTTGGGCTCCTCGGCTCCGGCTGCCGCGGCGAGCTCACGTGCGTTGGCGAGTACATCATCCGCGAGGGCCGGGGTCGCTAAGAGCTGTTCGAGCGCCGCGCCTGCCGCGCCGACCGCCGCCGGGTTGAGGCCGGTGTCGAATATGAACGTGCGCGCGGTGTCGATGAGATGATCGACGACGCGGCGCGAGCCGAGCACGACGCCGCCCTGCGACCCCAGCGCCTTCGACAGCGTCGCCGTGACGATGAGGTCCTCGCGACCGGCGAGGCCGAGCTCTTCGACGTATCCCCGGCCGCCGCGGCCTCGCACCCCGAGCCCGTGGGCCTCGTCGGCCAGCATGAGCGCACCGTTCTCGCGGGCGGCTGCGTACAACTCCCGCAGCGGGGCCAGCTCGCCGTCGACGGAGTACACCGAGTCGGTGACGATCAGCGCGCGCTCCTCGGTCCGCTCGGCCAACGCGATGCGTGCCTGCTCGACGTCTCCCCTTTCGATGACGACGACCCGCGCACGGGAGAGGCGACAAGCGTCGACGAGAGAAGCGTGGCTTCCGCCGTCGGAAACGATGAGCGAGCCCCTGCCGGCAAGTGCGGTGACGACACCGAGATTGCCGACGTAGCCGGACGAGAAAACCAGTGCCGCCTCCTGCCCCATGAACTCGGCGAGATTTTCCTCGAGTTCGACGTGTGCAGTCGTCGTGCCGGTGACCAGGCGCGAGCCGGTCGATCCCGTGCCCCACTGCTCGATCGCGTCGATCGCGGCGGCCTTGACGTCGGCGTGTGAACCGAGGCCGAGATAGTCGTTGGAGGCGAGGTCGAGAACATCGCTCGATGGAGCGCGCGGGTTGAGGCGGCGGCGAAGACCGGCGTCGATGCGGTGGCGCTCGTTGGCGTCGAGCCAGTCCGCGGCTGCTGCGCGCTGAAAATGCCCGTGTGGTGGCTTCTCGCTCACGGTGCGTTCCTCCCTAATTTCGACTTTCACCTTAGGCCGACGCCGCCGCGCACAGGCTTCGCTTCGGCGAAGTCGGCACGCTAGCGCGCGGTCGAGGCACTAACAGCTGCCTCGACCGCCGAGCAGATTGCCGCGATGTCGTCGCTGGAGCAGATGAAGGGCGGCATCGTGTAGATGAGGTTGCGGAAGGGTCGCAGCCACACACCGGCGTCGATGAGCGCATCGGTTGCGGTCTGCATCGGGACGGGCTCGTCCATTTCGACGACCCCAATGGCGCCGAGTACGCGGACATCGCGCACGCCGGGCGCGTTCCGCAGCGACGCGAGACCGTCGCGAAGCTCGCGTTCGATTCGGGGCACCTGGGTTCGCCAGGCGCCTTCGGCGAGCACGTCGAGAGACGCACATGCCACGGCACAGGCCAGCGGGTTGCCCATGAACGTCGGGCCGTGCGCGAGGCCACCGGCCTCGCCCGCCGAGATGTCGGCGGCGATCTCGTCGGTCGTGAGCGTTGCCGCCAAAGTCATGTACCCGCCGGTGAGCGCCTTGCCCACGCACATGATGTCGGGGCTCACGCCGGCGAGCTCCGCGGCCGTAACCCCGCCCACGCGGCCGAAGGCGCTGGCGATCTCGTCGAAGATCAGCGCGATTCCCGCCTTCCTGGTTTCCTCCCGCAGCACCTGGAGGTAGTCGGCGTGGGGAAAGCGCATGCCCCCGGCGCCCTGGACGAGCGGCTCGACGATGACACCCGCGAGATGCCCGGCCTGCTCCCGGATCGCCTCTCGCAGGGTGTCGGCGTATTCATCGGACCATTCGGTCGGAGGGGCGGGCACGAACACCTGCTGCGGGAGCACTCCGGTCCACATCGCGTGCATTCCGCCGTCCGGGTCGCACACGCTCATCGGGTTGAGGGTGTCCCCGTGATAGCCGCCGCGCCAGGTGAGGATGCGCGTGCGCTCGGGATTGCCGGTCGCGCGCTGCCACTGGATCGCCATCTTCAGCGCGACCTCGACCGAGACCGAGCCGGAGTCTGCGAGAAACACCTTCTGCAGCGGTTCCGGGGTCAGCTCGACCAGTCGCCGGGTAAGCTCTACCGCCGGCGCGTGGGTGAGCCCGCCGAACATGACGTGGCTCATCCGGTCGACCTGTGCGTGCAGCGCGGCGTCGAGGCGCGGGTGCCGGTATCCGTGTACCGCGGCCCACCACGAGCTCATCCCATCGATGACCTCGCGTCCGTCGGCCAGCCGTAACGCCACCCCGCTTGCGGAATCGACGACCAGCGGCAGCGTGCTCGCCGGGAATGCGCCGTAGGGATGCCACACGTGATCGGCGTCGTAGGCCGCCAACTCATCGGCCGACAGCGAGTCGAAGTGTCCCTCTGAAGCCCGTTCCGCTAGAGTCCCCCGCGCGCTACTTTTGCGTGCTGATCGTGTCTCGTGGACACGGTCGTCGCCGTGGTGTGCCGTCATGGCACGCACGCTACCGTGCCGGCTCAGTTCGGTTTTCGGCACACGGTATTTATAGGATCGAGAAAGCAATTCACGGTGGGCTGCGCGCCCGCGCCCCGAAACCGGTGGAGGATCAAGCAACCCGTGTCCGCGAAGACCGAGCAGGCCAACGAGGCTGAAACCACGCCCGTAAAGCCGCGCAAACAGGTCATTTACCGTCCAGATCTGGACGGTCTACGCGGCATAGCCATCGCCTTCGTCGTCTTCTTCCACGTGTGGATGGGACGGGTGTCCGGCGGCGTCGATGTCTTCCTGGCACTGTCGGGGTTCTTCTTCCTCGGCTCGCTCGTGCGCGGCGCCACCACCCCCGGATCCAGCCTTTCCCCGATACAAAATCTGTGGCGGCTTATCCGCCGTTTGTATCCGGTGCTCATCGTGGTGGTGGCCGCCACTGTCGGATTGACGATGTGGCTGCGCCCGGAGGCCACGTGGACAGATGTTCTCACCCAGGCGCAGGCGACGCTGCTGTACTACCAGAACTGGGAGCTCGCGCTCACCAGCCAGGATTACGGCGCCGCCGATGCCTCGATCTCGCCGCTGCAGCACCTGTGGTCGATGTCGGTGCAGGGCCAGTTCTACATCATCGCGCTAGCCCTGGTTCTCGGCATCGCCGCGCTCTTCCGGCTCTTCGGAAAAACGCCGTCCAAGTGGCTGTACGCCGCAGTCTTCACGGCGATCTGTCTGGTGTCGATCTGGCACGCGGACCGCGGTTTCGAGGCGAATCAGCCGTGGAATTACTACGACACGTGGGCGCGCCTGTGGGAGCTGTTCATCGGCGGTGTCCTCGCCATCGTGTTCGTTGGCGTCGTGGTGCCGTGGCTGCTGCGCACGATCGCGACCATCGCGGGCCTGACGATGATCGTCACCTGTGGCCTCCTCATCGAAGGCGTCGAGCATTTCCCCGCGTGGTGGGCCTGGTACCCGGTCGGCGGCGCGCTGCTCATCGTCATCTTCGGCATGGTCCCCGAAGGCAAAAAGGTTCGCTGGTTTACCGAGCCGATTCCGTGGCTTCTGTCCACCTATCCGATGCGTCGTCTCGGTGATCTCGGCTACTCGCTCTACTTGATCCACTGGCCGCTGCTCATCTTCTACCTGGCGCTCTCGGACAGCCCCCACGCCACAGCGGTATCGGGCACGGTTATCGTTCTCGTCTCTCTCGCACTGGCATGGCTCGCGGAACGCTACATCGAGCGGCCGCTGCGGATGAAGAGCCGCGTCAACCGCAACAAGACCTCCACCGGTTCGGCGGCCGCCGGTTCCGCAGCCTCCGCTGGCACCGTTGCCGCCGCAGCCGGCAAGAGCAAGGACAAGGACGCAGACGGTGTGACGGCGGAGGTCGACGCCCCCGACGCCGACGAAGACTCCTCTGCGAAGGATTCCGATGTCGAAGGGCGCGGTTCCAAGGACGCCGATTCCGAGGACGCGGAGGGCGAGCCCGACGAGGTCACCCACGAGTCGGTGGAATCCTCGAAGCTCACCCGCGCCGAGAAGAAGGCTGAGAAGAAGTCCGCAAAGAAGGCTGCCAAACAGAACAAGGCGGCGGCCACCGATACGGGGACAAAGCGCACTCCGAGGGACAAGTTCGTCCTGGTGGGCGCGCTCTCCACCGTCATACTTTGTGGTGCATTCGTCGCCGGCATGCAGTCGTATTGGACGGCCACGGCGGAAGACCGCGCGTCCGTGCCCGAGGTTGACCCGCTGACCGATGAGCAGTTCCCCGGTGCTCGGGCGTTCCTCGAGGACGTCGAGGCCCGCGGCGACGACTACCATCCGACGCCGCTGCAGGTCGGAAACGATTTGCCCGCGTCGACGCGGGACGGGTGCATCTCCGACTTCAACACCGAGGACGTCGTGAGCTGCGTGTACGGCGATCCCGATGCCGATCGCACGATCGCGCTCGTCGGCGGCTCGCACTCCGAGCATTGGCTCACGGCGTTCGACGAGATCGGGCGCGACCGCGGATTCAAGGTCGTCACGATCCTCAAGATGGGCTGCCCTCTCACCCTCGACGGAACAATCGCCGACGACAACGAAGCGATGTACGCCGGGTGTGTCGAATGGACGCGTGGCGCGCTCGAATCGATCGTCGGTCTCAACCCGGAGTTCGTCGCCACGACGGCGACGCGCCCCTCGGGCCGTTCGATGCCGGACTTCACCCCGTACCAGTACATCGACCTGTGGAAGTTCTTCTCCGAGCACGGCATCCAGACCCTCGCAATTCGCGACACCCCGTGGATCGACCATGGCCAGGGCCCGCTGCGCGCCGGCGAGTGCCTCGGCGAGTCGGGATCGGACCCCGAGAGCTGCGGTATGCCGAGAGAAGCGTCGCTGGCGCCCGATAATCCGGCCATCCTCGCCACCGCCGGAATGGAGGACGTGCACCTGCTCGACTTCACCGACGGGCTGTGCGATCCGGTGTATTGCCCAGCGGCAATCGGCAACGTGATCGTTTATCACGACTCCCACCACATGTCCTCGACGTTCGTGCGTTCGCTGCGTAACGAGTTCGAAAGCCAGCTGTCCCAGGCCACCGGCTGGTGGTAGGCCGCACCACCGGGACTAGCGTCATTGGGTGTGAGCACCGCATCTATCGACGTCGGCGAGGACTCCGACACGACGATCACCGGGCGTTTCGACGCGTCCCACTCGCCGATCACCCGGTGATCATTCTCGTGCGAACCTGATCAGCGCACGTCGCGGACCTGATTGGAAACGAAGCCTGCAACCGCGAACGCCGCGATCCAGGCGGCGAACACGGCTAGCGCCAGACCGACAGATTCCTGCCCTCCGAGGTTCATGTAGTTCTGCGTCAGGAGAGCCTTGCCCACCGGCTCCAGCACCGAGTACTTGGCCGACGCAGCCCGCACGAGCATCTCGCCGACGAGCAACCAGACAAGCGGAAGCGCTACGGCGACGATCGAGTTACGCACAAGCGCACCGAACCCGACGCCCACCGCGGCAACGGTGACTGCCATCGTCAGCGCTGCGAAGAGAGGTGCGAGATTACCGCCGGCGACGCTTCCTCCGAAGGCCATGACCGAGACGACGATAAGGAACGCGCCCACCGCGAATGACGCGGCGACGAAACCGACAAGCACCACGAATTTGGCCACGAGTGACTGCCACCGGCCCGGCTGGGTGACGAACGATTGGGCCGTCATGTGGTTCTTGATGTCCGAGGTCGTTCTCGATGCCGTGAAGGCGACCGCAATTGCGGTGAAGATGAAGAACCCATCGAGAAGCATGTCCCAGGGTTGAGGTTCGCCGAGTCGAAACTGGTCGGCATCGAGTAGTCCGAGCAAAACGACGGGGCCGAAAAGGCTGCCGATCAGCAGCACGAAGTACACCGCCGTGCTGCGCAGGGTGGCTTGCTTGATGACTTCCGAACGTAGTGCGTTGAGCATTACAGGGCTCCTTCGTGGACGCGAGTGGTGTGGGCGCTGCGGTATTCCTGGCTCGCTGCCGTCGCGGCGAGGAATCGCTGCTCGAGGTTCTGGGTTTCGGTGGACAGATGGGTGACGGCGATGTTTTCACGAAGGCACGTGTGCGCGATTACCCGGCGCAGCTCACTCTCGTCGGTCTCGGCCGGCACTCCCGCTCGTAACAACTCGGCATTCCCGGTTACCTCTACTCCCATAGAGTTCAGCTTCTGCGCGATGGCGGCGTTGTTCTCGCTGGCGACTACGATGCTGGCGCCGCCGGAGAGAAACTCGTCCATCCCGTATTCGCCGATCATCTCTCCCTTGCCGATGACGACGAGGCGGTCGGCAGTCTGCTGCATCTCGCTGAGTAGGTGGGACGAGACGAGCACTGCGCAGCCGTCGTCGGCGAGGCGGCGAATCGTCGTCCGCATCCAGCTCACACCCTCGGGATCGAGTCCGTTTACTGGTTCGTCGAGGATGAGATGGCGTGGATTTCCGAGCAGCGCGGCCGCGATCCCGAGTCGTTGTTTCATCCCGAGCGAGTACCCCTTGACCCGCTTCCCTGCTGCCTCGGTGAGGCCGACGAGCTCGAGGCATTCGTCGACTCGGTCTCCGGGCAGTCCAGCTCCCGCTGCGAGGGCCCGCAGGTGGCCGCGACCGCTGCGCTCCGGGGTGAACCAGGCGGCATCGAGGAGCGAGCCTGCCACAGCGCTCTTGTCCGCGATGTCGGCAAACGGCGTCCCGTCGAAGAGCGCTCGACCGGAGTTCGGCTTGTCGAGTCCGAGGATGCAGCGCATCGACGTCGACTTTCCCGACCCGTTCGGGCCGAGGAACCCGGTCACCGTGGCGTCGGGAACGGTGAATGTCAGTTCGTTGATGGCCTTCTTGCTTCCATATGCCTTGCTGAGGCGTTCGACTGTGATCATGGCCTCTACCTTCGTCGAAAGAGGTTCCTCACACATCGACCCGCGGGGCCATCTTTCCGCCGTCGCCGCACCCTCCCCGGGGACTATGCGAAGGTTGGTTCGTGCGCGCGTCTGGTACCTGGGTACGAGGCGTTACTGCGAGAGCATGTCGTCGGAATCGACCACGCCGTGTCGAAATGCCCAGAGCACGACATGCACGCGATCGCGCGAGCCCGTCTTCGCCAGCACCCGCCCGACGTGGGTCTTCACTGTCGATAGCGAAAGGAAAAGCTCGTCTGCGATCTCTGTGTTCGAGCGTCCCATGGCGATAAGCCGGAGGATCTCCAGTTCCCGCACGGTGAGAGGTTCGGGCAAGGCGGGCAAGCGCGGGCCGTCGGACACCACTTCACTTGTAGAGCCTGGGGCGTGGGACGCCGAATTACGCGGCTCTCCGTCGACTGCTCCCCTCTGACCGTCACCGGGCATGCCTTCGCGTATCTGCCGGAGCAGTCGAGCGGTGGCCTTCGGCGATACCACCGCGGCCGACTCGCCGACTGTCCGCACAGCGTCGATGAGTTCCTCGGGATCGGTGTCCTTGAGCAGGAATCCGCTTGCTCCGGCCGCGATGGAACCGATCACGTATTCGTCATTGTCGAAGGTGGTGAGCACGACGATTCGCGCGGAAATCCCCTCGTCGACGAGCGCCTTCGTCGCATCGATGCCATTGAGCTCGGGCATCTGGATATCCATGAGGATTACGTCGCAGGGGGTCGATCGAGCGGCCTCCACGGCCTCGCGTCCATTGGCCGCTTGCCAGCACACCTCGATGTCCTCTTGGGAATCGAGAACCATGGCGAAGCCTGCCCGCACGAGGATCTGGTCGTCGGCGAGCCCGACGGTTATGGGCGTGTTACTCATATCGCCAGCCTCGCCTTCACCGCGAATCCTCCTCGATATTCTTGCGATTCTCCCCAGCTCGCCGATCCGCCGAGCACGCGTGCGCGCTCGCCGATCCCGCTGAGTCCCCGGCCGTCGCCGTCGATTTCGGCGCTGTCGACCAGTCCGTCCCCGGGCGCATTATCTATCCTGATCTCGACGTCTGCGGGGTGCCACTCGAAGACGACGAGCGCATCAGTTCGCCCGGCGTGCTTGAGAATGTTGGTCAGGCCCTCCTGCACGATTCGATAGATCGCCAACCCCGCCGATTCGCCTACCGCGCGCGGCTCGCCGTCCTGCCGGAAATCTACGCGCAGCCCGTCCCGTTCGGCGCTCGCCACCAGCGCGGGGATTCCGGTCAATCCTGGAGCAACCTCGAGGGTTCGCGAGTCGTCCTCACGAAGGACGGACAATAGCTGCCGCATCTGCACGAGAGCTTCGCGCCCGGTTCCGCCGATGGTTTCCAGCGCGGTGACCGCCTGCTTAGGGTCCTTACGCGCCGCGTACCTGCCTCCGTCCGATTGCGCGATGATCGCCGTCAACGAGTGGGCGATAATGTCGTGCATCTCGCGCGCAATTCGCGTGCGCTCGGCCAGCGCGGCAAGCTCGGCCTTCGCAGCGAGCTCGGACACGTCGCGCACACGTTTCCGCGTCCCCAGCCCGAGCTGCCAGCCGAGAGCGATGGAGACCAGCGCGAGAATCGCCATGCCACCCATCTGTGGCCACAAGTCCAGGGGCTCGACCCCGTCCGGATAATTCACAACGAAGTTGACGATCGACAGGAGCGAACCTGCCGCGAGTAGTCCGAGCCACACCCGCAGACGCCGCTGATACGCGCTGATGTACCACGCCTCGTATACCACCACGCCATACGCGAGCAGCAAGGTCCCTGTGCCCGAGATCCCGACGAGCACGAGACCGACTGCGGTCAGTGGAACGCCGCGCCGAGCGCTGTACCGCTGGACGATGAGCGCGATGAACACGACGACGTACCCAACGTTTCGCAGGATGTCGCCCCACAGCGGAACCTCCGCGAAGCTTGCCCCGAAATCCACGCTCATACCGAGACCGAACAGGATGAACTGCACGACGAGTTGCACCCACGTGCCGCGGTCGCGCCATGGCGGCGCAATACGCGCCTGCGGCCAGGTCGTAATCGACGGCTCATTCCCGGTGGTCATCACCACAACTCTAGGCAAACCCGCCAGAGAGCACATCGCACCTGGGTACCATCACCGGCGAATGACGACGGAGTCAGGAAGGTTTTCAGAAGAAGCGAATGCGACGTACCTACATCGTTGCCCTGGCCGCCGCTCTCCTGTGCGCGGGATGTTCAGGCGACGCCAACGAGGTTCCTGCAGCAGACCCGTTCGTCCCGTCCACGGCTCCGCTCCGGCAGCAGGATCAGGTAGAACACGACATGTTCGCGATGCTGGACGAGATCAAGGCGTCTATCTCGGCAATCGCGCCCGGCGTCGAGTGGCAAGAACCTGATCCTTACGTCGGCGCGATTTCATGCAATCAAGAAAACAGCACGGACGAAGTGTCGTTCCAAAGTCCTGCGCTGAGGACGTCACGCTTTCCGAACCACGACGAATGGGAGCGGTGGATGGACACCGTCGGTTCTATCGCCGCGGCTTACGGCTACCACGTTTCGGATGAGGTCCCCGAACGGGAGAACCAGAATCGCGTCGCGTACTACACGGACGCGGGCGACGCCCTAAGCGTGTCCAGCAGCACCCTCAGCGGTTTCGTCGTCGATGTCCTCACCGAATGCATTCCCGGGGCCGGCGTCCAGTACTAGTCCGCGCGACCGTGCAGGCGGTCGATCTCACGACGCTCTTTCTTGGTCGGCCGACCGGCGCCACGGTCGCGGGTCGGAATCGAGGCAAGGATCTCCTTCGGCGGCGGTGGCGGCGAGTGGTCGAGATAGCATTTGACGGCTTCGGGGGCGCCTACCCGTTTGGAGATGACCCGGACGATTTCGACAATGCGCACACGTCCACCAGGACCGGTGATTCGCACGTTCATGCCAGGCGTCACCTTGTGCGAGGGCGGCACCGATTCTCCATCGATTTTTACGTGGCCGGCGCGGCATGCGGCAGCCGCCTTGGTCCGTGAGGGAAACAGGCGCACTGCCCAGGTCCACGCGTCGACGCGACCTGACGGGGTCTTCGACGAGCTCAGTTGCCTACTCCGTTTCCGGGATCAATCCCCTTGCGCACCTTGGACCAGTAATACGTGCCGCCTCCCACGGCGACAACCAGTCCCAGGATCAGCCAAAACCAGCTGGTCAACAGTAGTGCGAGCGCGCCTCCCACCACGACGCCACCGCCGACGCACACTGCCGCCGAGCGAGCGTTTTTCCGGACTTCACTCTTGCGGCGCTCGATCGGGTTCTGGTTATAGGGCTGCATCGACATGGGTTCTAGGGTACCGGCCGTTCGGTGCGTACCGTGCCGTCTGGATGCCACTCGGCTCCCCCGGAGGTGAGAGTCGCCAAGAGCGCGGCCGCTGGACCGATGTCGTCAGCTGCGATTCGGATCGTCACCCTTGCGCCGTAGTCGACGTCGAGCACAGATATCCGCATCGCGCGAAGATCCGCTTCGAGACGACCCGCGAGATTGTGCCCGACCAGAGTTCTCCAGCCCTGCGTCGTCACCACCTGCACGAGTCCGTTTGCGCGAGCCGCGTCGATCGCTTCGGAGACTGCGCTGCCGTAGGCGCGCACCAGTCCTCCGGTTCCGAGTTTCGTTCCGCCGAACCAGCGCACCACGACGGCAACGACGTCGGACAGTCCCGCGCCTTGGAGCTGATCGAGCATCGGGGTGCCGGCAGTTCCGGAGGGCTCGCCATCGTCGGAGGACCGGACGATCGGGGTCGCTTCGGGTTGGTCGATCACGAAGGCTGAGCAATGATGTCGCGCGTCGGGGTACGCCTTGCGCTGCGAGGCGACCACTGCTCTGGCCGCTTCTTCATCTTCCACGCGCTCGATCACACAGAGAAACTTGCTGCGTTTCTCTTCGTACTCGCCGGTTACGGACACGCCGCGGCGAAGCGTCAGCAAAGAGTCGGAAGTTCGGTGGGCGTCCATCTCATGCAGTATCGCCTACATCCAAGCCCCACAAGCAATCCCGCCCGGAATCGATTCGCATACGGAGCCCCGGATGTATTACGTGAGATAGGTGTATGCCGGGGTACCCGGCTCTATCAATTCGCAGTGCAGCGGAGAGGAATCCATTCGGCGCTTGAGCGCACCGAGATCCTCCGCGCGCCCGAGCTCGATACCCACGAGTGCGGTACCGGTATCGCGGTTGTTTCGCTTGAGGTACTCGAACCGGGTGATGTCGTCTTCCGGCCCGAGAACCTCGTTGAGGAATTTACGGAGCTGACCCGGTTCCTGCGGGAAATTAACCAGGAAGTAGTGCTTGAGTTCCTTGTGCACGAGAGAGCGTTCGATGACTTCGCTGTACCGGGACACATCGTTGTTCCCGCCGGACAAAATGCACACGACGTTTGCGTCCGGGGCGATGCGGAGATCCTTCACGATCGTCGTACTCAGCGCTCCGGCAGGCTCGGCGATGATGCCTTCCGTCTGGTACAGCTCGAGCATCTCGGTGCACACCGCACCCTCGTCGACCGTGCGCACATCGATGCCCTCTGATAGCGCCTGGTAGGTGGCCCAGGGCGTATCGCCGATGCGTTTGACCGAAGCACCGTCGACGAACGTGTCCACGTGGGTGAGGGTCACCTGGTGTCCTTCGTTCGACGCGGCGGTGAGCGACGCAGCCCCGGAGGGCTCCACTGCAACGATCTTGCACTCGGGTGCCTTCTCCGAAAGGTAGGTCGCGATCCCCGCCAGGAGACCACCACCGCCGACGGGAATCACCACGAGATCCGGGCACGAGCCGAGCTTCTCGAGGATCTCGACCCCGACAGTGCCCTGGCCGGCGACCGTTTCCGGGTGATCGAAGGGAGGGACCATCGCGGCGTCGTAGTCGGCTGCATGCGCCAACGCTGCGTCCTGAGCGGCGTCGAAGTTCTCGCCGGTCACCATGAGATCGACGAAATCGCCGCCGAAAGACCGAATCCGGTCCCGCTTTTGTTTGGGTGTGTTCTCCGGCACGTAGATGCTGCCGTGGATCCCCAATTGACGGCACGACCATGCCACGCCCTGCGCGTGGTTTCCGGCACTCGCCGTCACCACGCCCGCGAGGCGCTGGTCCGAATCGAGGCTGGCCAGGAAGTTGAATGCGCCGCGGATCTTGTACGAGCGCACAGACTGCAGATCTTCGCGCTTGAGCAGTACGTTGGCGCCAGTTGCGTCGCTCAGTCGTTGGCTGTGTTCCAGCGGGGTTGCGCGAACGGCGCCGCTAATTCGCTGCGCGGCCAGCTCGATATCCCCCGCGGTGACAGGGGTCTTCCGAGTATTACCTGGCGCAAATTCGTTCGCAGACACGTCCTCCAGTATCCCACGGCGCAGTGGCCGGACGGCAACTCGGTGGCTCAGACTGCCAGACACGCCTCCCCGAGCAGGGCCTTCAGGTCACCCTTGAGCGAGTTCGACGGGTCGACGCGCAAGTGCTCCGACAGCCGCAGAATCGTGGAATCCGCGCCGTTGACCAGTCGCAGATGGACCACCGATTCGCCGGGATGCTGACCGAGAACCTGCTTGAGCGCCACCACGGTCTCGGCATTGATCTGACGGGTCGGCAGCGACATCGCGAACGGCGCTCCCCCGCCGGTAACGACCAGGTCGGGAGCTTCCAGCGTGTCGCCGAACACCGAAATCCGATCATCGCGAATATTGATGCGCGCCTTGACGACGACGATGGCGTCCTCCGCGATGTCCATGGCAGCGAGCTGGTAGGACTTAGGGAAGAACAGGACCTCGACCGAACCGTGGAAATCCTCGATCGTCACGATCGCCCAGGACTCACCACGCTTGTTCACGCGGCGGTCCACGCCGGAGATGATCCCGCCGATGGTGATGTTCGTGCGGTCGGGAAGCTCACCCTCGTGAACGGTCGAGATGGCGGTATCCGTCTTCGCGGCGAGCGCGTCCTCGAGTCCGTCGAGCGGATGCCCCGACACGTACAGGCCGAGCATCTCCTTTTCCAGGGACAACTTCGACTTGATGTCCCACTCGACGTCCGGGACGCGCGCGGAGAACACCGACTCGGAGGAGTCGTCGTCCCCTCCACCGCCGAGGTCGGCGAACAAATCGTACTGTCCGACGGCGGCGGCCTTCTTCGTCGAGATCACCGATTCCACGGCGTCGGCGTGGATCAGATACAAGCCCTTACGCGGTAGGTCCATCGAATCGAAGGCGCCGGCCTTGATCAGGGATTCGGTGACCTTCTTCGTGCATGCAGTTGCATCGATCTTGTTTAGGTAGTCGGAGAAATCGCGGAATGCGCCCTTCTCCTCGCGCGCTGCGACCACCGCTTCGACCACGTGGGCGCCGACGTTTCGAACCGCGCCCATGCCGAAGCGGATGTCCTCGCCGACGGAGGCGAAATTGGTAACCGATTCGTTGACCGAGGGAGGAAGGACGCGGATCCCCATCTGCCGGCAGTTCGACAGGTACAGGGCCGCCTTGTCCTTGTCGTCGCCGACGGAAGTGAGCAGCGCCGCCATGTACTCGGCCGGGAAGTTCGCCTTGAGGTACGCGGTCCAGTATGAAACGAGACCGTAGCCGGCGGCGTGGGACTTGTTGAACGCGTACGAGGCGAAGGGCTCGATCGTGTTCCACAGCGCCTTGACCGACTCCATGGAGTACCCGCGCTCGGTCATACCGCCGGAGAACTTCTCGAACTGCTCGGCGAGCACCTCGGCCTTCTTCTTACCCATGGCCTTACGGAACGCGTCCGCCTCACCGGCCGAGTATCCCGCGAGCTCGCGGGAAATGGCCATGATCTGCTCCTGGTACACGATGAGGCCGTGCGTTTCGCCAAGGATCTCCCGCAGCGGCTCCTCGAGCTCCGGGTGGATCGGGGTGAGCTCCTGCTTACCGTTCTTGCGGTCGGCGTAATTCCAGTGCGTACCCATGCCCATCGGCCCCGGGCGGTACAACGCAAGAGCGGCGACGATGTCGTTGAAGCCCGTCGGCTTCATCCGCTTGAGCAGCTCGCGCATACCGCCGGAGTCGAGCTGGAACACGCCGAGGGTGTCGCCCTTTGCGAGGAGATCGTAGGCGGGCTGATCGTCGAGCCCCAGGGTGTCGAGGTCGACGTCGATGTTCCGGTTGGTCTTGATGTTCTCCAGGCAGTCACCGATGACGGTGAGGTTGCGCAGACCCAGGAAGTCCATCTTGAGTAGGCCGATGGCCTCACACGACGGATAGTCCCAGCCCGTGATAAGCGCGCCGTCCTGGGCACGCTTCCACATCGGGATGCAGTCGAGCAGCGGCTCCGAGGACATGATCACCGCGCAGGCGTGGACGCCGGCGTTGCGCACCATGCCCTCGAGGCCCCGGGCCGTGTCATAAATCTGTTTGACGTCGGGGTCCGTCTCGATCAGCGAACGCACTTCCGACGCCTCGCCGTAACGCTCGTGCTGCGGATCCATGATGCCCGAGAGCGGGATGTCCTTCGCCATGATCGGCGGCGGAAGCGCCTTGGTGATGCGGTCGGCGATCTGATAGCCGGGCTGGCCGAAGTTGACTCGGGCGGCATCCTTGATCGCGGCCTTCGTCTTAATCGTGCCGAAGGTGATGACCTGGGCGATCTTGTCCGCGCCCCACTTGTCGGAGGCGTAACGGATCATCTCGCCGCGGCGACGGTCGTCGAAGTCGATATCGATATCGGGCGCGGACGGGCGCTCGGGATTGAGGAACCGCTCGAAGAGAAGACCGTGCTCGAGCGGGTCGATGTTCGTGATCTTCAGCGCATAGGCGACAAGGGCGCCGGCTGCGGAACCACGGCCGGGCCCCACGTGGATTCCGATGGACCGTGCGTGTTCGATGAGGTCGCCGACGACGAGGAAGTAGCCGGGGTAACCCTTCTGCCTGATGACGTCGAGCTCGTAATCGGCACGCTCGATATATTCGGGAGGTACGCCGTCAGGAAAACGCCATTTAAGTCCCTTGTGGACCTCGCGGGAAAGCCAGGTGTCCTCGGTCTCCCCCTGGGGTACGGGGAACTTCGGCATGCGGTCTTTTTCTTCCCACACCTCGTCGTAGGAGGTGACCCGTTCTGCGATCGCGAGCGTGTTGTCGCAGGCTCCCGGGACCTCCGAGTCCCATTGCTCGCGGATCTCCTCCGCGGATTTGAGGAAGTAGCCGTCGCCACCAAACCGGAAGCGGTTCTCGTCCGAGAGGGTCTTGCCGGTCTGGATGCACAACATGGCTTCGTGCGCATGGGACTGATCGCGGGTGACGTAGTGACAATCGTTCGTGACCAGCGGCGGCATACCCAGATCGCCGCCGAGCTTGACCAAGTCTTGGCGCACCCGCTTTTCGAGATCGAGCCCGTGATCCATGAGCTCGAGATAGAAGTTCTCCTTGCCGAAAATGGACTGCCATTTCTCGGCCGCCTCGTAGGCCTTGTCGATGTGGCCGAGCCGCAAGCGGGTCTGGATCTCACCCGATGGGCAACCCGAGGTCGCGATAATGCCCTCGGCGTACTGCGCGAGGATCTCCTCGTCCATGCGCGGCCACTTGCCCAGCTGTCCCTCGTAGGAGGCGAGCGAGGACAGCCGGAAGAGGTTGCGCAGACCGGTGGCGTTTTCCGCCATCAGGGTCATGTGTGTGTAGGCGCCGGAACCCGAAACATCGTCCGACTTCTGCCAATCCTCGCCCCAGCGCACGCGGGCGGTATTGGTGCGCGACTCGGGCGCGACGTAGGCCTCGATACCGATGATCGGCTTGATGCCGGTCTTCTTCGCCTCGCGGTAGAAGTCCGAAGCTCCGTACATGTTGCCGTGGTCGGTCATCCCCACCGCGGGCATCCCGAGGCGGGCCGCCTCGGCGAAAAGGGGCTTGATCTGCGCCATCCCGTCCAGCATCGAAAATTCGGTGTGGTTGTGCAGGTGCACGAATCCTTTACCCGACACGCCCGGCCTTTCCGCTCGCTTGTTGCTGCCCACCGGAGCCCGGGACCGACACGCTCGAATCTCCGGTCACGGGCGGGAGGTGAAGCCAGTCTAGGCGGGATCGTCGCCGCCCGCTAAGCGGCCTGCCGAGCCCTGCGGAGATTGTGCGGCGAGGCGCACCCTTGCGCGCCGATCAGCGCGGAATTGTGCCCCCGAAAAGAGCAGGACCGCGACGAGGACCAGCGCAAACCCCGCCCACTGCGTGCCGTCCAGCCGTTCGCCTACGACCAGCAACGCCCACAGCATCTGCAGCACGGGGGTGATGTATTGGAGCATCCCCAAAAGCGCCAGCGGGATGCGCTGGGCCGCCGTCGCGAAGAGTAGAAGCGGAAGCACTGTGAGAGCGCCGGAAGCTACGAGAAGAAGCGCGTTTCCCACGCCCGCATTGCCGAACGCCCCGTGCCCGAGGGAGTCGCTTCCCACCGTGTGCAGCCAGACGAGAAATCCCAGCGCGAAGGGAGTCGCGATGAGTACCTCGGCCCCGAGAGAGACCGTGGGCGGCTCCTTGACTCTCTTCTTGGCAACGCCGTAGCCGCCGAAGGACAGCGCCAGCGCGATAGATAGATACGGGAAGTGTCCGTACCCGAAGGTGAGTACGACCACCGCGACGGCTGCGATACCCACGGCGACCGCCTGCAGGCGCAGCAGGCGTTCGTGGAAGAACAGCACACCGAACAGGACGCTGACGAGTGGATTGATGAAATAGCCGAGCGCCGCCTCGGACACACGGTCGCTATTGACCGTGAACACATAGACGCACCAGTTGAGCGAGACGAGCAGCGAGGCAAGCGCAAGCAACATCCATGCCTTGCCGCCGAGAGAGAACACTCGGCGCAACTGGCCCATGAGCGCGAGGACGATCGCCATGAGAACCAGCGACCACACGATGCGATGGGCGACGATCTCGGCGGCTCCCGCCGGCTCCAGCAGCGGGAAGAATGCCGGAAAGAACCCCCAGAGCGAATAGCAGCCGAGTGCGGCGAATGCGCCGATCCGCGAGGCCTTGGGCGCGTCGATGGCGGCGGGAGATGTCACGCCTGCACATGCTACTCGTCGGACTGGGCGATCCCGGGCACGGCGGCGTCATCGGGAAGCGGGGCCACTACGTCGGTATAGCCAGGCAGGAGCGGGCGAACGGCGAACCGCCCCCACACCGCATCCGGCGGCAGCGCCTCGACCGACCTCACCGCCGTCGAGTCGCGCGAGGCCGCGAGCGCCCGGAGCTGCTCGACATCGGCGCGCACGATCACCCCGATGACTGCTTCGCCCTCGTGCCGGACGGTATCGGCGGTGAGCTCGAACTTCGCCCGTTCGCGCGCATCTGCCTGCTGCGTCGGGGCCTGCTCCCCCGTCGTTCCGGCAGTCGGGACGCCGTCCCCCGGGTGGTCGAGCGCGTACAGCCCGTTTGTGACGGCGGACGTTGCCGCGCGCCCAAGCGGCCCGGAATGGCCGTCGTCGGTCGACGTGGGTGCTGCGACGGCGGCGGGAATCACCGGCATCGAAACACCCTCTACGGGCGTATTGAGAAGCACCTGCGAAATCCGCTCGATCCCCGCGGCGTCGATGGCTGCGGCGGCCTCGTCGGTGGGACGTGCGCCGTCATAGGACACCAATGCCCAACGCGGGGCGTTCGGATCGCCGTCGGGATCCACGAGTGTAGAGGCCGCGAAGTCGAGGTAATCGTCGACCCTCTCGCCATTCTCGGGCCCGAGCGCGTCGGACATGATCGGCGGGGTCGCTGCGCCCGGGCGCAGCGCCGCGGTGAGCATGGCGACGACGATGACGACGCCGGCGACGATGAGGAGGAACCAGCCCACCGCGCGGACCGGCCGCGCCGCGACCTCGCGCACCTCAGGTCTCTCGGATGAGATCGACCGCGTGCTGCAGGTCGTCGGGGTACTCGGAGGTGAAGCGCACGTAGGAACCGGTACCGGGGTGCTCGAAGCCGAGGCCGACCGCGTGAAGCCACTGCCGATCGAGCCCTAGGCGCGCGGCGAGGGTCGGGTCGCCGCCGTAGGTCGGGTCGCCGCAGCATGGATGATGCAGCGCGGACAGGTGAACACGGATCTGGTGGGTACGCCCGGTTTCGAGATGCACCTCGAGGAGCGAAGCCTCGCGGTGGACCTCGAGGGTGTCGTAATGGGTAATCGACGGCTTGCCCTCGGACGTGACCGCGAACCGCCAGTCCGAGGAGCGGTGGCGCCCGATGGGCGCGTCGATCGTCCCGGAAAGCGGATCGAGATGCCCCTGCACGAGCGCGTGGTAGGTCTTGTCCACCGTGCGATCGCGAAACGCCTGCTTGAGCACCGTGTAGGCACGCTCCGACACTGCGACCGCCATGAGCCCGGACGTGCCCACATCGAGTCGGTGGACGATGCCCTTGCGCTCCGGCGGACCGGAGGTGGTGATCCGATACCCGGCGGCAGCGAGCCCGCCGATGACCGTCGGCCCCGTCCAGCCCACCGAGGGGTGCGCGGCAACACCGACGGGTTTGTCGACGACAACGAAATGTTCGTCCGAGTAGACGACCTTCATCCCCGGCACCGGCTCGGCCACCACCGTGGGCGGCTGTTTGGGCGCCGGCATCTCCACCTCGATCCATGACCCGGAAGTGAGTCTGTCGGATTTGCCGACCTCAGCACCGTCGAGGAGAACCTTGCCCGCTGCGGCGAGCTCCGCGACTACGGTGCGGGACAGGCCGAGAAGGCGCGAGACACCGGCGTCAACCCGCGCCCCATCGAGCCCGTCGGGAATGGGAAAGGTCCTGGTATCACCCATCGGCGCGACCTCCTTCGGCACGGTCGTTCCGGGGTTCGGCATCCATGCTCGCGCCCTCGTCCTCCGGAAGGAGCTCCGCGGGTTCCATCGGGTACGGATCGCGTCCGAACAGGACCGCGAATGCGATGACCACGACGCCGATCGTCAGGGCGGCATCGGCGATGTTGAACACCGGGAACCAGCCGACCGCGACGTAATCGATGACGTGCCCATGGAGGAAGCCGGGCGCGCGGACTAGCCGGTCGACGAGGTTGCCCGCGGCACCGCCCAGGATGAGTCCGAGACCGAGCGCCCACCACGTCTCGGTGACGCGGCGCGAGTACCACAGAAGTCCAAGTACCACGACCGTCGCCAGCACGGAGAACACCGGCGTCGCATCGGTGCCCAACGAGAATGCCGCGCCCGAGTTGCGCACGAGCGCGAAACGAATGCTTTCTCCGATGATCTGTACCGGCCCGTCTTCGAGGGCGTCTACTGCAACGACCTTCGCGATCTGGTCCAACACCACGATCACAATGCCGAGAAGAACCAACATCGCGCCCGCCCGGCGCCACCGAAGTGGTGACTTCGTACTACTTCCCATGCCCTCCACTATTCCGTATTGCCATGGCTCAGGCGTGGAGCAGGGCACCGTGGGCGATACTCTGGCGTTTGTGATTGAGCGGAAATGGCATCGCCCACGGCACGTGGCAACAGTAGGTATGACGTCGCTCGCGCTGGGCGCCCTCGTCCTCGGCGGTTGCGCCGGGCAGGACCCCGAGCCCGAATCCGGGCCCCAGGAGGCGCCGGCGGACGTGGCGCTGGATGATCCCGTGACCACCGAACTCGACCCGGCCGCCGAGGTCGAGCTCCTCGAGCCCGGCAGCGGGGACCTGGAGGTCCGCACCTTCGCCCCGACCAACGATGAACTCCCGCCGGTGACGATGGACTTCGATTCGACCAGTTCGGTGACGGCCGATGGGACACCGCAGGAGCAGCACGAGCTGCCGCGGCGCACGGCCACCTTCGATCAGGGCGTCGAATCCGACGTCAACGGCGCCCAGCGGGCGACACTGGCCTTTTCCTCGTTGACGCCGGACGCAGAAGACACCGGACTCGACGAACTCCTTGCGAGCGCCGCCGGTTTCGAGGTGACGCTCGTGCGCGAGCCCGCCGGGCAGATCACCTCGTCCACGCTGGCGGCACCCACGCAGGCCCGTGGCGTCGCGAGGCAGTCGGTGGAGCAGATGGCCGGGGCTCTCGCGGAGTCCGGCGTCATACTTCCCGACGAGCCGATAGGCGAGGGCGCGCGCTGGCGCGTGACGCGCCCCAACGATGACGCCGTCGCGCCGGAGATGACGCTGACGTACTCGCTCATCCGGATCGACGGGGACGAGCTCACGGTCGCGGTCGACGGAACGGCTCCGCAGAGCTCCGACACGCTCGAACTGCCCGCCGAGGACGGCGGTGAAGCGGTGTCCCTCGATGTCGCGCAGTATTCCTCCACCGCGTCCGGTGAGTTGACGTTCTCGCTCACCGGTGCGGCTCCGACCGATGGGGAGCTCAAATACGAAACCACCGCGCGCTATCACGGGGATAGCGACGCGGTGACAGAGACCAGCGCCACGCGGGAGCTGGTGTTTCGTACCGGTTAGCCGGTAATTATGCAGCCGGGGCAGGCTGCTCGGCCGGAGCCTCTGCCGGCATCTCGCCCTCGGCGGGAGCGGGCATCTCCGCGGGTGCCTCGCCCTCGGCCGGAGCCGGTGCCTCGCCCTCGGCGGGAGCGGGGGCCCCGCCCTCGGCCGGAGCCGGTGCGCCCTCGACAGGGGCGCCGCCCGCGGAATCACATGTCGGCGGGGCCTGGAGCCCGGCGTTGGTGATCAGCGCGCACGCGAAGTTCTTGTCGAGCTGCCACTGACCATCCACCTGGACGAACTGCGCGTTGACGTTGATGTCCTGCTGGCCCTCCTGCATGATCACGGCATTACCGATCGCCGTGCCCGGGAAGTCGCCCTCTGCAACACCGTTGATCTGGATCTGCGCGTTGTTCTCGGTCTTGAGACGCGAGATCTCGTCGAAGAGCTCGGGGGCTTCGTCGCCGCCCTGAACCAGGTTGACCTTCTCCTCGATCGGCAGCTCCGGATCCGAGGCGCGGTTGAGAATATCGGTGAGCTCTTCGGCCGTGGGAACTGCGGCGACCTCGGCAGTCTGCTCCGCCGACGTCGTGGTTTCGGCGGCGTCGCGGCCGTCGCCCTCGTCGTCTCCACACGCCGACAAGCCGCCGAGCGCGAGTGCCATAGCTCCGATTGCAGTAGCGGTACGCGTAAACCTCATGTGCTTATTCGTCCTTTCGTCTGGCGGAACCTCCGCCGTTTCGACCTAGCCGGATAACGAGCGGCCGCGGCGGGATGTTCCAACACTACTAGTTGGAAGTGTCCCATGAGGTTCCGCGACACGTCACATCTGTTACACCACTTTAGTAACAGTAATTCACTACAGTAACAATATGTCCGTTTCGCAGACCGCAGATTCCGCGCCCCTGATCGTCGTTTTGACCACCGGTGGAACGATCGCCTCGAGCACCGATTCCGACGGAGTCGTGAGAAACGACACCTCGCGCGGCGCGCCGCAATTGCCCGAACACCTCGCGACGCAACTGCCCGAAGGATTGCGCATCGACGCCCGAGAGGTGCTGTCCAAGGACTCCTCGCAGATGACCGATGACGACCGGCTTCTCGTTTGTCGCGCGATCGCGGCCGCCCTCGAAAATCCGGAGGTGACGGCGGTCGTCGTCACCCACGGGACGGACTCGCTCGCGGACATGGCCATGGCGGCCGACCTCTACCATCGCGATCCACGTCCGGTCATCATCACGGGCGCGCAGCGACCTGCGGACGACCCGGCCCCGGACGGGCCCGCGAACCTCTTCGACGCGTACCAGGTCGCCCTGTCCGAACCGGCTCGAGGACTAGGCGCGCTCGTCGTCTTCGGCCGGGCGATCATGCAGGCGCGAGGGGTCGCCAAATGGCACACGAGCGACGAACTCGGTTTCGCACGGAACGCACCCGAAGATGACGAGGACGCCCCAGAACGCCCGCTGACACTCCCTCTCCCGGCCGAGGGAACGAGCTGGCCACGCGTCGAATGCGTGTGGGCCGGTTCGGGCGCCAGCGCGACAGCACTAACGTCGTTGATCGACGACGGAATCGCGGGTTACGTCCTCGTGGCCATGGGGATGGGCAACCTCCCCTCGAAGGTGGCAGAGGTCGCCAAGGAACACGCGAACACTCCCTGCGTGTTGACCTCGAGCGTTCCTCGGGGCGCGGTAAATCCCGTCTATGGAGGCCCCGGCGGAGGGGCCGAGCTTTTGGATGCCGGCGCCATTGCCGGCGGATGGCTCCGCGCGGGACAGGCAAGGGTGGCGCTGGCCGCACTATTGGCCGACGACCCCGCGGCAACGCCCGAAACCTTGGCTCCCCGGTTCGCGGCGCTCTTGTAGGCGCCGCCTTACTCTTCGATGCTCAGCGCGGCCATCGGACACTTGGCGACCGCCTTGCGCACGCGCGCCTGCCGCTCCTCGGGCACTTCCTCCACTCGAACCTGAACGACCTCATCGTCGTCTCCCAGTTCGAACACCTGCGGCGCGAGTCCGACGCATACCGCCTGACCCTCGCAACGATCCTCATCGACTCGAACCTTCATGGCGCGCTCCCTTCTGAACGGGCATTCAACGTTGGACATTGAAAGCCAGATTGTCTAGACATCGTAACGCAAATTGTCCAACCACTGTTGCCTACGACACAGATTGGGGTGCGACTATTCTCCGCTCGCCTCTCCGGGCAGGTCGGTCCACGCGAGCGAGTCGAGAGGATCTGCAGCGGCGAGGTCGGGGTCGTCGGCGCGCAGACTCCGAGCCTTCCCCGGGCCGGTGACCCGGGTCTCGAATCGGACGGAGACCCAGCCGTGTCCGGCGCCCTGGACCCAGCCGTGTCCGAAGTCGGGATGGCGCACATCGTCCCCTGGACGCCACCTGTCTCCGGCGTCCTCGGTGGAATTCTCCGCAGCGTGCTCCTCGGCGCCGGATGCCTTCGAAGCGGCCGCCGCATCCTCTGCGGCCGACTCGCGGGGCGGGTCCATCGGTTCGGGAATGTCGGACGTCTCGTCGCGCTGCGCACCTCCGACGTCATTTCTAGGGAGTGCAAGCGTGGCGGACTCGAACAGGCTCGGCTGGGCGACAGAGGTCAGCCCGGAGAGCGACACCCCGACGAGCCGCACGGCACCTACCTCGCGTGGGTCGGGGGCGAGCGCGCGCGCCACCGCGGTGATTGTGTCGAGCTCCTCGGTCGCGGTGTTCATCGTCGACGAACGGGAGATGATCTGGAAGTCGGTGAGCTTGATCTTCACCGTGACCGTCCGCGCGAGCCGGCCGTCACGGAGAAGCCGACGGTGCGCCGCGGCGGAGGCCTTGGCGATCGCCTCGCCGATCTGCTCGGGCGAGCGCAGGTCCGTGGCGACGGTGAATTCGCTGGAGATCTGCTTGGCGATGTCCGGTTCGTGTACCGGCCTCGGGTCGTTGCCGCGCGCCATCGCGAGCATCGCTCCGCCGAGCGCGTTACCGAGCGCCCCGGTGGCGTCCGAGGCGCTCATCTCGGCAAGATCACCCACGGTTGTGACGCCGTACAGCGACAATTTCTGGCCCGCCACAGGCCCTATCCCCCACAGGGAACGCACGGGAAGCGGGTAGATAATCTCCTCGTGCCGAGCCGCGGGCACGACGAACGTACCATCGGGTTTGGCCAGGTCGGAAGCTATTTTCGCGTACTGTTTCCCGGCGCCCGCGCCGACCGAGGCGGGTAGGCCGGTCTCTTCGCGCACCGCCTCGCGAAGGCGGGCGGCGAACGCGCGCACCTCGCCAACTGTGGCGCCGGCGAGCTCCGGGGGCTCGCCGTAGCCCTCGTCGATGGACAGTTGCTCCAGCACCGGGAAGAAGCGGCGGATGATCCCGAAAACGCGTCGGCTCGCGGCCGAATAGATCTCGCGCCGCGGGGGAAGAACGACCGCTGATGCGCCGACGGCGCGTCGCGCCTGCCCGATGGGCATGGCGGAGCGAGCGCCGAAGCGCCGCGCCTCATAGCTCGCGCCGGCGACGACCCCGCGCCCGCCGAGCCCGCCGACCAGCACGGGCCTTCCGGCGAGCGTTGGGCGAGCAAGCTGCTCGCACGAGGCGAAGAACGCGTCCATGTCCACATGCAACACCCACCGCGCCTGACGCAGCCCGTCCGGCACGGTGGGTGGGGTTCGATCCATGGGCTTGCTAAGCCTTTCGCAGGCTCAGCCGAACACCTTCGGACAGGTCCGTGACCCCCTCGGCGCCGTCGGGCAGCGAGGTGCCGACCGCAATCGAGGTGGCGAGCACCTCGTTGGCGATGAGATCGGCGTGGGTGCGGGCCCATTCCAATCGGTCCTCGGGCACTTCGAGCGCGATCGAGATGCGGTCTGTGATCTCCAGCCCCGCCCCACGGCGCGCTTCCTGGATCTCGCGGATGCGATCGCGTGCCCAGCCCTCGGCCTCCTGGTCAGCATCGACGCTGAGGTCGAGGGTGACGATGCCGCCGTCGGCGGTCAGCGGCTGCGTCGAATCCGGGTCCTGGACCTGCATTCGCTGCTCGAACTCGTTCGGCAGGAGCTCGATGTCGCCGGCCCACAGCTTCTCGCCGTCAAGCGTCCACTCCCCCGACTTGAGCGCCTTGATCGCCTGCTGAACCTGCTTGCCGAGTCGCGGACCGGCGACGCGGGCGTTGCACGTGAACTCGAAGCGGCCGTAGGAGGCCACATCCTCGGTGAGCTCGACCTCCCGGACGTTGATCTCGTCGGCGATGATCCCCGCGAAGGGCTCGAGCCGCTGCGCCCCCGGCATCGCTACCGTGAGTTTCTTCAGCGGCAGGCGCACGCGAAGGTGCTGCGCCTTGCGCACCGCCGAGGCGGCCGAAACCACGCGGCGCACGGCGTCCATGGAATCGACGAGCTCGTCGTCCGCAGGGAAGTCCGCGGGCTCCGGGAAGTCGGTGAGGTGCACCGACTCCTCGCCTGTCAGACCCACCCAGATCGTCTCGGTGAGCATCGGCAGCAGCGGCGCGGACACCCGCATGAGGGTTTCGAGCACCGTGTACAGCGTGTCGAAGGCGTCGACGGAATCCTGCCCGGACTCCTCCCCTGCCCAGAACCGTGCACGCGAGCGCCGCACATACCAATTAGTGAGCGTCTCGGCGACGTCACGAACGACCGCGCACGCACCGGCGAGGTCCGTGCGCTCGTACGCCACCTTGATCTCCGTGATCGCCCGGTTCATCGTCGACAGGATGTAGCGATCGAGCACATTCTGCGAATTGGTACGCCACGTCGCCTTCTGCGAGGCGTACAGCTGGAAGAACCCGTACGAGTTCCACAGCGGCAGCATCGCCTGGCGGACACCCTCACGGATCCCCTGCTCCGTGACCGAGAGATTCCCGCCGCGCAGAATCGGCGAGGACAGGAGGAACCACCGCATCGCGTCGGAACCGTCCCGGTCGAACACCTCGTTGACGTCGGGGTAGTTGCGCTTGGACTTGGACATCTTCTGCCCGTCGTCTCCGAGCACGATTCCGTGCGCGGCGACGGTCAGGAACGCCGGCCGATCGAACAACGCGGTGGAGAGCACGTGGAGGTTGTAGAACCAGCCACGCGTCTGGCCGATGTACTCGACGATGAAATCGCCCGGGTTGTGGGTGTCGAACCAGTCCTTGTTCTCGAACGGGTAGTGCACCTGCGCGAACGGCATCGAACCGGACTCGAACCAGCAGTCGAGAACCTCCGGCACGCGGCGCATCATCGACTGGCCCGTCGGGTCGTCCGGGTTCGGGCGCACGAGCTCGTCGATCGCGGGGCGGTGCAGGTCGGCAGGGCGCGTGCCGAAATCGCGTTCCAACTCGTCGATCGAACCGTACACATCCGTGCGCGGGTACTCGGGGTTGTCCGAAACCCATACGGGGATCGGCGCACCCCAGTAGCGATTGCGCGAGATGTTCCAGTCCCTAGCGCCCTTGAGCCAGTTGCCGAATTGGCCGTCACGGATGTGCTCGGGCTCCCAGCGGATCTCCTGGTTGAGTTCCACCATGCGGTCGCGGATCTTCGACACGTCGACGAACCATGAGGGCACCGCCATGTAGATCAGCGGCTGCCCCGAACGCCACGAGTGCGGGTAAGAGTGCTCAATCGTCTCGTGCCGGATGATCTTGCCCGCTGCACGCAAGTCGCGCGAGATCTGCGGGTTCGCGTCGAAGATCAGTTGCCCCTCGTACGGAGGCACCTCTGCGGTGAACTTACCGTCGGGTCCCACGGGGATGACCAGTTCGATGCCGGCCTCCGAGCACGTTTCCATGTCCTCTTCACCGAATGCCGGCGCCTGGTGCACGATGCCCGTGCCGGATTCGGTGGTGACGTAGTCGGCGAGAAGCACCCGGAAAGCGTTCTCGTGCCCGGCGAAGAAATCGAACGGCGGGTCGTAGGTGAGTCCGGCGAGTTCGCGCCCCTTCATGGTGGCGAGGACCTCGGCGTCGGCGCCGAACTCCTTCTCGTACACGTTCACGCGCGCCTCGGCGAGGACGAACTTGCGACCGGCGAAGTCCCCCTCCGCCGGCGCGAGCACGACGTAATCGATGTCGGGGTGTACCGCCGCTGCAAGGTTCGACGGCAGCGTCCACGGGGTCGTCGTCCACACGAGGGCCTCGGCCTCGTCCAGCGCCGAGCCCGCCTCCGCGCCGTGCAACGGAAGAGACACGGTAACCGCAGGGTCCTGGCGCATCTTGTAGGCGTCGTCGAGCCGGGATTCCTGGTTCGACAGCGGTGTCTGCTCGTACCACGAGTACGGAAGCACGCGGAAGCCCTGGTAGATCAGGCCCTTGCGGTTGAGCTCGGCGAACGCCCACATGACCGATTCCATGAACGTGATATCCAGGGTCTTGTAGTCGTTCTCGAAGTCGACCCAGCGGGCCTGCCGCGTGACGTAGTTTTCCCACTCGCCGGTGTACCGGAGCACCGAGGACCGGCAGTAGTCGTTGAACTTGGCGATGCCCATGTCCGTGATCTGCGACTTGTCGGTGATCCCGAGTTGCCGCTCGGCCTCGAGCTCGGCTGGAAGGCCGTGGCAGTCCCAGCCGAACCGGCGATCGACTCGGTATCCGGCCATCGTGCGGTAACGGGGAACCACGTCCTTGACGTAACCGGTGAGAAGGTGGCCGTAGTGCGGGAGCCCGTTGGCGAACGGCGGTCCGTCATAGAAGACGTACTCCTCGGCATCCTTACGGTTCTCCAGAGACTTTTGGAAGGTGCCCTCGGCCGCCCATTTTTCGAGAACAGTTCGTTCGACGGCGGGGAAAGAGGGCGATTGCGCGCCGCTGCCGCCGGTCAGATCGGCGAGCGGGTAGACGCTGCCGGCCCCGGCCACGGAATCATCAGACATATTCGGTACTCCTTGAAAACAATCGTCCCCGTGGGGACATCGACGTTGCTTTCGCGGGGACGAACACCTCCCGGTGCCGCGGTACCACCCCGCTTGGCCTTCCGCTTCCGGGAGATTCCCGGAGTGTCCAGCCCTCTCTGGCGAGCTGTGTCGGGCTCGTCCCGTCCGGTTCTACTGAGCACGGCGCGCGTGCGGTTCTTCCGGATCGCTCCCCGGTGATGGCCGGATCGTCGCGAACAACTTCACTTGTCTTGCGTACTTCACCAATGGCCGATGCAAAGCGCATGCAGCCGTGGGTTCCGAGCTTACTACTGGAAACCCTGCGGGAGGAATTTGTGTTCCCTGTGCAGTAGCGGTGAGGCTACCGCCCCGGCCATGATCGACCCGGCGATTGCCCGTCACCCGCCCCGCGACCGCCTTCATCGTCTCCGGCGTGGCGGGTTTCGATATCGAGCCTTCGTCGCTTGAGTACCGTCCGCACCCAGTCGACGAAGAGAAGCACCACGCCGAGCACCCCGGCGATAATGCAGATCCACGCGAACGCTATCTGGCCGGTGGCCACGGCAATCACGAGCGCGGCGAATCCCGCGACGGTCAGCGCCAGCGCCGCGATCAACATGCGAAAACCCTTCCGATGACGTCGGAGTACCTGTCACAACAAACCTACCGCAGTCACCGTGGTGCGGAGCCGTGTTCGGATGTTCGCGTGTTCGCGCGGAACGACAACTCGCGCCCGTCCGAACATGGCGAAAGCCCCTGCCGGAACGCGTGGTCCGTGCAGGGGCTCTCGAGTGCCGAATCGGTCTCGGCCGGGCTTACTTGTCGGCGGAGTGGCTTCCGCCCTGCGGGCTGCTGGCGCCACCGTCGTTCTTGGTGGTGGTCGACGTGGACGTCGTCGTAGATGACGTCGACGTTGTCGGAGCAGCCGCGCGGCCGGTGGCGGGTGCGTCTGCCGGCTCCGCCGATCCGGTCTTGCCAAGCTCGGAGAGCTGGCTCTCGAGGTAGGCCGTCAAACGGGAACGGTACTGCTTCTCGAAGGTGCGGAGCTGGTCGATACGGCCCTCGAGAACGCCACGCTGCTGGTTGATCGTGGCCATGATCTCGGTGTGCTTGCGCTCTGCATCTGCCTGAAGCGCGTCGGCCTTGGACTGCGCATCGCGGATCTGTGCCTCGGACTTGCCCTCGGCGTCCTTGACGATTGCCTCGGACTTCGCCTTGGCGTCCGAGAGCAGGCGGTCCGCCTCGGTCTTGGCGTCGCCGACGAGCTTGTCGGACTCCGAGCGGGCATCGCCCACGAGCTTGTCCGAATCGGTGCGCGCCTTGGTGACGAGTCCGTCGGACTCCTTCTTCGCCTCACCCGTGAGGCGATCGGCCATCTCCTGTGCCATCGCGAGAACGCGAGCGGCGCGGAGGTGCGTCTCCTGGTTGGCGAGCTCGCCTTCGCCCTCGCCGGACTTGGCCGAGGCGAGAGACGGCGTCGCTGCGGCGGTAGCAGCAGCCGACTTGGGCTCCGGCTTCGCGGCGGGAGCGGACTCCTGCGCGGCGGAACCGCCGCTCTTCTTCGCGGACTCTAGGTCGCTCGCGAGTTCGTCTGCACGTGCGCGCAGATCTTCGTTCTCTTCTACGAGCCGGCCGAGCTCTTGCTCAACCAGATCGAGAAACTGATCGACCTCATCTTCGTTGTAACCGCGCTTCCCGATGGGAGGCTTGCTGAAGGCAACGTTGTGGACGTCAGCTGGAGTCAACGGCATGTGATTCCCCTTGCGCTTGTCGAGACAGCCCCGGCTCCGCCGGAGGGGGCTTTCCTTTCATGCCGCCCGAGCTTAGAGCCGCTGCCCGGCTGCCCGACACCTGAGAGGAACGGCTTCGCGTAAAACGAAGTAATCCGAAACCTCTCCCGTTGCCGGAGCACCCAAGTCGCGTGGGCGGTAATTCCTTACACGTTCTTTTCTACCTTATCGGCGGCACAACTGATAACAATTCTTGACGCAAATATCTTTGCGTCACATGTTTTACCCGATTTTCCGGACGTTTTCGCGGCGCAGCGGCCAGATACCGCGCCTCGATCACATCACTGCCGGGATGAGACCCCGCAGAATGATCTGCTGCAAAACGATAATTCCGATGAACAACACGATCACGGACAGGTCAAGAGCGACCGCCCCGAGGCGGACCGGAGGGATGAGCCTCCGGAGTGCCTTGACCGGCGGGTCGGTGATCGTGAACAGAATCTCGAAAATCACCGCCATCACCCCGGAGGGGCGCCAGTCTCGGGAGAAGGACTGGATCATTTCGACGATGATCCGCGCGAGCAACAGGAACCAGAAAATCTGGAGTGCCCACCACAACAGCCAAAGTAGAGTTACCACAGTGCCCTAGTGTAACGATCCGTTGAGCTGAACCGCGTAGCCGGTTGCAGGGCGGCCCTAGCGGCGAAACGCACGGTTGGCTTCGTCGCGGATCTCGGCCTCGGTGAGGTCGAGCCCGGCGGGAGCCATGAAGAACGTGCGCTCGCGGTCGGCCAGCTTGTGCATCTTGCCGTCGAGGGCAACGACGAGACCGGCCGAGAAGTCGACCATGCGGCGGGCGTCCGCGTTGGACATCAGCGACAGGTCGAGAACGACCGGCTTGTCCTCACGGAAGTGCACGCCGACGCTCTTGCCGTCGCCGTAGCCGCGGGGACGCTCGAGAACGGTCTCGGGGCGGACGACGAGCCCGTCGTCGTAGTCCTCGAATTCCTCGACCTCGGGCTTGAGTGCGACGGAGCCGCGAACCGGCGCCATCGAACGGGTGGTCGGCGCATCGAAGGCGGCTTCCTGCTGCGCGGCCGCGCGGTAGCGGCGCGGACGCTCGACCATGACGTCGGCCTCTTCACGCTCGAAGCCGCCCGCGCGGATGTCGTCTGCGTACTCGACGCCGTAGCGCTCGGCACGGTATCCGGAAGGGCGAGAATGGGAGATTCCACGCTCGTCCTCGTGCAGTGCATGCGCGTGGCGTGCACCCGGGGCGTGGAAATCGCCCGCCTCGTATTCGTCTTCGAAGTATTCCTCGCCCGCGGCAAGGGCGTCCGGGTTCATTCCGAAGAAGTCCTTGACCTTGTCAAGTGTGCTCATAGGAGTCCTCGATCGTCGTAGGGTTCTGGCTCGGAGTTGGCACGTGCACCGAGCACGAGACCCCTCCCCACATGTACTTACTGAGTCACAGTATTGGTCTCGGACCCAAGATCGACGTTCCGACACGCACGCACGTAGAGCCCGCGAAAATTGCCGATTCGAGGTCACCGGACATGCCCGCGGAGAACTCCGTGGCCGCGGAATGGCGGGTGCGCAGCTCCTCCCGGATCCTGGCTGCCTCCTCGAAGTGGCGGGCGGGTTCGCCTTCGAGGGGCGGAACGACCATCAGCCCGCCGAGCTCCAGCCCCGGAAGCTCGGCGACCCGGTCGCAGACACGGTGGAATTCGTCCCGGCCGACGCCGCCCCTCCCCGAGTCCCCATCGAGGCTTAGCTGGACCAGACACCGGAGTCCCTCGATACCCGACTCCTCGATCTCGCGGGCGCGGCCCCGGGAGAGCCCCTCTGCGA
>NZ_DYXM01000082.1 GCF_020742175.1 Dietzia timorensis
CGGTCCTCGGGCCGACGCCGATAACGGCGACCGTTAAGATTAGTGCCCATGAGCACTCCCCGCCAGTCGGAATTTGTCGTGACCCTCGTGTGTCCGGATGGGCCCGGCATCGTCCACGCGGTCACGGGCGCGGTGCTCTCCGTCGACGGCAACGTCACCGAGAGCCAGCAGTTCGTCAACGCCGATAATGGCCACTTCTACATGCGACTGCAGGTGCAGACCGACGCGAGCGCGGACGCGCTGCGGGAGGCGCTCGACTCCGTCGTCATCCGGTATAACGCCGTGTTGTCCGTTGACGTCGCGGGCCGGCAATGCAAGACGCTGATCCTCGCGTCGAAGGAGGAGCATTGCCTCGGCGATCTGTTGTTCCAGCGCAGCCAGGGCTATGTGCCGATCAATGTGCCGGTCGTGCTCGCGAATCATCCGAACCCGGGGCCCCTGTCGCACTTCTATGGCGTCGATTTCGAGTACCGGCCGATCAGCGGCGCCGAGGACAAGGTTGCGTTCGAGAAGCGGGTGCTCGAGCTCGTCGACGCCTACGACATCGAGCTCGTCGTGCTCGCCCGCTACATGCAGATCCTCTCCCCCGAGCTGTGCGAGAAGCTCGCGGGTAGGTGCATCAACATCCACCATTCGTTCCTGCCCGGGTTTAAGGGCGCGAACCCGTACCGGCAGGCGCATGCGCGCGGGGTCAAGCAGATCGGCGCGACCGCGCATTTCGTCACCGCCGATCTCGACGAGGGTCCGATCATCGAGCAGGAGGTCACGCGTGTCGACCACACGCGCTCGGTGGACGAGCTCCGCGCGATCGGCCAGGACACCGAATCGCGGGCGCTGCGTCAGGCGGTGACATGGTTCGCGCAGTCGCGCGTCCTGCTCGACGGGCAGCGGACGATCATCTTCCCGTAAAACACACCCCACCCATAATGCCGGACTCGCGTCGCCTGATGGTTCCTTGTTAGTTTCCCGCGCCGGGCTCGAGGCGGTTCTTGTCGGCAGCTTTGAAATAGCAGTCAAGGCCACCAGCAATGACGATATTCGACTCCCACGATAGGTTTATGGAATCTCCTTTAAACTCACCGTACACGCGAGCATCGATACCGTTGGTGAGTTGGTAAACATCTAAGTACTTGTCGAATCCGTATTAGGCCGCAATTCGCTCAAACGTTTCGAGCGTTTGATCAACCTTATCTTCGGGTACCCGATTTCTACTTATAGCATGTTCGGGGTTGTGCGAATACGGAGTTATTTCCTGACTTCACAACGGATTTCCGCATTTTCTTTCATAGCCTTTGGCACCTTGTTCCCACTTTGTACCTGGAACGATCGCCGCGATCTCATCCTTGAGCTCACTTACCATCTCATCGTAATTCGACCTCGCTTGCTCCAACGAAGGACGGGAAGCCAGCTCACCGATATCGTCATTTTCCCTATCTGGGAAAGCCGGGTCTTGATCCTCGGTCATCATTCCACACCCACTAACGAACAAAACTGTCGACATCAGGATTAATAATGCCTTGGCTATGCTGTCTTTCACGTTCCATACGCCCCTTGTCATATCTTGCTTCCTGGTCGTATTCCGGATTAGCTTCAAGACGTTAAATACCATCGTGGCTGTGAGGTGCCCCGCCGAATTTTTGCTAGTTCGCGGCTATCTCAATGGGGTCATCCCATGATTGCATTGAATAGACCCTTCCTTCCTGGGCACCTAAAATCTCTTCCGAGAACCCAGTGCCGAATAGATCTGATTCAATGTTCGGGGATCCATAGAAGACTGGCGCTGGCAGATCACCTCGCGGATTTAGCGGCGTCTCGAAGGCAGCGCCGAGTCGCGGGCGCTGCTCGATGAGCAGCGGACGAACATCTTCCCGTAGGCGCATTTTCGCCCGCACGGATATATACTTCGGATATACGCAAGGAGAGGTATATGGCCAAGCGCTTGGTAAGCATTCCCGACGACGTTGATCAGAAGCTCAAGGAATCGGTTCCCTCCGGTCAAATCAGTAGTTTCATCTCCGAACAGATTGAGCGAGGCCTCAATGAGCAAGGTCTTCATTCACTAGACGACGCCATCGCGCACATCGCCACGCACGACGTGGATCTTCTCAATCGCCTAGGGAATGTGGATGGTCTGGACGCCTGAAATCGCCGACATCCTTCGCACGTACGCGACGGTGTACGGGGAGTTTCCCGAGATTCGCGATATCGGACTTCTTCACAGTGCGATGGAGCGTCCCCAGGCAGTGGTATTCGGATCCGAGCAGTACCGATCGGTCGATCTCAAAGCTGCCGCCCTGCTGGATTCGTTGTGTCGAAATCACTCATTTGTCGATGGCAACAAGCGGTGCGCATGGATCTCCGTTCGTTTGACGTACTACCGCAATCTCAAGGCGGTGTGGGTTGCCGGTGACGACGCGGCCTACTCGCTGGTGGTTCGAGCGAGTTCTGAACACATGGACGTTGACGACATCGCCGAGCACTTGAGCTCAGGTTTCGCACCGCTGAGATGAGCCTCCAGCACGTTCTTACTGCGCGATCGAACCAACGCAGCATGTCCGAGCACCACGAAAGCCTCGGGCACGCAGCGGACGATCATCTTCCCTTAGGCGCCCCGCAGCTCGCGGGGATGCCGTTCGCGGCGGGCCCGAGGTATCGACACGAGTAGGTTGGCCCTATCGAGGGCACCCGACGCCCGCCTCGCAAGGATCGTTCGTGATGGAGATGCGCGCCCATGATCCCGGTGACCTACTACCCGACATCCACGCAGCGCCAGCTGCAGAAGAATCGCGAGCTGGTGGCCGATAAGCCCTACGCTCATTTCTTCCGAGAGGATTTGGGGCTACGCGAAGAGGTGATGCCTGCCCTCAAGGCGCCGATGGATCTGGCGCTCGCGCTGCGCGCAACGAGTTCCGACCTCAATCGCCTAATCGAGCCCGGATACCAGGAGGTCGAGACCGGATACTGCGCGCTGCCGGACGGCAGCGGATACGTCACGAGTCTCACCCGCTTTCCCGGGGCCAGGGCGGAGATGTTTCGCTGGTGGTTTTGGTGGCATTCGGTGGAGGCCGCCCGCTGCACGCTGTGGTTCCCCTGGAATCACGTGAGCGCGCTCGCGCAGAACCGCGACGTGCTCACCGCCCCGGCCTGACCGACGAACAGCGCTACATCGGCAACACCCACCACGTCGACGAATACATCGGCGGCGATCTGCAGAAGATCGCGATCCGCTTCGTCGACCCGGGCGAACTCGGCATCGACACCGCGGCGCTGCCTGCCGCCGGCATCCACGGCATCGCCTGCGGCCACGTCTACCTGCGCCGGCCGTGGCTGCACTCGGCGACCATGGTCCACCTCATCCGCGACACCGAGGAAGGTTTCGAGCTGCGCTCCCGATACCGGCTCGGAGACCGGATTTCCATCGTGCTCGGCAACCGCACGCTCGACCTCGACCGGATCACCGCAACGCTCGGTCTCAAATCTCGTCTCGCCGATGAGCGGCTTGCCTACGAGCAGCTTCTCCACGATCAGATCGAATTCACGCACCTGGCGGGCATCCTCCCCGGCCTCTTTGCCGAGTTCGGGCCGGGCAAGAACTCCGAATAGCGGCGCGCCGCAGCGTTCGCTACGCCCCAGTGGCTTCCGCCGCGAGCCCCTCGTAGCAGCGCCGCAGCCGGGCGATCCACCAGTCCCTCCGCTCTCCGGGGGCGGCCAGCGCGTCCAGGCGTGCGGGGTCGGGTTCGGTCATGACGGCGGGCAGCGAACCTTCCACAATCGGCCGAGGCTCGGCGACGTCCTCGGCGAAGAACCCGCCGGTGCCGAGCCCGCACGCGGGGATGGTCCCCCCGGCGCCCGCGGGCAGCGCGGCCGCCGCGGCAAGCCCGGCACCCATGCCGACGGCTGTGTCGAGGGCGCTCGAGACCGTCACGTCGAGGCCGAGCTCCCGCAGCGAGCCGGCGACGGAGAGCAGTCGGCGCGGCCCGCCGAGCGGCGGCGCCTTCACCACGGCGCGGTCCGCTCCCCCGGCGTGCGCGACGAGCAGCGGGTCCTCGGCGCGCCGGATCGACTCGTCCGCGGCGACCGCGATCGCGCCGCCGGCGAGCGTCCCGCCGACGATGTACCCTCGCTCGGCGCCGGCCGCGATCTCCCCGCGCAGCTGGGCGAGCTCGGGCACCGACGCGCACGGCTGTTCCATGTACTCGAAAATGCCACCCCGCTCGGCGACGACGCGTCCGAGCACCCGCGCCGCCTCGTACGCCTCCGCCACGGACCACGCACGGTTCGCGTCCACCCGGACCAACGCACCCGGGATCGCGTCCAGCGCCGCGGACACACGCGCGGCGTCGTCATCCAGCGAAGACGGGGTGCTGGGCGAGGGCCCCACCTTGACCTTGACGGTCCGGCACCCGGGGAACCGTTCGAGGATGCCCGCGACCTCGGCAGGCGGAACCGACGGCACCGTCGCGTTGACCGGAACCAGCTCGCGCAGCGGCCGCGGCGGCCCCTGCCACGCCATTTCGAGCGCCGAGCGCAGCCATGAGGCCGCCTCGGCGTCGCCGTATTCGGCGAACGGCGCGAACTCTCCCCAGCCCGCCGGGCCCTCGACCAGCAGCGCCTCACGCCGGGTGACGTCGCGGAACCGCACCCGCATCGGCAACGACACGACCCGCGCGCGCTCGACAATCTCGTCGAGCGCAGGCAGCTGCACCCCTTCGCCCGCACCACCCTGGCCAGTGCCGGGGTTCGCGGGGTTATCGATAGCTCCGTCCATGTGCTCCACGCTAGTTCGCTAACGTGGCAGCCATGACCAGCGCATCACAGACCAGCGGCAACCCCTTCGACCCGAGCCAGTGGCGCACGGTGCCGGGGTTCGAGGACCTCACCGACCTGACCTACCACCGCCACGTCGGGACCGAGCGCGCCGACGGGACGGTGCGCATCGCGTTCGACCGGCCGGAGGTGCGCAACGCGTTCCGCCCGCACACGGTCGACGAGCTCTACCGCGTGTTCGACCACGCCCGCCGCTCGCCAGATGTCGGCACCGTGCTGTTCACCGGAAACGGGCCCTCGGAAAAAGACGGCGGCTGGGCATTCTGCTCCGGCGGCGACCAGCGCATCCGCGGCCGCTCGGGATACCAGTACGCCACGGACCACGACGGCGACGTCTCCGCAGCGACGGCGGACAAGGTCGACGAGGCGCGGGTCAAGGCGGAGGGCGGGCGCCTACACATCCTCGAGGTGCAGCGACTCATCCGCACGATGCCGAAGGTCGTCATCTGCCTCGTCAACGGCTGGGCCGCGGGTGGCGGCCACTCGCTGCACGTGGTGTGCGACATGACCCTCGCCTCCCGCGAGCACGCGCGCTTCAAGCAGACCGACGC
>NZ_DYXM01000083.1 GCF_020742175.1 Dietzia timorensis
CGGGCGACTCGGTGAGTTGTCCGCGTACCGGTTCCGCGGTGGTCCGCTCCACCGAGCCGGGTGTCTCCGGCGCCACCGAGATGCATTGGCACGCGACCGCCACCATGCCCGGCGGCGCCCGCTTCGAGCGCCCGACGCCCGCGTGGTGGGTCGACGACACCCACATCCACGGGCCGGACGGGTTCTCCGCGCCGATGGAACTGGCGCTGCCCGGCCGTGCGAACCGCGGCAACGCGGCGCAGGCCGTCGCGGGCGCCGTGGCGATGGGCGCCGATCCGCAACGCGCGGTCGAGGCGGTCGGGAAGGTGTCTGACGTCGCCGGCCGCTATTCCACGGTCACCCTCGGCGAGCAGGAGGCGCATCTGCTGCTCGCGAAGAATCCCGCGGGCTGGCAGGAGGCGCTGTCGATGATCGACAAGTCCGCAGAGGGCCTCGTCATCGCCGTCAACGGCCAGGTCGCCGACGGCGTGGACCTGTCGTGGCTGTGGGACGTGCAGTTCGAGTCGTTCTCCGAGCTCGAGGTCTTCGCGTCCGGCGAGCGCGGCGCGGACCTGTCGGTGCGGCTCACCTACGCGGGGGTCAAGCACACGCTGATCGACGCCCCGCTCGAGGCGATCGCCGCGTGCCCGCCGGGCCGGGTCGAGGTCCTCGCCAACTACACGGCCTTCCGCGATCTCGGTCGCGCGATCGGCGAACGCAAGGGAGGCAAGTAATGAGCACGAGCGATTCGACGGTTCGGATCGGGTTGATCCTCCCCGACGTGATGGGCACCTACGGCGACGACGGTAACGCGCTGATCCTGCGGCAGCGGTTGCGCTGGCGCGGATACGATGCCGAGATCGTGCGCATCACGCTCGACGATCCGGTCCCGGATTCCTGCGATATTTATGCCGTCGGCGGCGGTGAGGATGCCGCGCAGGTGCTCGCGACGAAGCACCTGAGCGATTCGCGCGGGGTGCAGTCCGCTGTCGCGAAGGGCACCCCGGTCCTCGCGATCTGCGCAGGTATGCAGATTTTCGGCGAATGGTTCGCGATCGCCGATGGTTCGCGCGTGCCCGGCCTCGGCCTGCTCGATGTCACTACGCTGCCGCAGAAGACCCGCTCGATCGGCGAGGTCGCGTCCACTCCCCTGCTGGACGGCCTCACCGAGCCGCTCCTCGGCTTCGAGAACCATATGGGCGCCACGAAGCTCGGCCCCGACGCGGCCCCGCTCGGCCGTGTCACCGCCGGGACGGGTAACGGCGTCGCCGGTGGCGAGGGCCCCGCCGATGACGGCGGAGAGGGCGTAGTTCAAGGCAGCATAATCGCGACGTACATGCACGGTCCTGCGCTCTCGCGCAATCCCCAGCTCGCGGATCTGCTGCTTTCTCGGGCTCTCGGCGTGGATGCGCTGGATCCGGTCGATGTGCCGGCGCAGGAGCGCCTGCGGTCCGAGCGCCTCGCCGCGGCTCGCCGCTAGTCCGCGCCGGTCGCTGAAATTATCGAAGGTTCCAGTTTCCAATTCCCACAGATCCGCGAACCAGCGAGCGAATGCGGAGGCAGAAGACTAGAGATACAGCGTGCGAGCTCGCCATCCGCCGGGAACTTCACGCTCGTGGCCGTCGATTTCGCCTAGATGTCCGCCCCGACGCCACCATTCGGACACGGGCCGATATTGCGTGGAAGTCTCGCCGGCTTGCGGTGTTTGTTGACGGTTGTTTCTGGCACGGTTGCCCACTCCATGGCACGTCACCGCGCAGCAACGCCGGGTGGTGGAAAAGCAAGATCGCCGGTAATCGGGACCGCGATATCCGACTCGCATCCGAACTGGCCTCACGCGGCTGGACGGTCCTCCGGATCTGGGAGCACGTCGCTCCCGTCGATGCCGCGGACCTCATCGACCGTGTCATTGTCCGAATCGATTCCGGAATCCATCGCTTTGATGATCTTTTCCCCGATTGCAGCGCCGAGAGCGACGGGTACCGCATTGCCGATCTGCCTGGCAATCGAGGTCTTGCTTCCTACCCAGAGTGATTCCGGCCCAAACCCTTGAAGCAGACCGGCTTCGAGATGGGTGATCGCCCGGTTTTCGGTCGGATGGAGGTATCGCCCCTTTTCGGGCTTGAAAAACTCGGTCCGAATGGTCACCGACGGCTGGTCCCAATTCAGCCTGCCCATTACATCGCCCGAACCCGATTTGTGCTTACGCCAGCACGCAGACAGGAGTTCTTCGGGAATCTGGAAACGGTTTCCCCCTTCCTTGATGTAAGAGAAGCGATCTAGCGACAAGTCCGTGTATCGACGGGTCAGATGGAGTTCGTCGAGTCGAAACGGTCCGGGGGTATTACGGCCGTCGACTTTGCATCGTTGTGGTGGCAGATCGATTCTGTCCACCTCGTTGCGAACATCCTCGAGGACCTCTCGGACTGTGATCGGCTTCTCTCGGTGCGTGATGACCGGGAATTCGATCCTGGGCACATCCCGTCGCCAGCCCAGGACTATCGCTCGTTTCCTCTTCTGCGCGGCGCCGTAATCCGACGCGTCGAGAATTTCCACATCAAATGCGTAATCCTGTAGATCGCCGGATTCGATTTCTTCCCGAAAGAGGTCGAATTGCGGGGATTTAAGGAATTGTGGAACGTTTTCGATGATGAAGTACCTGGCGTTCGACGCCTTAACGGCTTCAACGTACCTGCGCCAGAGTGCATTTCGCTCGTCCCGAACGTCCTGCTTGCCGAGGGCGGAGAACCCCTGGCATGGAGGACCCCCGACGACTACGTCAACTTCTCGAATCTCTCCTTCGGCTAGCCAGTCCTCTATCGACTGAGCATGCACTTCGGCCTCCGGGAACGCCAGTTCGAATGTCGCCGCCGCATCCCTATCCAACTCCACGGCGGTATCGACGATGAATCGCTCCGACGCCGCATGAAGACCGCGCGATAGACCGCCGGCCCCGGCGAACAAGTCGAGCGTTGTGATCGTCCCCTTCATAACTTCACAGGCTATAGGATGGGCACGACAGTTCGAAGCTACACCGCCGGCGAGCCGTCATTGCTCGAACCCGATCGCGGTTGCGCTGGCCTCCACGATCTCATTGGTCCATGTACTCCGATCGATTTGATCCAGGGCAGAATCATCGATCAAAGCCATTTGCCGAAGCGTTCGTGCCGTGGCATCCCGGACGAGCTCTTGCGGTGCGCGCGTGTCCGCACTTCGGTAATTTTCCAAGCTCTTTGTCAGCGATGAGATCAGTTCCCGGCTCGACCCGACTGAATCCCGACGCTCGAGGAATTGGTTTGTGTTGCGCTCGCCGAGGAACTTGAGTACCGACATGTCATGTGACACCTGAACGTCGCGCCACCACAACCGTGCCCAAGTGTGACGAGTGAAGTCACTTGCAATGAATCGCTCGATATTGAACTTTCGAGTATGACGCCATCGCCACCACGTCACATCCGAGAG
>NZ_DYXM01000084.1 GCF_020742175.1 Dietzia timorensis
CCTCGGGCCATTGCTGGGGATGGATGATCTCGCCTCCGAACTCGTCCTCGCCCGGATACTGAGGGCGGTAGCCGTTGTCGTGGGAGTAGTACCCGGCGCCGAAGTGCACGCGGCGTGCCCAAATGGTGCGCTCCGCGGGGCGCTCGGATTCGCCTTCGGCGGTTCGGGACTCCGCCGTCACACGGTAGAGCTCTCGGGAGCTGTCCCAGTCCGCCATGGCGATGAAGGAGCGCAGGTGGAGGCGATCGAGAGCGCCGCTCGCGCGGGCCGCGTCGCGGATGTACTCCTTGATCTCCGGGCCCTCGCCGAGCGTGGAGGCGTGCGGCCACTGGTGGAAGGGGAAGCCGAACGTCGCCATGTCGGAGTCCGAGCGGATTCCCGGGTAACGGAAGGTGTGCCACGTGCCGCCGAGGTCACTCTGCACGTCGTGAACTTCCCACTGCCACGCGGGGAAGGCCTCGGCGACGTGATGGGCGAGGTCGATCCCCGCGATGCCCGCTCCGACGATGAGCAGGTCGAGGGGGTTTTCTTGCGTTCCGGCGGTGTCGCGGGCACCGGTCGAAGTCGTAGTCATGGTCTTGACAATAGACCTCTTGGTGTCAAAATAGTTGCTCTATCGCGACAAGAATTTGCTATTTCGCGCCAAACGCGGGGATTGTGGGCGATATGGCATATGTGCGGTCGGCCGGGGTGCGCGGCGTGCGATCGGTGATCGAATCGCTCGGCGGCAATGCCGATTTGCTCGCGCGCCGCTCGGGCCTGCCCGAAGGGGCACTCGACGATGACGAGATCCTCGTCCAGGACGTTGCCATCGGCATCCTGCTCGAAACGGCAGCGGCAGAGCTCAACTGCCCCGACTTCGGGCTCCGCGTCGCACTGGAACAGGACTTCAGCATGCTGGGCCCGCTCGCCGTCGCGATCCAGAACGCCCGTACCGCGACCCAGGCCTTGGAGATGACGTCGAAGTACATGTTTTTCCACGCCCGCTCGCTCGAGATCTCCGTCGTCGAGGATCCGCTCGGTGAGCCGGGAATCCTCGGTGTGCGGTACGGACACAGCGACCCCGACGTTCCGCTGCCGCCACAGGCTATCGACATGGCGCTACTGTTCGTGCACCGCTCGATCACCCAATTGCTCGGCGAAGACTACGGGCTGCGATCCGTGCTGGTTCCCCATGAACTCCACGTCTCTCCTGCGCGCTATCGGGAGCTCTACGGCGCACCGGTCGAGACGGGGTGGGACGATGCCATGCTGCGGGCCCCGGCCCGGCTCCTCGACGAGCCTTTCGACGTCGTCAGCCCATCGGCCGGCGAGCTCGCGGTCGCGTACCTCGAGCGGCGCAGGACCGGTAAGGCCGACAGCATGGCCGAACGCACCCGCGAGATCCTGCGAGAATTTCTCGACACGGGCGTTTCCACTATCGGGGACACCGCGAAGCTGCTCGCCGTGTCCACCCGAACGCTGCAGCGCGCCCTCCAACGGGATGGCACCAGTTTCTCGGCGATTCTCGACGACGTCCGCAGGGAGGTCGCCATGCGGCTCGTCACGACCACCGATCTGCCCTTTTATCAGATCGCCTACGCGCTGGCGCTGGATGACGTCACGACCTTCAGCCAATACGCGCGCCGCTGGTGGGGCGTGACCGCGCGCGAATTCCGCGCCGCTGCGCGGTGAATCCGTCCCGCGGACTCCACGTTCCGCGCCGGCCGAGTCGATAAGCTGAAGCGGTCGCCACCGAAGCAATCCAGGAGCTGCCCAGATGAAGAAGGAAATTCACGTCGTCGGCGCGGTCGTGCACGCCGACGGGAAGATTCTCTCCGCACGCCGTGGTGAGGCGATGTCTCTTCCTGGGATGTGGGAGTTTCCCGGCGGCAAGATCGAGAAGGGCGAAACCCCGCGCGAGGCTCTCGTTCGCGAAATGCGCGAGGAGCTCGAGTGCACAGTGGAGATTGGCGACGAGGTCGCTTGCACGCGCCACGAATACGATTTCGGCTTCGTCACCCTCACCACGTTCTATGCCTCGCTCGTCGATAGCGAGCCTAGTCTCACCGAACATGCCGAGATTCGCTGGATCCCCGCCACCGACCTCGATTCGGTCGAGTGGGCGCCCGCCGATATCCCGGCGGTCGACAAGATCATGGCGGACGCGGCGGCGAATGAGCGGGTCTGACACGTGGACCTGTCCACCCGCCTTCTCAACGACCTGCGCTTCGGCCATCTCGATCGCACCTCCGCATCGGAGAAGCTGTTCAATCCAAGGCTTGTCTACAACGCCGAGCAGAACACGATGTTCAAGGCCATCGTCGAAGAGCTCCGTCGCTCGCATGCGTTTACCTTCTCGGTCGCATTCGTCTCGCCCGACGCCATCGCCTCGCTCAAGCAGCCGCTAGTCGATTTCGCCGGCACCGGCCGCATCATCACCTCGACCTACCTCGGGTTCAATAACCCGAAAGCATTCCGCGAACTGGCTAACCTCCGCGACCTGGGCATAGAAGTTCACGTCGTCGACGGCGCCGGCCGGGGGTTCCACCCCAAGGGGTTCCTGTTCGAACAACCCGTAAGTATGACGGCGATCGTCGGTAGTTCGAACCTGACCTCGAGTGCGCTCAAGCTCAATCATGAATGGAATCTGAAGTTCTCGGCACTGCCTGGCGGGGATATCGTCGACCAGCTTTCTGCCGCCGTCCAGACTCAGCTCGACCGCGCAGTTCCACTCACGGACGAATGGATCGACCGGTACGAAGCGGAGTATGTCGCCCCTCCGCCTCGACCGCGCGGGCAAAAGGCGGCAGCCGGGACCGACGTGGTACCGGCGATCGTGCCCAACGCGATGCAGGCCGAGGCCCTGGAACAGATCGCGCTCATCCGCGATAGCGGAGAGAAAAAGGCGCTGGTGATCTCGGCGACCGGCACGGGAAAGACGATCCTCGCCGCGCTCGATGTTCGCGCATTCCGCCCGCGGCGGATGCTCTTCGTCGTCCACCGCGAGCAGATCCTCGACCGCGCGATCGAGGAGTTCACCGCAGTGTTAGGGCTAGCCCCGGAAGATATCGGTAAGTACGTGGGCAGCTGCCGCGAAATCGACCGCCGCTACGTGTTCGCCACCCCGCAATCGCTGGGGTCGGGCGGCGCGCTCGAGGGAATCGACAAGAAACATTTCGACTACATTCTCGTCGACGAGGTGCATCGCGCGGGTGCGCAGCTGCACCTCAATATCCTCAACCACTTCACGCCCGATTTCCTTCTCGGTATTACTGCCACTCCCGAGCGCACCGACGACTTCAACGTGTTCGCGCTCTTCGATTTCAACGTGGCCTACGAGATCCGTCTGCAGCGAGCTCTCAAGGAAGAGATGCTCACGCCGTTCCACTACTACGGGATCTCGGATTTCGAGATCGACGGCGAAGTGATTTCGGATACCTCCCAGCTGACGAGCCTTGTCTCGCCGGAACGCGTCGGACATGTCGTTGGCGCGATCGAACGGTATGGGCACGTCGGAACTCAAGTCAAAGGTCTCATCTTTTGTAGTAGAAACGATGAGGCCAAGCAGCTGTCCGCCATGCTCAACTCCGCGTCGGTTCACGGGCACCAGTTGCGGACGCGAGCGCTGTCCGGCGCGGACTCGATCGGTGAGCGCGAACAGGCGGTTGTCGATCTTGAGGCGGGGAGGCTGGACTACCTCGTCACCGTCGACATCTTTAACGAAGGCATCGACATCCGGTCGATCAATCAGGTGATCATGCTGCGCCAGACCAAGTCAAGCATCGTGTTCACGCAGCAGCTCGGCCGCGGACTACGAAAGTCACCGGGCAAGGACTACCTGGTCGTCATCGACTTCATCGGAAACTACGCCAATAACTTCCTGGTACCCATCGCTCTCTTCGGCGACAGCAGCCTCAACAAAGATTCGATTCGGCGGCAGATGATCGAAGCGCAGGATGTCGGAGAGGTCGCAGGCCTCTCCAGCATCAACTTTGACGCCGTGTCCAAGGAACGCATCTTCACCGCGCTGGACGCGACGAAGCTTGACAGCATTCGCAACCTCAAGAAGGCGTTCAACGATCTTCAGGCACGTATCGGATCCACACCAACCTTGTGGGACTTCGCGCGATTCGACGTGGCCGACCCGGTGGTCGTCGCCGGGGCAAAGGACAATTACTGGAACCTGCTCACGACATTCAAGGTGGCGGACTCCGGCCCCAACAAACGGGAGAACGAGGTCCTCACCTATGTCAGTCGTGAGTTCCTGGGAGGCAAACGCCCTCACGAACTACTGATGCTGCGCCGACTGCTCGACGAGCCAGAGCATCGGATGTCGATATCGACGTTTGTCGACATGTTGGTCGAGGAAGGCCTGTCCCACGACGCGGAGACGATCTCCTCCCTCCGGAGAATCGCAGACCTGAGCTTCTTCACCGAAGTCGAACGCAAGAGATACGGCACGGCCCTCATCGAATGGACGGACGAGGAGATTGCGCTGGCCCCGGATATTTCAAGAAAGATCGACGTTGGCGGGGCGCTGCTCGATCAGCTGTCCGACGTCATAAATACGGGGTTGTACCTAGCTAGGCACCGCTACACGTGGGAATCGGATCTCGAAATCGGGAAGAAGTACTCGCGAAAGGACGTGTGCCGGTTGCTCAATTGGGAAAGCAACCAGCAAGGGACGATGTACGGCTACAAGGTTGACTCGTATTCCTCGACGTGCCCGATTTTCGTGACTTACCACAAGCACGACGATGTCTCGGCCAGCACGTCGTACGAGGATTCGTTCCTCAACGAAAGCGTTCTCCGTTGGTTCACCCGCAGTAACCGCACCTTGAAGAGCAAAGAAGTGGATGCGATCGCCAAGAACGAGATCCCGCTTTATCTGTTCGCCAAGAAAGACGATGCCGAGGGGACCGACTTCTACTTCCTCGGGACGGCCACGTCGGCGAACGCGCGGCAGACCACCATGCCCGGCTCGGAGGGGAAAGAGCTCAACGTCGTGACGATGGATCTTCATCTCGACGTCCCCGTTGAGGCAGGCCTGTACGACTACATAGTGACGTCGGGGGCGGAGCATCCGGTGGTGGACCCAGGCGACGCGGCAACGTATATCGAAGCACCCGCGCAAGCCCAGCTTTCGCTGGATATCGGTGCTGAAAGCGACGAAGCGTAAATCGTAACGCCCAGCAATCCATAACGAGATTGCACGCAGCGTTCTCCACTGCCACTGCCGCTGTCCCCGGGCGGGCGAATGTCTGGGCCCGCCTCTAGACTTGAAGTGTTTGGGTGATGGGTCGAGCGCTGCGAGAATGGCGACGATTTTATAGTCGGCGAGGCACAAGGAGAGCGAAGAAGTGGCACAGGCAGAAGGCGCGGCGGCACTACGCGGAGTATTCGCGGAGTTCTCGACCCGCGCGCCCGGGGCCATGCTTCGCGAGGCGGCAGAGAAGGACCGCGCGGTCGTGCAGGCCGCGGAGGCGCTGCGCCCGTTCGTGGTCGGCGAGCTGGCCGCGAAGGCGCCGCTGCTCGTCGTCACCGCCACCGAGCGGGAATCCGAGGAACTCGCCGCGGCGGTAGCTGCGCTCACCGGCTACGAAGTTGCCCAGTTCCCCAGCTGGGAAACGCTGCCGCACGAGCGCCTCTCGCCGGGTAAGGAAACCGTGGGCCAGCGGCTCAAGGTGCTGCACGAAATGGTTGTCGGCTCCAGGGGCGGGGAGTCCACACGTGTCGTGGTGGCGTCGGCGCGCGCCGTCATCCAGCCCGTGTCCCCGGCCGCTGCGCGCCGCGATCCCATCGAGCTGCGCGTGGGTGGGCGGTTGGATCCGACCGAGCTCGTCGCGAGGCTCGGCGTGTTCGCATACGCACGCGAGGACATGGTTTCCCGGCGCGGCGACATGGCCGTGCGCGGCGGTATCGTCGACATTTTCCCGACCACGCACGAGTACCCCGTGCGCGTCGAGTTTGATGATGACGAGATCGTCTCCATCCGCGAGTTCCTCGTCGCGGACCAGCGCTCGCTCACCGAAGGGGCGCTCGAGGCTATCGACCTATACCCGTGCCGCGAGGTGTTGCTCACCGAGGACGTGCGCGAGCGGGCCGGCGCGCTGGCCACCGAGCACCCGGACAATCCGACGCTGCGCGAGCTGCTCGAATCGCTCGCCGGGGGCGTGCCGAAGGACGGGATGGAGGCGCTGGCCTCGGTGCTTCAGCCGGGCGAGCAGCAGATCCTGCCGCTACTGATGCGCGCCGGCACGCGGGTCATCGTGTGCGACCCCGATAAGGTGCGCCGCCGCGCCGGAGACCTGGCCGCCGCCGGGCGAGAGTTCCTCGAGGCGTCGTGGACCGCGGCGACCATGGGTTCGGACGCGCCCATCGACTCCGAATCGCTCGACCTGTCCGGCTCCGGCTACCTCACGTTTTCCGAGGTACGCGAGCAGTCCATCGAGGCCGAGATTCCGTGGTGGCAGCTCGTGCCGCAGGGCTTCCTCGCCGAGGAGGACGCCGGGACTCTCGTCGAGCTCCCCTCGCAGGACCCGCCGGCGCCGCGCGGCAAGGAGGACAAGTTCGCCGCGTTCTTCACCGAGGCTCGCAAGGGCGTGGGCGCGGGGGATACGTACGTCGCCGTCACCAATTCCAAGGGTTCTGCCACGCGGCTGGTCGAGCGTGCCCACGAGGCCGAGCTCGCCGCGAAGGTCGTCGAAGACGGCGGAGAGCTTCCGGCCGGGCACCTCGCCGTGTTGGTCGGCCCGCTCATCGACGGCTTCGCGCTGGACCCTGCGGACGCCCAAGGGCCAGACCCCGAGGATGACGGCGGAGCCCGCAGCACCCAGGGCCGCCTCGTTCTCCTGTGCGAGTCGGAGCTCTCGGGTAACCGCGTCGCCGGGCGTTCCGGGGGCAAGACCAAGCACGCCAAGCGGCGCACGCAGGTCGACCCGCTTGCGTTGAAGTCCGGCGACCTCGTCGTCCACGAACAGCACGGCATCGGCCGCTTCGTGGAGATGATCGAACGTACGACCCGCGGAAAGAACGCCACGGGCCGGCGCGAATACCTCGTTATCGAATACGCCGCCTCCAAGCGTGGCGCGCCGCCGGACCGGCTGTTCGTGCCGATGGAACAGCTCGGACAGCTTTCGCGCTACGTCGGCGGGGAGGCGCCCGCGCTGTCGAAGATGGGCGGCGCGGACTGGCAGAACACCAAGCGTAAGGCACGCAAGGCGGTCCGCGAGATCGCGACAGAGCTCGTCGCGCTGTACGCCAAGCGGCAATCCGCGCCCGGCCACGCCTTCGCCCCGGATTCGCCGTGGCAGCGGGAAATGGAAGAGGACTTCCCCTACACCGAGACGATCGACCAGGCCACGGCCATCGAGGACGTCAAGGCGGACATGGAAAAGCCGGTGCCGATGGACCGGGTCATCGTCGGCGATGTCGGTTATGGCAAGACCGAGGTCGCGGTGCGTGCCGCGTTCAAGGCCGTGCAAGACGGCAAGCAGGTCTCGGTGCTCGTACCGACGACGCTGCTCGCCCAGCAGCACCTCGAAACGTTCTCCGAGCGCATGGCCGGATACCCCGTTACCGTGCGCGGGCTCTCGCGTTTCACCTCCGACTCCGAGGCGAAGGAGATTCTCGCCGGCCTCGCCGACGGCACCGTGGACGTAGTGATCGGCACGCACCGCCTGCTCGCCACCGGCGTGCGGTGGAAGAAGCTCGGCCTCGTGATCGTCGACGAGGAACAGCGCTTCGGCGTCGAGCACAAGGAGCACATCAAGGCGCTGCGCAACGCGGTCGACGTGCTTACGATGTCGGCGACGCCGATCCCGCGCACGCTCGAGATGTCGCTCGCCGGGATCCGCGAGATGAGCCAGATCCTTACCCCGCCGCAGGACCGGCTGCCGGTACTCACCTACGTCGGCGCGTACTCGGACAAGCAGGTCGCCGCGGCGATCCGGCGCGAGCTGCTGCGCGAAGGACAAATCTTCTTCGTCCACAACCGCGTGTCCTCGATCGACGCGACCGCGACCAGGTTGCGCGACCTCGTCCCCGAGGCGCGCGTTGCCGTGGCCCACGGGCAGATGGGTGAAGAACAGCTCGAGCAGACCGTCAACGGATTCTGGAACCGCGACTTCGACGTTCTCGTCTGCACGACAATTGTAGAGACCGGCCTCGACATCAGTAACGCCAATACGTTGATCGTCGACCGCGCCGAAAACCTCGGCCTGTCGCAGATGCATCAGCTGCGCGGACGCGTGGGTCGCTCCCGCGAGCGTGGCTACGCCTATTTCCTCTACGCGCCGGACCGCACGCTCACCGAAACCGCATACGACCGCCTCGCGGTGATCGCGCAGAACAACGACCTCGGCGCCGGCATGGCCGTGGCGATGAAGGACCTCGAACAGCGCGGCGCCGGCAACGTGCTCGGCGGCGAACAGTCCGGGCACATCGCGGGCGTCGGCTTCGACCTGTACGTCCGGCTCGTCGGCGAGGCCGTCGAGGCGTTCCGCGCGGTCGCCGACGGCGAGACACCGCAGGCCGAGCCCGAGTCCCGCGAGATGCGCATCGACCTCCCCGTCGACGCATACCTACCCGCCGAATACGTCGACTCGGAGCGGCTGCGCCTCGAGGCGTACCGGAAACTCGCGCAGGCGCAGAGCTTCGACGATGTCGACTCGGTCATCGAGGAACTGTTCGACCGCTACGGCCCGCTGCCCGAGCCCGCGCGCCGCGTCGCCGCGGTGTCGCGGCTGCGGATCGTCGCCGCCGAATACGGGGTGTCGGACGTCGTGGTCGCCGGATCGCGTATCCGCATCGCCCCGCTGAATCTGCTCGACTCGCAGCAGATGCGGCTCAAGCGGCTGTACCCGTCGGCTATTTACAAGGCGACCTCGCAGGTCGTGCAGCTGCCGCTGCCGAAGTCCGCGGCGGCCCGCCCGGGAGCCGGCGGAGCGCCCGAGGCGCGAGACGACGAGCTGCTGCAGTACGTCGCCGACTTCCTCGCCGCGATGGCGGGCAAGCCCGAAGGCTCGATCGTCGTCACCCAGCCCGAGGTCGCGGCGCGATGAGCGACGAGCAGCGGCCCCTGGAAAGAGCGGTCGAACTCTTCGCCCGCATTCGTAGAGAAGGGGAGTGGGAGTCCGCGCAGACGCACGCCTCGCTCATCCCGTATCTCATCGAGGAGTCGTTCGAACTCGCCGATGCCGTCGCCGACGGCGACCGGGAGGAACTTCGCTCCGAGCTCGGCGACCTTCTCCTGCAGGTGCTGTTCCACACGGCAATCACCGCCGAGCACGACACCGACCCCTTCGACATCGACGACGTTGCGCAGGCGATGCTCGATAAGCTCCGCCGCCGCGCGCCGTACTGGTTCGAGGACGGCCCGCCGCAGTTGGACGCCGCCGAGCAGGACCGGTTGTGGGAGCGGGCCAAGGCCTCCGAAGGCCGACGCGGACTTTTCGACGGTATTGCCTGGAACCTGCCCGCCCTCGCCCTCGGGGATAAGGTGCTCGCGCGCTGCGCCAAGGCCGGGATACCCGGCGACTGCGTGCCCAGGGAAATCGCCACGCCCGACGTCATGGGCTATGAGATTTTCGGTTCCGGCACGGGCGAGGGAACCGGGCACGAATCGGGTTCGGAGAACGCCTACCGGCAAGCGGTGCGCAGGTTCGCGCGGCGGGTCGAGGCTGCCGAAGAACGGCTTCACAATTCCGATGACGTCGGACGTGCCCCATTTCCCGCCGAAGCGTGGCGCTCCGTGCTCGGCGACACATCCGGGTAACGCAGCGCTTCAGCGGCCGGGCGTCAGGCGGAGAGCTCGGCCTCCAGCCAGTCGATGGTCTGCATGCCGAACAGGTCCGTGGTCCAACCGTAGAGGTTGGTCAGTAGCCGCATGTCGTCGCAGTTCGAGGGCTGGTGGCTCACCGTTGCGCCGGCCTGCCGGTACCGGTCCACCAGGCCCTGCGTATCGGCGGCGGGCACCAGCGACATGAACGAGTTGTCCGCGCCGCACGAGGTGATGAGCATCGGCTTCGACGGCGCTCCGTCGGACCCGAGGAGATTGTCGTCGAACACGTGCTGGAACTCCGGAATCCGGGCGGGGGACTGGCCGTTCGCGAAGAGCGCCGACAGCGGCACGAAGGGAAGCGTGAAGTAGGCGGGGAACTGGCACTCGCTTCGGTAATAGTCGGCGACCTGCTTGCCGAGAGGCGAGAGCTTGGCGTCGAGGTCCATCTCCGGATACTTCGCCTCCAGCCCGACGAGCGTGGCGAAGGCGAAGCCCGCACCGACCGAGCCGTCGGACTTTTCCACGAAGTTGCGCTGATCGACGACCATTCCCTCGGCGACGCTCGCCTGGACGTTCAGCTCGGGCGCGTATTCGGCGTGCCGCTCGGCTGCGAACGAGGCGCCGACGCCGCCCCCGGCGATACCGAAGAGGCCGACGGGGGACTGAGGCGAAAGGTCCAGGCCGGGTAGCTGCAACGCGGAGCGAAGGCCATCGAGCATCGCGTTCGCGGCGTACTTGCCGGCGAACACCCCGTGCGGTCCGGTCTGCGAATCGTTGCCGACATCGCTGATCGACACGGCCCATCCGCGTTCGAACATCATCGCCAACGGGCCGAGCGCGGACCAGGCCCCTGGCTCGAGGGGCGTGGCGCCGGTCCACTGAGTGGACGGATGGCAGCGAGAGCCGAGGGAGTCGTTGGCCTCCTGATAGCCGACCACGGGCCTGGTGCGGTC
>NZ_DYXM01000085.1 GCF_020742175.1 Dietzia timorensis
TGACGTCGGAGGCACGCACCCGCGTGGAGAACTACATTTCCGCCGGCGAATCCGAGGGCGCCACCGTCGTCATCGACGGCCGTGGGACCGGAGCCGCCGACTCCGAGTTCGAAGGCGAATCCCTGGGCGAGGGCTACTTCATCGGCCCCACGCTGTTCGACAACGTCACCTCCGACATGTCGATCTACACCGACGAGATCTTCGGCCCCGTGCTCTCGGTCGTCCGCGCCGAGGACTTCGAGCAGGCGCTCGCGCTGCCGACCGAACACGACTACGGCAACGGCGTGGCCATCTTCACCCGAGACGGCGACACCGCACGCGAATTCGTCGACCGCGTGCAGGTCGGCATGGTCGGCGTCAACGTGCCGATCCCCGTGCCGATCGCGTACCACACCTTCGGCGGCTGGAAGAAGTCCGGATTCGGCGACCTCAACCAGCACGGCACCGAGGGGATCAAGTTCTATTCGAAGGTCAAGACCGTGACGCAGCGCTGGCCCTCGGGCGTCAAGGAAGGCGCCAGCTTCGTCATGCCACTCATGGATTAGCGCGCCATCGGCGCCGCAACAGAGTTGAAGAAAGGGGACCCGTTCCCTCATGCCAGTGATGACCCCCGACGAGCAGGCGATCGTCGATGCAACCGCCGACTTCGCACGCAAGCGCATCGCGCCCAAGGCCCTCGAATGGGACTTGGACAATCATTTCCCGAAGGATGTGATCCGCGAGTCCGCACAAATGGGCGTGGCGGCGATCTACACCTCCGAGGAGCACGGTGGTTCGGGGATGCGACGCCTCGACGGCGTACGCATCTTCGAAGAGCTCTCCCGAGGCTGCGCGGCGACCGCCGCCTACCTTTCGATCCACAACATGTGCACGTGGATGATCGACGAATTCGGCACCGACACCCAGCGTGCCGAGTGGATCCCGAAGCTGGCGACGATGGAGTTGTTCGCCAGCTACTGCCTCACCGAACCCGGCGCGGGTTCGGATGCGGCGGCGCTGAGCACGAAGGCCGTTCGTGACGGCGAGGATTACGTGCTCACCGGGACCAAACAGTTCATCTCCGGCGCCGGAGACAGCGATCTCTATGTCGTCATGGCGCGCACGGGCGAGGCCGGCCCCAAGGGCATCTCCACGTTCATCGTCACCGCGGACATGCCCGGCGTGGATTTCGGCCCGAACGAGAAGAAGATGGGCTGGCACGCGCAGGCCACCCGGCAGGTGATTCTCGATCAGGTGCGCGTCCCCGCGTCCAACCTCATCGGAGAGACCGAGGGCACCGGCTTCACCATCGCGATGCGCGGACTCAACGGCGGACGAATCAACATCGCCGCGTGTTCGCTCGGCGCCGCGACCGAGGCGTACTCGAAAGCCGTGAGCTATGTCCGCGAACGCGAGGCCTTCGGGCAGTCGCTCGCCGACCAGCCGACTGTCCGTTTCGCGCTGGCCGAGATGGCGACCAAGCTGGAGGCCTCCCGCCAGATGCTCTGGCGTGCCGCGCGCGCTCTCGATGACAAAGATCCAGACCACGTCGAGCTGTGCGCCATGGCGAAGATGTTCGTGACAGAGACCTGCTGGGACGTCGCGGACCAGGCTCTCCAGCTCTTCGGCGGCTACGGCTACCTGCACGAATACGGCGTGGAGAAAATCCAACGCGACCTTCGGGTCCACCGGATCCTCGAGGGAACCAACGAAATCATGCGCATGGTGGTCGGGCGGACTGCCGCCACGCGCGGACTGGGAGCATGATGAGCACGATCGCATTTCTCGGACTCGGGAACATGGGCGGCCCCATGGCAGCGAACCTGCTGGCGGCAGGGCACGCTGTGCGCGGCTTCGACCCCGTACCCGCGTCGTTGGAGGCCGCGGTGTCCGCGGGCGCAACCGGCTGCGACAGCGCAGTCGACGCGGTGAGCGGAGCGGACGTCGTCATCACCATGCTCCCCAACGGCGCGCTCGTCTCGCAGGTCTACGACGAGATCCTCGGCGCGGCCACCGAGGGCGCGTTGTTCATCGACAGTTCGACCATCTCGGTCGACGATGCCCGCACGACCGGCGAACGCGCCCGCGCCGCCGGGTTCGCCCACATCGACGCACCGGTCTCCGGTGGTGTCAAGGGCGCCACCGCCGGCACGCTCGCGTTCATGGTCGGCGGCTCGGAGGAGGAGTTCGCACGCGCGAAGGACGTCCTCGAACCGATGGCGGGGAAGATCGTCCATTGCGGCATTCCCGGCTCGGGCCAGGCCGCGAAACTCTGCAACAACATGATCCTCGCCGTGCAACAGATCGCCGTCGGCGAGGCCTTCGTCCTCGCCGAGAAGCTCGGCCTGTCCGAACAGGCGCTCTACGACGTCGTCACGGGGGCCACCGGCAACTGCTGGGCGCTCGAGGTCAACTGCCCCGTCCCCGGTCCTGCGCCGGCATCCCCGGCGAATAACGACTTCCGCCCGGGCTTCTCCACCGGACTGATGCGCAAGGATCTCGGCCTGGCCATGGACGCGGTCGAATCGGCCGGCACGACCGCGCCGATGGGCGCCGCTGCCGCCGCGATGTACACCGAGTTCGCCGAGGACAACGCCGACAAGGACTTCAGCGCGATCATCGGCAAGCTCCGCGGATAGTAGGAAATAACACTCATGCCCACGCAGACCCATCTCCGACCCAGCGATTCCGAGGCGCTCGGCGCCGCCTTCCGCGAGCTGCACAAACGAAGCGAATTCGATGTCGTCTTCGGCGGAGAATGCGTGGACGGGTCCGTCGCGCTCCGTAACGTCCTCGGCGGTCGCAGCCAGGCGCTGCGCGAAGTCGAGGTGGAGAGCGGACGCGGACTCGGAGGCCGCGTGCTCAAGACCCGTCGTCCCGCCGAGGTGCGCGACTACGAAAATTGCGACGCCATCACGACCCACTATCGCCACGCCGTCAACCGCGAGGGTCTGCGCACGATCATCGCCATGCCCGTCGTGGTCGGCGGGGGAGTGCGCGCGATGCTCTACGGAGGTCTGCGCGCGGTGTCCTCGCTCGGCGACGCCACCCACAAAGTCTTCGCCACTGCGGCGAATAATCTCGCCATCGAGTACCGGGTGCGCGACGACGTCGACCGGCGCCTGTCCATGGCGGAGGTGGCGTCCGCGGAGGCGAAACACGGGCTCGAGCCGACCGACCGCGAGCGCCTGCGGCTGCTCCACGGCGAGCTCCACGCCATCGCCGCCGAGCTCGGCGACAACGACCTCGGGCGCAGGCTTCTCGCCGCCGGCGACTCGCTCGCCCGCGTCGGAATGGGGCCGAACCCCGCGGCGCCGGACGTAGACGCAACACCGGGTATGACGTCGGACAGCCGTAAATTACTGTCTCCGCGCGAGGTCGCCGTCCTCAGCCAGGTGGCGCTGGGGTGCTCGAATGCCGAGGTCGCGGCTCGGCTCTCGTTGTCCCCGGACACGATCAAGACCTACATGCGCAACATCTCGGGCAAACTCGAAACCCACTCGCGGATGGAGTCCGTCGCGCGGGCGCGGCTGCTCGGCTACCTGCCCTAGCGGGCGCCTCCCACGTCGCGAAGCTCGACCTTGCGAATCTTGCCTGTCGCGGTCTTTGGAAGTTCGGCGACTATATGGACCTCGCGTGGGCGCTGCGCGGTGGACAGGTGCCGCGTGCCGAAGTCGAGAATCGATTCGACGAGTTCACTTTCACCCGGGGCGTCGTCGCCTGGCACGACGACCGCCACGACCTGCTCTCCCCATTTGTCATCCGCACGACCAATCACCGCGACCTCCGCAATGTGCGGGTGGTCGGCGAGTGCGCGCTCGACCTGCAGGGACGACACGTTTTCCCCGCCGGATTTGACCACGTCCTTCACGCGATCGGCGAACCACACAACTCCGTCCGAATCCATCCGGCCGAGGTCTCCGGAATGCATGAATCCGCCGGTGAAGACCTCGGCGTTGGCCTCCGGGTTATTCCAGTACCCCTCCATGACGGTCGGGCCGCGATAGGAAAGCTCGCCGTCGGCGTTCGCACCGAGCACGTCGGGTCCACCGGGCGTGGTGATCGCGTGGAACGTCGACGGCGATGGATGCCCCCAGGCGCCGGCGGTGTCCGGGTAGTCCTCCGGCCACTGCAGAACGGTCGCCGGGGTGCATTCGCTCATGCCCGAACCGAGGACAATCGCCGCCTGGGGCATCGCCTTCGACACGCGGGCGTAGGCAGCCTCCGACATCGGTGCCATCGCGTATACGACGTGTTCGAGGGAGGCGAGCGATGCGCCGGAGGACTCGGCCTCGGCGACGACGGCTTCGAGCATCATCGGCAGCGCGAGGATCATGTTCGCCTCGACCTCGGCGATCGCCTCGACAAACGTCGCGGGGTCGAAGCCGGGGAGGAGCCGGATCCTGCCCCCGACGCTGAGGTAGCTCGTCAGCACTCCATTGAGCCCGGCGGTGTGGAACAGCGGCAGCGCGAGGACCGTGGACGCCCCTTTCACACCCCACGACCCGCCGAACAACACCGCGTTGGTCAGGCCCGCGAAAGACACCGACAAATGGCTGGTGAGCACGCCCTTCGGCCGGGACGTCGTGCCGGAGGAATACAGGCACTGGACGATCTGGCGGTCGGTGATGATCGTGTTGAGCCCGCGGTCATCGGAAGACAACACGTCCTCGAAGCGGAGCAACTCGGCAGGGGAGCCGTCGATCGGGTCCAGCGTTTGCCCCTCGGGCACATGGGTGACGACGACGTGCGTGATTGCCGGTGCGAACGCGAGCCCCTGCGTAATCAACGGAAGTAGAGACGAGTGCACGACGAGAACGCGGGTCCCGGAATCGGTGAGGGCGTGCAGGATGTTCTCCGCGCCGGCGAGGAGGTTGACCGGCAGCGCGACCATTCCCGCTTTCGCCGCGGCGAAATAGGTGGCGACGAACTCGCGCGAGTTCGTCGAGAAGATCGCCACCGGCTCGGCTTCCTCGATACCGAGCGCCAGCATGCCGCGCGCCAAGCGATTGGAGATCGATTCCAGCTCGGCGTAGCTCCACGACCCGTCGTCGTCGATCAGTGCTGTTCTGGGGCCGAACGTTTGGGCTCCGCGCGAAGGGATGTCGCCGACGCTGCAGCGCCGGGCCAGCGCGTGGGCGGAGGGGTCGATGCCGGACAGGTCGAGTTCCATGGCTACTCCGATGTTGTGGTGCGGATCACATTCCAAGTGTGCGTGATACGGACGAAAAAAAGCAAGCAAGCATGATTGCTTTTTTCGGCGAGTGGGTGCATGGTGGATTTCGTGACGGACAATAATGTGACCCACGACATAACAAAGGGTCCGGCTCCACTGGACGGCGCGTTGGACGCCCTGGCCGTACTGGGGCGGCAGCTCGAGGAGCTCGTAGAGGCCGCGGGGGAGGCGGGCTGGCACGCCGACACTCCCGCCGAAGGATGGGACGTGGCGACTCAGATCGCCCACCTGCACTGGACCGACAGAGCATCGCTTGCTGCCATCGGGGACAAAGCCGAGTTCGATGCACTCGTCGAGGGCGCGGTGGCCGATCCCGAGGGCTTCGTTGATACCGGGGCGCGCGAACTTGCGCTTCTGCCTCGCGCAGAGCTCCTGGCCAAGTGGCGGGAGGGCAGGGATGAGTTGGCCGCAAGGCTCGAGTCACTCGACCCGGGCACCCAGATCGTCTGGTTCGGTCCACCTATGCGGCCGAAATCGATGGCTGTCGCACGCATTATGGAAACGTTCGCCCACGGCTACGACGTCGCCGACGGCCTCGGCGCGGTACCGCCGGGCTCTCCCGTCTCGGACCGCGCCCCGGGTTTCAACGGCACCGCCGCCGAGGTCGCCTCGCTGCCCTTCGTCGCGCGCATCGGGCACCGCACACGCAATTTCTCCTTTCAGCTGAACGGCGAGGAACCACCAGCTTCGGAGTTCGGGCTCGCCCTCGCAGCTCCCGGTGGCGACACCGTCACATTCGGGCCGGGCGACGCCGAGCAGACCGTCACCGGCTCGCTGCGCGACTTCTGCCTTCGCGTCACCCAGCGCATGGCACTACGCGACACCGACCTTGTTGCCACGGGCGCAGACGCCCGCCGCTGGCTCGATATCACACAAGCGTTCGCCGGGCTGCCCGGCAAAGGAAGGGACTGAACATGTCCACGTCCACCGGCAATCGACCCGTGCGCATCGGCAACTGTTCGGGCTTCTACGGAGACCGCCTCTCGGCAATGGAGGAGATGCTGCGAGGCGGCGACCTCGATGTCATCACCGGCGACTATCTCGCGGAACTCACGATGCTCATCCTCGGCAAGGACACTCTCCGTGACCCGGACCTCGGCTACGCGAAAACGTTCCTCCGCCAGCTCGACACCTGCCTGGCACTCGCGCTCGACAAGGGCGTACGCATCGTCGCCAACGCCGGCGGGCTCAACCCGCACGGACTTGCCGCCAAGGTCCGCGAGCTCGCCGCCGCCCAGGGGCTCGACGCTCCCGTCGCGGTCGTCGACGGCGACAACCTCATCGAGCGTAAGGACGAGCTCGGCGTGCCCGACGCGATGACCGCGAACGCCTACCTCGGCGGGTTCGGCATCGCACGCGCGCTCGAGGAAGGCGCCGCCGTCGTCATCACGGGACGCGTCACCGACGCCTCGCTCACCGTCGGTCCGGCCGCCTGGTGGCACGGATGGGGCCCGGAGCGCCTCGACGAAATTGCCGGTGCGATGGCCGCCGGGCACGTTATCGAATGCGGGACGCAGGCCACCGGCGGCAATTACGCCTTTTTCGATGACGCCGAGGTAGGCGATCTCCTGTGGCCGGGATTTCCGCTGGCGGAGGTGGCGGAGAACGGCGATGCGGTGATTACCAAACACCCGGGAACCGGCGGAGCGGTGACTCTGGGAACCGTCTCGGCGCAGCTCCTCTACGAGGTCGCCTCGCCGAGCTATTTCGGCCCCGACGCGACATTACGGCTTGACACCATCGCACTCTCCCAGGAAGCACCCGATCGGGTGCTCATCTCCGGTTGCCGTGCCGACCCGCCACCTAAGACGTACAAGGTCGCGACGACCACGGTCGGCGGGTGGCGGAACGAGATGACCTTCCTGCTCGTCGGCCTCGACATCGAGGCGAAGGCGGCGCTCGTCGAAAGACAGCTCCGCGCGCGGCTCGACCCCGCGCCCGAGCACCTTGAGTTCCGTCTCGCCCGCACCGACCATCCGGACGCCGACACCGAGGCGGCCGCCTCCGCTCAGCTCACCGTCGTCGCCCGTGACAACGACGCCGCGACTGTCGGCAAGCCCTTCTCGGCCGCGGCAGTCGAGCTCGCGCTCGCCAGCTATCCCGGCGCCACTCCCACAGCACCTCCCGGAAAAGGCGGACCCTTCGGCGTATACGAACCCAAATTCATCGACGTCGCCACCGTCGAGCACCGCCTCACACTGCCCGGAGGCGAACAGGTAGTCATCGACCCGTCCCCGCTCGCGGGCGAACCCCCGCGAGTAGACGAGTTGGCGATGGAGCCGACGAGCGGTGAAGCCGCGTCCGCGCCCGATGCGGGGGGCGACGGAGTGCGAGCCCCACTCGGCCGGGTCGCCGCCGCGCGTTCGGGGGACAAGGGCGGCGACGCCAACATCGGCGTGTGGGTGCGCAATGACGAGCAGTGGGACTGGCTGCGCACAGCGCTGACCACCCGGCTGCTGCGCGAGCTGCTGCCCGAGGCCCGCGAACTCGATATCGAGCGTCACGAATTGCCGAACCTGCGGGCGCTCAACTTCGTCGTCCACGGCATCCTCGGACGAGGCGTCGCCGAGGGCTACCGCTTCGATCCGCAGGCAAAGGGCCTCGCCGAATGGCTGCGCTCGCGCGTCGTCACCATTCCCGCGCACCTCCTGCCCGCCGGATACGACCCTCGTGAGGACGGGGTGGCCGCGCAATGACGACCGCCGAATATTGGAACTCGGACCACGTCCGCGACCTTGCCGAGATGGTCACCGGTTTCGCGAAACGGGAGATCCTGCCGAACCAGGACGCGTGGGAGCACGACGGCAGTCTGCCGCGGGAACTGCACCGCAAGGCGGGCGCGCTCGGTCTGCTCGGCGCGAGTTTCCCGCAGGAGGTGGGCGGCGAAGGCGGGGATATGCGCGACTCCGTCGTCATCTGCGAGTCGTTGCACAACGCCGGAGTCTCCGGCGGGGTGTTCGCCTCCCTGTTTACCTGCGGCATCGCGCTGCCGCACATGGCGCAGGCGGGCTCGCCCGGGCACATCGAGCGCTGGGCGCGGCCCACTCTGGCGGGGGAGAAGATCGGCTCGCTGGCCATCACCGAGCCTGGCGGCGGGTCTGACGTCGGACACCTACGCACTCGGGCCGTCCGCGACGGCGACCACTTCGTCATCGACGGTGCGAAGACGTTCATCACGTCGGCGCCGCGTGCGGACTTCCTCGTCGTCGCGGCACGAACGGGCGGCGAGGAGCTGCGCGGCGCAGCCGGGCTCAGCCTCATCGTCGTCGAGCGCGACACCGCCGGGCTGCACGTGTCCGAACCGCTGGAGAAGATGGGCTGGCGGGCCTCGGACACCGGGGAAATCTCCTTCGACGGATGTAGGGTCCCGGCCGACAATCTCATCGGCGAGGTCAATTCCGGGTTCGCCCACATCGCCGGTGCATTCGTCACCGAACGCATCGCCCTCGCCGCGCAGGGGTACTCGCACGCCCAGCGCTGCCTCGACATCACGCTCGACTGGGTGCGCACGCGTGAGACGTTCGGGGCCCCACTCATCACCCGCCCGCAAATCCAGGGCACCCTCGCCGAGATGCACCGCCGGATCGAGGTCGCGCGGACCTACACCCGGCACGTCGCCGATCTCTATGTCGCCGGACACGACGCCATCGCCGAGGTGTGCCACGCGAAGAACACCGCCGTCGAATGCGCCGAATGGGTGGCGAACAGCGCGCTTCAACTCCACGGGGGCCTCGGATTCATGGAAGACACCGAGGTCAACCGCCAGTACCGCGACGTCCGCCTGCTCGGCATCGGCGGCGGTACCACCGAAATCCTCACCACACTCGCAGCCCGCAGATTGGGGTTTGATCGATGACTATCCTGAAATCGACCGTCGACACCGGTGCCGAAGAATTCCGCGCGGCCCGCGAGGTCATGCTCACCCGTTGGGACGAAATAGCCGCAGAACACGCCAAGGCACTCGAGGGAGGCGGCGAGGCGAAGCTCGCCAGGCACCGCAGTCGCGGAAAGCTCACCGCCCGCGAACGGATCGACTCGATTCTCGACGTCGGATCGCCCTTCCTCGAGGTCGGCGCGCTCGCAGGCTGGGGTTCGGATTTCCACGTCGGCGGTTCGGTGATCGCTGGCATCGGCACTGTCTCGGGCGTTGAATGCCTGCTCGTCGCCAACGATCCGACGATCCGCGGCGGCACCTCGAACCCGTGGACACTGCGCAAGACACTTCACTGCAACCACATCGCCGAGCGCAACAACCTGCCCGTGATCAGCCTCGTCGAATCCGGCGGCGCCGACCTGCAGACGCAGAAGGAGGTGTTCATCCCCGGCGGGCAGCTTTTCCGGGACCTCACCAGGCTGTCTAAGAAGGGGATACCCACGATCGCCGTGGTCTACGGCAACTCCACCGCGGGCGGCGCCTATATTCCCGGAATGAGTGACCACACGGTCCTCATCGACGGCCAGTCCAAGGTGTTCCTCGCAGGCCCACCGTTGGTTAAGGCTGCCACCGGCGAGATCGCCGACGACGAAACGCTCGGCGGTGCCGGGCTCCACGCACGCGAATCCGGGCTAGGCGATTACCTCGCCGCCGACGAGCTCGACGCCGCCAGAATCGCCCGCGGCATCGTCCGCCGGATAGGCCACGCCAAGCAGGGCCCGGCGCCCAGACCGGACTTCGACGAGCCGCTCTACGACCCCGAGGAGCTGCTCGGCATCGTCGGCGAGGACCTCAAGGTGCCCGTCGACCCGCGCGACGTCATCGCCCGCGTCGTCGACGGCTCGGACTTCGATGAATTCAAACCGCTCTACGGCTCCTCACTAGTCACAGGGTGGGCCGAGATCCACGGCTATCCGGTCGGGATCCTCGC
>NZ_DYXM01000086.1 GCF_020742175.1 Dietzia timorensis
CTCGTCGAATCCTCTGCGAGGCGCCACCGTGCGAGCGCGCAGGCTCTGCTCATGGAGCTGTTGCCGGATTCGGGTAAAGCCCTGCGCGTCGGAATCACCGGCGTGCCCGGCGTGGGTAAGTCGACCTTCATCGAATCGCTCGGGATGAAACTCATCGAGGAAGGCCACAAGGTGGCCGTCCTCGCCGTCGATCCTTCTTCCACGCGCACCCGCGGCTCGATTCTCGGCGACAAGACCCGCATGGCGAACCTATCGGTCAACGACAAGGCCTACATTCGGCCGTCACCGACCTCAGGCACGCTGGGCGGCGTGGCGCGAGCTACCCGGGAGGCGATCATCGTCCTCGAGGCTGCGGGCTTCGACGTCATCCTCGTGGAAACGGTGGGCGTCGGGCAATCGGAAGTCACGGTCGCCCAGATGACCGATATCTTCACGTTCCTCACCCTCGCCCGAACCGGCGATCAGTTGCAGGGGATCAAGAAGGGCGTGCTCGAGATCGCTGAGCTGATCGCGGTGAACAAGGCCGACGGCGACCATGTGCGGGACGCCAAACGCGCCGCGCGGGAACTCGGGTCGGCACTGCGAATGATCAAGCCGCACGACGCGATATGGACCACCCCTGTGCTGACCATGTCGGGTCTATCCGGACAAGGCGTGGACGAATTCTGGACGGAGGTCGAGCGACACCACGAGACGATGCTCGCCAAGGGGGAGTTCGATCGACGTCGCGCCGACCAACAAGCGGAGTGGACCTGGTCGATGGTTCGAGAGGAACTCCTTGCCCGGCTCACCGAACGCGAGTCGGTGGCAAAGGTTGCCAAGGACGTTATCACGGAGGTCAAGGACGGCTCACTCACGGCGACGCTCGCGGCGGGGCAGATTCTCGACGCCTACGACGACTCCGCCGACGATGCCTCGGACGCACGCTTGACCTGAACGGCGCCGACAAGCCCGAGCACCAGAAACGCGGCGGCGCAAAGGAGGGCGATCTGGGTCGCCTGACCCATGCCGGCGCTCAAGGCATGGACCACGTCGTCCGCTTGCGCCCCGAAGACGCTCGAGGAACCCTGTTCGCGCAGCGCCGCGATAGCCGAGCCCGCCGACTGCCTGGTCGCCTCCGCGTACTGGTCCGCACTCGCGCCGGAGAATCCGGCCGAGGCCAGTGCGGAGGGAAGTGAATAAGCCAGGGTCACCGACATCGCCGCCCCCGCGAACGCCGTACCCAATGCCGTACCAATCTGGCGAACGGTGCTCTGCGTCGCGGAAGCCTGTCCCGAGGCCTCGACAGGGACGTCCTGTAGAACGGTGCCTGTCAACTGCGCCGAGGCGAGCCCGAGACCGAGCCCATAGACAATCAGGGGAAGGGCGATGACCCACGCGGATTCACTCACGCCCACGAGTATGACCAGCCCAACCACGCCGGCGAGCTCGAGCGACAAACCGAGTATCACGGTGCCAGGCGAACCCACGCGTGCCGCAAGGTGGCGCGCCATCGCCCCGGAAAAGAACGCCCCGATGGCCATCGCTGCGAGGACCACGCCCGAGGCGATAAAGCTCAACCCCAATGCGTTGACGAGGTAGAGGGGCAAGACGAAGATGATCGCGAACTCGCCGACGGCGACCATCCCCGCCGTGATGTTGCCCCACGAAAACGTCCGCAGGTCGAACAGTGTGACGTCGAGGAGTGCGGAACGCCGAACGCGATCACGATGAATCTCCCAGCGCACGAATAGTACCAACGCAGCCACAGCGATGGCGAAGGCCACCGGCACCGGGGAAACCAACGCATCTGCGCTCCATTCGAGGCCGAAGAAGTTGAAGCCTTCCTTCGGCGACCACCACCCGAGATCCGGTCCCTCGATAACCGCGAACACGAGCATGCCGAAACCGATAGCGCTCAACAAGGCGCCATCGACATCCGCGCCGGGCTGTGAACGTACTCCTCGCGTCTCGGGGACGGTCGCGAGCGCGCCTGTGATGACTACCGCGCCGATAGGCACGTTGACAAGGAAAATCCAATGCCAGCTCGCCCATTGGGTGAGCGCCCCACCCGCGAGAGGCCCGACGGCGGCCGCGCCCGAGATCACGGCGCCCCACACCCCGAACGCGGCCGCGCGATAGCGGCCACGGAACACTGCGTTCACGGTGGACAACGTCGAGGGCATGATCATGGCGGCGCCAAGAGCCTGAACGGCACGAGCAGCGATGAGCAGTGCCGCTCCCGATGCCATCGCCGCAAGCACACTGCCACCGATGAACACGAGAAGCCCCGCGATGAACAGACGCTTGCGGCCGAACGCATCGGCGAGCTTTCCTGATGACAACAAGAGCGCGGCGAGTACGACCGCGTAGAGGCTGTTCACCCACTGCGCCTCGGCGAACTCGAGACCGAGATCGCCGATGATATCCGGTAGCGCGACACCGACAATGGTTCCGTCGAGCACGATCAGACCGAGTCCGATCGACAGAACGGCGAGACCCATCCAGTCTCTGCGAGACGGCGCACGTCCGTCGCCTACGCGAACAACTTCGGTGTTCATTTCATCTCCAGCGCGGTGGCTCCCGGACTCGCCGGGCGGCTTCTTTTACACCGTCGATTACAACGCGTCTGGACGTATCGCACATCGGCCACACTGCCGAAATCCAAGTCAATCTTTCGGCTGATTTGTCGAGAACCAACAGGTGCACTGCCAGGCGTTCAGCCGCGAGCCCAACGGACGTGACGCGCTTTCCATTGGGCAAGGAGGTCGTCTACACCGGCACGGCCGGAGTGTCCGGGAATGCCCAGGAGGATGTCGGCGTTGCGACGGCCGCTCCCGTAGTCACCACCGCGCCAGCGTTCGGGCCGGAATTCGGCGACGGTCTGCCCACGCGTCAGGTAATCAGACGTCGCCACGTCTATCCGAGCGGGGGACCAGCGTCCAAGTGCGGGCTCGAGCGCGAGTGCCGTGGCGATCGGGTCATGAACCTTCGCGCAATACCCTTCACCAACCGCGTCGTGGAACTCGAAATAGAAGCGCAGAGCCGCGGCCAGAGCCCGGGTTACCGGTGCGCCCCGGGTAACGGAGAGAATCTCGGTGACATCTGCCGGCG
>NZ_DYXM01000087.1 GCF_020742175.1 Dietzia timorensis
CCATGTGTGCCGAAGTGCCGAACAAGTCCGGCGCGATGAGCCGCGCTTGTGCCGGCTTCCTGTGTGTTGAGCAGGGCAGTACCTAGTTGGACGGCGATCGCTCCGCCGTCGAGCGCGGCACGTGCATCGGCTGCTGTATGGATTCCGCCCGTCGCTATTACGGGGACATCCGGCAGTGACGAGGTGACGTCTTTGAGCAATTCGAGCGTGGAACGCTGTCCCGGTCCGTCGCCGATGCTGAAGGTGCTTTGGTGGCCTCCGGCTTGGGTTCCCTGTGCGATGAGGATGTCTGCGCCGTTTTCTCTGGCGGTCCGCGCGTCCTCCGCGGAAGTGATCATCACTGCGACTTCGGTGCCCGCCTCATGCAAGCGGTCGACGGTGCCTGCATCGGGGACGCCGAAGGTAAACGACACCATTGGGACCGGAGTGTTGCACAGGTAGTCGACCTTCCTGCGTAGTCGTTGTCGGTGAACGATGCTGTCGCCGGACCGTCGAGGCCGGCGGACTCCGCAATGCCCGATAGGGTCCTGGCAAACTCGGCAATTTCGTCGTCCGAGGTTGCGCTGCGTGCGTCGTCATACCTGGTGATGAACAGGTTGACGCCGAACAGCTCCGTTCCTGCCGAACGGATCTCAGTGATGTCGTTGTGTAGAGCGTCGACCGACTGGTAGCCGGCGGCGAGAAAGCCCATCCCGCCGGCGGCCGCAGCAGCCGAGACGAGCGCGGGCGTGGTTGGCCCGCCCGCCATGGGTGCTGCGATAAGCGGCTTGCGCAGCGTGTTGAGCGAGGAATTGTTCGTGGGCAAGAAGACCACCTATGTGTTGTTGTCGGAGAATGTGGCGGATCGGGCGCTCCGTGGAGCGATGCGGCCTCAATGTGGCGGATTTCGATCTGCCGTTAGTCGCCATGGTAAGCCTCCATGTCTGGGTGGTCGTTCCGGTCGCAGATTCGGGATTGGTTCTGCGTTGATCTATTCGTTCTGCGATTTGGTATTCGCATGTACTTGGCGTTGCGAGCCCGTAAACTAGAACACGTTACAATTTGGGCAGATAGCGTTTGTCTCACTGGAAGGCTCTGGAACAGCACATGACGAGCACGCAAGTACCTGAGGCGTTTATCTACGACGCCATTCGCACCCCGCGCGGTAAGGGTAAGCCCGGCGGGGCGCTGTACACGGTGAAGCCGATTGACCTTGTAGTCGGCCTGATCGAGGAGGTTCGCCAGCGTTTCCCGGGCCTGGATGAGGACCGGATCTCCGACATCATCCTCGGGATCGTGACGCCGATCGGCGATCAGGGGATGGATCTTCCCCGCATCGCCGCTCTCGCGGCGAAGATGCCCGATACCGTCGCCGGTGTGCAGATTAATAGGTTCTGCGCCTCCGGTCTTTCCGCGGTGAACATGGCTGCAGCGAAGATTCGCTCCGGCTGGGACGAGGTTGTATTCGCCGGAGGCGTCGAGTCGATGTCGCGCGTGCCGATGGGTACGGACGGTGGCTCCTGGGCGACCGATCCGGTGACGAACTACGAGACATACTTTTCCCCTCAGGGCGTGGGCGCGGATCTCATCGCCTCCATCGAGGGATTCGACCGGGAGCGCGTCGACGCGCTCGCCGTGCGGTCCCAGGAGTATGCCAAGCGAGCCTGGGACGAGGGGCGATTCGATCGCTCGGTTGTGCCGGTCCGCGACCGTAACGGGCTTCTCCTGCTTGATCGCGACGAGCACATGCGTCCCGGTGCGACGGTGGAGTCGCTGTCGGCGCTCAAGCCCTCATTCGCGATGGCCGGCGAAATGGGCGGCTTCGACGCAGTTGCTCTGCAGAAGTACCACTGGGTCGACGAGATCACGCACGTTCATCACGCAGGTAACTCTTCCGGGATTGTCGACGGCGCGGCGCTGGTAGTGGTCGGTAGCGAAAAGGCCGGCGCCGACATGGGGATGGAGCCGCGGGCACGCGTGGTCTCGCAGGCGACGTCGGGCGCGGATACGACGATCATGCTCACCGGTCCGACGCCGGCCGCGAAGAAGGCGCTTGCCATGGCTGGGCTCGAGCCAGAAGACATCGACATCTGGGAGATCAACGAGGCTTTCGCGTCCGTCGTTCTGCGATTCCAGAAGGACATGAACATCCCAGACGAGAAGCTCAATCCCAATGGTGGCGCTATCGCGATGGGGCATCCGCTGGGCGCGACCGGCGCGATGATCCTCGGTTCGACCATCGACGAACTACACCGCACGGGTGGCAAGCGCGCGCTCGTGACCCTCTGCGTCGGCGGCGGAATGGGCGTAGCCACCATCATCGAGCGGGTCTGACCGCTTCCACCAACACGCGAATTCACTACTTCGGGAGAACTTACTACTGATGAGTACCAATATTTTCGGGTGGGAGCAGGACTCCGACGGCATCGTCGTTCTCACCATCGACGACCCCGACCACGGCGCGAACACGATGAACGACGCGTTCCGCACCTCGTTTGATGAGACGCTCGACCGACTTGAGAAGGAGGTCGACTCGATCACGGGTGTCGTCCTCACTTCGGGAAAGAAGTCATTTTTCGGCGGCGGAAACCTCAACAGCATTATGGCGATCGGCCCCGATGAAGCCGAAAAGATCATGGGGCAGACCGGCCACATGAAGGGCCAGCTGCGACGGCTCGAAACCTTCGGCAAGCCCGTCGTTGCGGCGTTGAACGGTGCCGCGATGGGCGGCGGGTTCGAGCTCGCGCTCGCTTGCCACTATCGCGTTCTCGCGAACGTCCCCGGCGCGAAGGTCGGACTGCCGGAGGTCACCCTCGGGCTTCTGCCCGCCGGCGGCGGAATCGTGCGCCTCGTGCGCATGTTCGGCATCCAGAAAGCGATTGCCGAGTTCCTCACCTCCGGACGCTCGTTCAGCCCGGATAAGGCGCTGGACAAGGGTCTCATCGACGAGGTGGTCGACGGTGTCGACGGTCTCGTACCCGCGGCGAAGAAGTGGCTCGCAACAAACCCGAGCGCGGAAAAGCCGTGGGATCAGAAGGGCTTCAAGATCCCCGGTGGCACGGTCGACGATCGCGCGGTGAGCTCGATCCTCCCGTCGGTCCCTGCGAATCTTCGCAAGAAGCTCGGCGGTCAGCCGAACCCGGCGCCGCTGGCGATCATGGCCGCGGCTGTCGAAGGCTCGCAGGTGAATTTCGAGGCCGCCTCGCTCATCGAGTCGCGCTATTTCGCCTCTCTTGCTACGGGACCGGTGTCAAAGAACATGATCCAGGCGTTCTTCTTCGACATGCAGCATCTGTCTTCCGGCGGCGCCCGGCCGAAGGCTGCCGATGGTTCCGAGATCCCGAAGACGCAATTCACCAAGGTCGGTGTGCTCGGCGCCGGCATGATGGGCGCCGGAATCGCGTACGTGTGCGCCAAGGCAGGCATCGACGTCGTGCTGAAGGACGTGTCCTTGGAAGGCGCCGAAAAGGGCAAGGCGTATGCGGAGAAGCTCGAGGCCAAGGCGCTGGAGCGCGGACGAACCACCCAGGAGAAGTCGGAGAAGCTACTCGCACGGATCACGCCGGCGGAGTCGCCGGACGCCCTCGCCGGTTGCGATGTCGTAGTCGAGGCGGTCTTCGAGTCCCCGGACCTGAAGAAAAAGGTGTTCGCCGAGATCGAGGACGTGGTCGACCCAGACGCACTGCTCGGGTCCAACACCTCGACGCTCCCGATTACCGATTTGGCAACGGGCGTGAAGAAGCAGGAAAACTTCATCGGCATCCATTTCTTCTCGCCGGTCGACAAGATGGCTCTTGTGGAGATCATCAAGGGAGAGAAGACGACCCCGGAAACCCTCGCGAAGGCCATCGATCTCACACTGGCGATTCGCAAGACACCGATCGTGGTGAACGATTCCCGTGGCTTCTACACCTCCCGGGTGATCGGGACATACGTCAACGAGGCGATCGGCATGCTCGACGAGGGCATCGATCCCGCGACGATCGAGCAGGCGGGTCGCCGTGCGGGCTACCCGGCCGCGCCTCTACAGTTGTCGGACGAGCTGAACCTCAACCTCATGGTGAAGATCCGACAGGCCTCCCGCGACGCCGCCGAGGCAGAGGGCGTCGAGTACAAGCCCACCGCCTCCGACCGAGTCGTGCTGAAGATGGTCGAGGAGATTGGCCGCACAGGCCGCGCGGGAGGAGCAGGCTTCTATGATTATGTCGATGGGAAGCGAACCGGCCTGTGGTCCGGGCTGAGAGAGGCATTCTCTACGACGGGTGAGGATTCGCCGCCGATGCAAGATCTCGTCGACAGGATGCTGTTCGCCGAGGCGATCGAGACGCAGAAGTGCTTCGACGAGGGAGTTATCGTCGACGACGCCGATGCGAACGTCGGATCCATTATCGGCATTGGCTATCCGGCGTGGACCGGCGGAACCCGTCAGTACGTGAAGAACTACTTTGGCGTGGGCGGCACCGGAGTCGCCGGGTTTGTCGCCCGCGCGAAGGAACTTGCCGGAAAGTACGGAGATCGGTTCACCCCGCCGAACTCGCTCGCCGAGCGAGCCGCCTCCGAGGGCAACGCAGACGGTTCCACTTCGGCTTAGCGCCGCTTTGTAAATTGAAAAAGCTGTGGCTGCGCAGCGCTGCGGCCGGTGGAGGGAAACCCAGTGGGTATAGGGAGTTTGGGGCAGTCGGGGATCAGTGCCGGCAACGGTCCGAGTCGAATGGCTTCACGCAGCCTTCGGTGGTGCCGCCGCCAAGGCGTGCTGAGCATGACGGCGGCGATCGTGTTCGCGGGGTCCGCCGTCATCCCCCCAGTGGCGCAGGCGCAGCAGGCGCCGTCCGGTAGTGCCGCGAACCACACGAATTCGTTGGGCCAGGCCGACGAGCTGAGCAGCATCGTCAATCCCGGTGATGACCGCACGTTTTACGAGCTCGATCCCGCAGTGGATCTCGCGGCGGCGCAGCCGGGGGATGTATTGCGGCAGCGGGAAATTTCGCTACATCTCGCAGGGCTCGCGACACCGGTGAGAGTGACGCAGCTGCAGTATCGCACGACCGATACGCAGGGACGACCCGAGTTCAATGTGACCTCGGTGCTGCACCCGACGGTGCCTGCCGACGGGCGAGTTGTCGCGTATCAGTCGGCCTATGATTCGCTCAATGCCGAGGACGGGCCGTCGCGCTCGCTGGCGGGAAACTTCTCGCTGGGAGGAGGCATCGCCACGGCTGAGACGGCGGTGATGTTGCCGATCCTGCAGTCGGGCGCCAGCGTCGTGATGGCAGACACCGAGGGGGTGGACGCAAACTTCGCCGCGGGGCCGGAATACGGGATGGCGACGATTGACTCGTTGCGAGCTGCGAAGAATGCCGAAGTCGGAGGTGTACGGGCGGACTCGCCGGTCGCGATGATCGGCTACTCCGGCGGCGCAATCGCGACGAACTGGGCAGCGGTCCTGATGAACGACTACGCGCCCGAACTTCGGCCCTCTATCGTCGGTGCTGCGCAGGGCGGGCTCCTGGTCAACCCGCTGAACAACCTCACCTACGCGATCGAGGGGCCGCTGTGGTCCGGCGTCGTGCTCATGGCGATCGTCGGCCTGGCGCGCGCGTACGAGATCGATATGGATCCGTATCTCACCGAGACCGGTAAGTACTTTGCGGATGAGATGGAGGACGCTTCGATCATCGACGGGTTCGGGCGTTTGGCGGGCATGTCGTGGGACGACCTCGTCAAGCCCGAGTATCCGGCGCCGCTCGACGTGCCGCCGATCAGGGAGATCGTCGACAAGGTGAACATGGGGACCGCGCCGGTCCCGGACATACCGATGCTCCTCGTCCAGGGCGGAGGCGGCTTTATCGAGCTGACCCCGCCTGGCGGCGAGAACACCGGCGCCGGCGACGGCGTGATGGTCGCGGGCGACGTGCGCGCCTTGGCCCACCGCTATTGCGAGGCGGGAACGCCGATCGTGTACCGCGAATACCCGATCGCGAGCCACGTGGCGGCGGGGATTCCGTACGCACTCGAGACCCTCGGCTGGGTGAACGACCGGTTCGCCGGGGTGCCCGCGCCGAACAACTGCGGCACATACCCGGCGGGCAACGACCTGACCCGCGGTGGCCACGGCGGAACGTTCCCGGTGCCGATCTCGCAGTCCTGAGCGAGTCAGGCGGGCATGATCTCCGAACGGATGAGGAACCGTTTGCCCTCGGGCGATTCGAGGGAGAAACCGCCGCCTCGCCCGTCCACCACGTCGACCGTGATGTGGGTGTGCTTCCACACCTCGAACTGCTCGCGGCTCATCCAGAAATCGAGTTCGGCGACGTCATCCGGCAAATCGGGCAGGGTAAAGGTGCCGAGCAGGATGTCCGAGTCCCCGGTGCGGAATTCGCCTTGCGGATAACACATCGGGGAGGAGCCGTCGCAGCATCCTCCGGACTGATGGAACATGAGCTGCCCGTTGCGGTTCGCGAGCTTCTGTAGCAACTCGATAGCCGCGGGCGTGAGGTCCACGCGGCTTGTGGATTCGCCCTCGATGGTGGGCGTGGACGCTAGTGACGAAGTGGTCATGGCGCACCTCCTGGTGTGTGATCCATTGTCGCGTCAGATATGGGGAGAAGACAATGGTGGGGTGCCCGGCGCTCGCCGAACACCCCACCACGGTCGTGCGTTCTGCCGCCTGCGGGCTTAGAAGAAGCCCATCTTCGACGGGTCGTACGAGACGAGAAGGTTCTTCGTCTGCTGGTAGTGATCGAGCATCATCAGGTGGTTCTCGCGACCGATGCCCGAGCTCTTGTAGCCGCCGAAGGCTGCGTGGGCCGGGTAGTTGTGATAGTTGTTCACCCACACGCGGCCCGACTGGATCTCGCGGCCGGCGCGGTAGGCGACGTTCCCGTCACGAGACCACACGCCGGCGCCGAGGCCGTAGAGCGTGTCGTTCGCCGTCTTCATTGCGTCGGCGTAGTCGTTGAACCGCGCCACGGAGACGACGGGACCGAAGATCTCCTCCTGGAAGATGCGCATCGAGTTGTCGCCCTCGAAGATCGTCGGCTCGACGTAGAAGCCGCCGGACAGGTCGCCGCCGAGGTCGGCCTGCTTGCCGCCCGTGCGCACCTTCGCGCCCTCCTGCTTGCCGATGTCGATGTAGCTGAGGATCTTCTGCAGCTGGTCGTTCGAGGCCTGCGCACCCATCATGACGTCGGTGTCCAGCGGGTTGCCGGTCTTGATGGCCTGCGTACGCTCGGTCACCGTGTCCATGAACGGGTCGTAGATAGAGTCCTGCACGAGCGCGCGCGAGGGACAGGTGCAGACTTCGCCCTGGTTGAGCGCGAACATCGTGAAGCCCTCCTGCGCCTTGTCCCAGAACGCATCGTCTTCGCTCATAACGTCGGAGAAGAAGATGTTCGGGCTCTTGCCGCCGAGCTCGAGGGTCACCGGGATGAGGTTCTCGGAGGCGTACTGCATGATGAGGCGGCCCGTGGTCGTCTCACCGGTGAAGGCGATCTTGCGGATCCGCTTGTTCGCCGCGAGCGGCTTGCCTGCCTCGACGCCGAAACCGTTGACCACGTTGACCACGCCCGGTGGCAGCAGATCGCCGATGATCTCCATGAGCACCATGATCGACGCCGGGGTCTGCTCGGCGGGCTTGAGTACCACGCAGTTACCGGCAGCGAGCGCCGGGGCAAGCTTCCAGATGCCCATGAGCAGCGGGAAGTTCCACGGGATGATCTGCCCGACGACGCCGAGCGGCTCGTGGAAGTGGTACGCGATGAGATCCTCGTTGATCTGCGACAGATGCCCTTCCTGCGCCCGGATCGCGCCGGCGAAGTAGCGGAAGTGGTCGATGCCGAGCGGAATGTCGGCGTTGAGCGGCTCGCGGATCGCCTTGCCGTTGTCCCAGCTCTCGGCGACGGCGATCTTCTCGAGGTTCTCCTCGATGCGGTCGGCGATCTTGTTGAGGATCACCGCGCGCTCCGCGGGGCTCGTGGTGTTCCATTTCGGTGCCGCCGCCCATGCCGCGTCGAGCGCCGCTTCGATATCGTCCGCGGTGCCGCGCGCGATCTCGCAGAACACCTTGCCGTTGATGGGGGAGACGTTCTCGAAGTACTCGCCCTTGATCGGGGCGACCCATTCGCCACCGATGTAGTGGTCGTAGCGCTCCTTGAAATCGACAAGTGCGCCTTCGGTCCCCGGGTTCGCGTACACCGTCATGGTGGACTCCTTTCATTGCGGATCAACCAGGTGGTTGTTAACCAGTGCGGTTATCTGCAAATGTAATCTGCGTCACGTTGCAACAACGTTGCATGACGGCGGAGATGCAGGGCCCTACGGGGAACTGATTATGCGGAGTCGCTGCTCTGGAGCGTTTCCAGGTGGGCGACGATGACCGAGCGCTGCGCCGATCGCGCGGGCAGCACCTGCAGGGCGACCTGCCACGGATCGGGGTCCGCCTCGACTTCCGGTAGCTCCAGATAGCGAAGGAGGGTGTCGGGGTCGGCGTCGGAGAGCATCGCCTCGCGGAGAGCGAGAGAGGCGCTTTGCAGGATCGCCGAGACGCGGTCGGATTCTGCGGCGGCCGCCGACTCCCCGCGGTAGAGGTCGAGTGCGAGATCGTATTCGCCGCGGCCGACGTGTTCCACCACCTCAAGCGCGTCGACCGCGAGAGGTTCGGTGAGCCGGTACGGACGCCCAGCGAGCTGTGGCGCGCCGGGAATCGACTCGAGGAGGCGCTTGAGGCGGAGGAGTTCCACGCGGACGGTGGCCGCGGCCGTCTGCTCCGGGTAGATGAGCGCGCCGATCTCCCCGGCGGTGAGTCCGCCGGGCTCGGTGGCGAGGACTGTGAGGAGCTCGGTGTGGCGCGTCGTCAGCGGGGTGGAGGATCCCCCGATCTCGAGGCACGGTCGGCCACGGTGGACGAGGCGAAGCGTCGGCGGAGACGGCTGGGTGCGGTATGCGTCCAGGGTGGCCGCGTCGCGCATCTGGATGCTCAGCTCGCGTGCGGCGGCCGCGGCGGTCGCGCGGACGAGGGCCAGGCAGCGCGGGTCGCCTGCGGCGTCGCCGCCGGTGACGTCGAGGGCACCGAGGATCGCCCCGGTCGACGGATGGACGAGCGGTGCGGCGGAACAGCTGAACGCGTGGACCTCCGGGCGCGTGTGCTGGTCCCGCAACACCGACAGCGCGGAACCGCGCAATAAGGCCGTGCCCGGGGCGTTTGTGCCCTTCTTGGCCTGCGACCAGTTCTCGCCGACCGCGAACCCGATCTCCTCGATGCGCGACTGCGCGCGCCTGTCGCCGCCGATGTGGCGTAAGTGGCCGGTGTCGTCGGCGAGCGCTACGACGAGCCCGTCGTCCGAGGCCGTGGGCATGAGCAGATCGTTGACTAGGCCGACGACGGTCTCCACCGGCGTGCCGGTGTGCTGCTCCGTGGCCACGGATGACGTCCGCGCTGGCCGCTGCTGGGACACGCATCCTCCCGCCCATGATTGAACTGGTGATTCAGCTCACAGTATAGGCGCGATCGTGTGGGCGTCCAGGCCCGCGGATCGGTTCTCAGTCGGCTTTCGTGGCCGCCACGCGGCCGACCCGCTCGAACGCCTCGGTGAGAACCGCAGGGTTGCAGGCGAAATTGACTCGGAAGTGCCCCTCGCCGCCGGGGCCGAAGGCGATGCCGGGGCTGAAGGCGACCTTCGCCTCGGAAAGGAAGGTTTTGGCGGGGTTGTCTCCGAGTTCCGGGTAGGCGGAGGCATCGATCCACGCGATGTACGTCGACTCCGGGCGCGCCATCTTCGCCTTCGGCAGGTGCTCGGCGAGCAGCTTCTCAAGCAGGTCGACGTTCTCGTCGAGCGCGGCCATCAGCTGCTCGCGCCATGGCTCGCCCTCGGTGAGCGCGACGCGGGCGGCGAGAGATCCGAGGTGCCCGGCGGCGCCGGCGAGATACGGCGGGAGCGTGTACTGGGCGCGGTTACCTGTGATGACGAAGGCGCACTTGAGGCCGGCGAGGTTCCAGGTCTTCGACGCCGAGGAGATCGCGAAACCGACCTTGCGCGCGGTATTCGAGGCGGCGAGGAAGCTGCGGAATTCGTTCCCCGGCAGGGCCATGGGTGCCCAGATCTCGTCGGACACCACGATCGCGCCGTAGGAATCGGCGAGCTCGGCGAGAGCGGCGAGCTCGGATTGCGGGTGGATGCGGCCGGTCGGATTGTGCGGGTGGCACAGCAGCACTGCGCGCGCACCGTCGGCGAGCTCGGCCTCGATTGCGGGGAGGTTGATGCCGCCGTCCTCGTCGAACGGAACGGGCGCCGGCTCGTGACCGGCACGGCGGATCCACCCCGGAAACGGCATGTAGACGGGAACGTGGTGGACCACCCGTCCTCCGCTGGGCACGAACTCGGCCAGCGCCGCGCGGACGCCGACTCCGACGTCATACACGGGCATGACGTCGCCGGGCGCGGACTCGACCCCGTAGCGGGTGTAGTACTGCGAGACGACATCGCGCAGCCCCTCGGCATCCGCGGAGTATCCGGTATCGCCGTCCGCGACGGCCGCGGCGAGGCGCTCGGCGATCGGGGGTGCGAGCGCGACGTCGGACTCGGCGACGAACAGCGGCAGCACGTCCTCGGGGTAGGAGACCCATTTCTCGCTGCGGCGTTTGCGGAGAGCGGAGAGTTCGAGATCTAGGGGGAAGCTCATTGCCCTAGCTTATCGCGGCGCTAGTGCGTTGCCTCGGACTCCTCGTGGCTGCCGAAGGGGAGGAGATGGATGACGGTCGCGAGGAACGCGCCCCACACGGTGCCGACGATAAATGCGCACAGTGTCTCCACGCACCACGCGAGCGCGCCGCCGACCCCTGCGAGTCCGGCGACCGGGTGGGCGATGGCGGCGATCAGATCGTGAGGTCCGTGCCAACCGAGGTCACCGATTCCCTCGACGATGATGTGCCCGCCGACCCAGGTCATCGCGAACGTGCCGACCACCGACAGCGCCGACAGAATGAAGGGCATCGCCTTGACCAGCCCCTGGCCCAGCTTCTTGACGCCGGCGGAGTCGCGTTTTGCGAGCGCGAGGCCGATATCGTCCATCTTGACGATGAGCGCGACCACGCCGTACACGACGAGCGTGATGAGGATGCCGACGACGAAAAGGACCGCGGCCTGCATCCACACACTCTGCTCGGCGACCTCGTTGAGTGAGATGATCATGATCTCGGCCGAGAGGATGAGGTCCGTGCGGATCGCGCCGGACACCACCTTTTTCTCGGCGTCCTCGCCTTGGCGCACGGCCGGTTCTGCGGCCTCGTCTTTCTCGCCGGACTTCCGCCGCACCATGTCGAGGAGCTTCTCGGCGCCCTCGAAACACAGGTAGGAGCCGCCAAGCATGAGAATCGGCGTGATCGCCCACGGAGCGAACGCGCTGAGCAGTAGCGCGATCGGCAGGATGATGAGGAGCTTGTTGCGCACCGAACCGATGGTGATCTTGCGGATCATCGGAAGCTCGCGGGAGGCGTCGACGCCCTCGAGATACTGAGGGGTGACCGCGGTGTCGTCGACCACGACGCCCGCCGCCTTGACGCTGGTGCGCCCCGCGGCGGCCGCGACGTCGTCGATGCTCGCCGCCGACATACGCGCGAGCACGGAGATGTCGTCGAGAAGGGCTACGAGGCCACCGGCCATTACTGAACTCCTAGGTGGGAGGGGGCCCGCGCGGGCGGTCGTTCGCGTACTGGCAAAAGAATAGGCGAATCACGGCACCGATGCGCGAGATGTGGCGTAGCCCCTAGAGCCGCAGGATTCCGGCGGGGGACTTCTGGATCTCCTCGAAGCGGCCGACGTTTCGGCGCACCGTGTCCCATTCCTCGGTCGGGATCTGTTTGATCGCGCGCTTGATCACGCCCTTGTCGCTCGTGCCCCACGCGATCGGCATCGGGGAGATGAACTGGTAGGCGTTGTCCTTGCCTCGTGCGGAGCGGTTCCCGGCGACGGCGACGCACGGTACGCGTTCGCCCTCCTTCCGGTCGTGCCCCGGAAGCTTCTGCGCGGAGAGCGTGACCAGCGCGGGGATCGAACCGGCCGAACGGTCGACGGCCTGGTCGACGAGCGCGACGAGCGTGAGCACGTGCGGGTGTACGTTCGCGACGATCGCCGGCACAAGTTCGGAGGTGGCGTAGGTGCGGTCGATCTGTCCCATCTTGCGGGGGATGTAAAAGATCATCGCGAGGCAACCGAGGCCGAAGAGGCCGAGGACGAAGGCGATCATCAGCGCGCCGACCGAACCGAAGACGACTCCGAGGACGACGGCACCGCCGAGGCAGACCACGGCAAGGATTGCCGCGGCGATCTGTAGCCGGCGGATCTCGCCGAGCTTCTCGTTGTATTTGCGCGCCCAGGACTGATCCACGTCGAAGTCGAAGAGGCGGTACTGCGTGTGCGGGTTCTGCGGTGCGGGCATGGTGTCCATTATGGACTGTCGCTAGGTCAGTTCCACCAGCGCCGCCGCCGCGATGAATGTCCCGATGCCGATAAACAGCGCGGCGCTCACCGCGTCGACCACGGGAAGCCAGGTCCGGATCCGTGCGTTGAGCTTCGGATGCGAGGCAGCGAGCGTGACCGAGGCAAACGCGAGAGCGGCGATCGCGACGAGCAGCGCGAAGATTCCCATCGACGCCGCAATCGACAGCCGTTCACCGCCCGGATACAGGAACGGCGCGAGCAGCGAACCGAAGAACACCACGGCCTTCGGGTTGGAAAGGTTCGTCGCGAGCCCCCGCGCATAGTCGCCGCGAAGCGTTCGCGTTCTCGTTGCGCCTCGAACGGAACCACCGCTGGATGACGTCGCCGCCACATGACCGCGCCTGGCCGCTACGCTCTCGCGCGCAACCGGCCAGGAACTGCGCAGTCCGGTGACTCCCATGAAGACGAGAAACCCGCCGCCGGCGAGCTGCAGCCAGTGCAGCAGGTCCTCGCGTGCCTGGAGGATCGCGGCGAGCCCGAGCATCGACGCGCCCAGCCAGATCGCGACCCCCGTGACCACCCCGGCCATCGCCGCGAATCCCGCCCACCGCGAGGCCAGCGAGCGCTGGATCACGAGCAGCATGTCCGGGCCCGGGGTGTAGGCGCCGACTATCCACACGCCGACGAGCGCAAGCAGTTGGGAGAGGGTGAGCACGAAGGGACAGTCTAGGGGTGTGAAACCCGCTTTCACCAGCCGCAAAAAGCGCCCGTAAGCTAGCCTTAAGGCGTGACTCACGCCACATTTCGTAGGTCTGGCATCGCCCTCGCCGCGCTCGCCTCGGCGCTCATCGTCGTGGGCGGCGGTCTTGCAGCGCCCGCGTACGCGCAGTCGACGGGCTCCGTGCAGGCCCCGGGGAGCTCGGGGTTCCCTGGCGTCTCGGATGCGCTCGGGTCCCTTGGGGTTCCTCAGGATCAGTTATCCGCGCTCGGCTCGGGCGAGATC
>NZ_DYXM01000088.1 GCF_020742175.1 Dietzia timorensis
CCCGGTGGGGTTGTTCGGGGTCGTCACGAAGATGACGTCGGGGCTGTGGCGGGCTATCTCGGCGACCGCGACCTCGGTGTCGATGCTAAGGTCCGCGGTCCGCTGGACCCCGATGAATTCGGTGTCGGTCCCGCTACACAGGATCGGGTGCATCGAATAGCTCGGGACGAAACCCATGGCTTTTCGCCCCGGGCCACCGAACGCCTGCAGCAGCTGCTGTAGCACCTCGTTCGATCCGTTGGCCGCCCACACCATGTCGGCACCGACCTGCACGCCGGTCTGCTTAGAAAAGTACTTGGCGAGAGCCTCGCGCAGCGCAGCGGCGTCTCGGTCCGGGTAGCGGTTGAGGTCGGATGCGGCCTTCGCCGTGGCCTCGGCGATCGCCTCGACCAGCGCGTCCGACGGCGGGTAGGGGTTCTCGTTGACGTTGAGCCGCGCGGGCGCGCCCTCCTGGGGCGCACCGTACGGGTTCTTGCCGCGCAGGTTGTCGCGCAGCGGAAGGTCTTCCAACCGTGCCATCTATTCCACCCCCGCGTCGAGGTTCTCGAAGCGCGCGCGGATCGCTTCGCCGTGTGCGGGCAGGGCCTCAGCGTCGGCGAGGGCGATCACGGTGTCGGAGACGTCCTTGAGCGCCGCCTCGTCGTAGTCGATCATGTACACATTGCGCAGGAACGTGTACACCGAGAGCCCCGAGGAGTGCCGGGCGCTTCCCGAGGTCGGCAGCACGTGATTGGAGCCGGCGGCATAGTCGCCGAGGGGCACCGGGGAGAATGCGCCGACGAAGATCGCGCCCGCGTTGCGGACCCGGGCGGCGACGTCACGAGAGTTGCGGGTCTGCACCTCGAGGTGCTCGGCTGCGTAGGCATCGACGACGCGGAGGCCTGCATCGAGGTCGTCGACGAGCACGATCCCTGACTGCTTTCCCTCGAGCGCCTCGGCGACGCGCTCGGCGTTGAGGGTGCGCGTGTAGCGTGTGGCAATCTCGCGATCGACCGCGTCGGCGAGCTCCGGCGAATCGGTGACCAGCACCGACGCCGCCATCGGATCATGTTCGGCCTGGCTGATCAGGTCGTAGGCCACCTGCACCGGGTTCGCGGAGTCGTCGGCGAGGACCGCGATCTCTGTGGGCCCGGCCTCCGAATCGATACCGACCTCCGAGCGCACGAGCCGCTTGGCTGCGGTGACGAACACGTTGCCGGGGCCGGTGATCATGTCCACCGGTTCGAGCGCCACTCCCCCGTCAACGTCCTCCGGCGAGCCGTAGGCCATGAGCGCCACGGCCTGCGCACCTCCGACGGCCCATACCTCGTCCACGCCGAGCAGGGCGCAGGCGGCGAGGATCGTCGGGTGGGGCCAGCCGCCGAACTCGGCCTGCGGCGGGCTCGACACGACCAGCGAGGACACTCCCGCCTCCTGCGCGGGCACGACGTTCATGAGCACCGACGACGGGTACACCGCGCGCCCGCCGGGGACGTAAAGCCCGACGCGCTCCACGGGAACCCACCGCTCGGTCACGGTGCCGCCGGGCGCGACCTCGGTGACCTTGCCCTGCGGGTGCTGCGCGGCGTGGCCGCGGCGATTGCGTTCGATCGCTTCCGCAAGCGCGTCCGCGACTTTCGGGTCGAGGCCGGACAGGGCCTCGTCTATGACGGCGGACGGTACGCGCACGCTTGTCGGCCGAACCTTGTCGAAGCGCTCACCTGCGTCCAGCGCGGCGCTCGCGCCTTCACGCGCGACAGCGTCGACAACGGGTTGCACCGACGCGGCCGCTGAAGCTACGTCGACCTCGCCGCGCGGCAGGGTGCGCCGCAGCTCCGCGGTGCTCAGCGTCGTGCCTCGCAGGTCAAGATAATTGAGCACGAAAATCCTCTCCACCGGGTGTCCAGGTGTCCGCCGGGCGGAAACCCGCGGGCAATACTTAGAAGTCTAGGCCGAGGTCGACGGCTCGTACCGAATGGGTGAGCGCGCCGACGGCAAGATAGTCGACGCCCGTAGAGGCGTAGTCCCGCGCGGAGTCCAGGCTGAGCCCGCCGGAGGATTCGAGGAGCGTCGCGGGGCGGCGGGAGTTGCGCCGCTGGACCGCGATCTGCGTCTGCCACACCGGGAAATTGTCGAGCAGCACCAAGTCCACGCCCGCAGCGAGCATCTCGTCGAGCTGCTCGAGCGAATCGACCTCCACCTCGCAGGGCAGCTGCGGGAACTGCGCGCGGACGGCGTCGAGCGCGGCGGTGATGCCGCCGGCCGCGGCCACATGGTTGTCCTTGATGAGCACGGCGTCGCCGAGGCCCATCCTGTGATTCGCTCCGCCACCCGCACGCACCGCGTACTTCTGCAGCTCCCGCAGCCCTGGCAGGGTCTTGCGGGAATCGCGGATACGCACGTCGTAGCCTTCGACCTCGTCGACCCAGCGCGCAGTCTCGGTGGCGATGCCGGTGAGGTGGCAGACGAGGTTGAGGAAGGTGCGTTCGGCGGTGAGTATCGAGCGGGTGAGCCCTTCCATCGTCGCGACGACCTGGCCCGGCTCGATCCGCTCGCCGTCGGCGACGTGAGCGGTGACATTGGCGCTGCCCGGGTCGACCTCGTCGAGCACGGAGTGCACCGCGTCGATCCCGGCGAGCACGCCGTATTCGCGAGCCACGAGCCGCGCCGTGGTGCGCGAGTCCGCGGGGACGGTGGCGATCGACGTGGCGTCCGGTCCGTGTGCCAGGTCCTCGTCCAGCGCGACCCGCAGGGCGGCGCGGAGAGCGCGGTGCCCGGCGTCATCCAGACCTGAGGTGAACGCCGCGGAGCGCTCCCCCACGAACGAGTTCCCGGTCCGCGCGCGCGGCGCGGTCACTCTCCCGACCCGGGGTTGCCGATGGCGATCATCCGCTCGACCGAGCCGCGCGCCGCTTCCGCGGTGACCGGGTCGACGTGGACGGCGTCGGCACCGTCGGTGAGGCAACGCAGCAGCGCGGCCGGGGTGATCATCTTCATGTACGGGCACGAGGCATTCTCGTTGACGGCGAGGAAGTCGATCTCCGGGGCTGCCTTGCGCAGTTGGTGGATCATCCCGATCTCGGTGGCCACGAGGACCTCGCTGGAGCCGGAGGCCCGGGCGGCGTCGACCATTCCGCCGGTGGAGAGGATCTTGACCTTGTCCTCTTCGACCGCGCCTTCCCCGGCGAGGTAGAGGGCGCTGGTCGCGCAGCCGCACTCGGGGTGCACGAACAGTTCGGCGCCGGGATGCGATTCGGCCTGGTCGCTGAGCTGCTTACCGTTGATACCGGCGTGGACGTGGCACTCGCCGGCCCACACGAACATGTTTTCCCGGCCGGTCTCGCGACGCACGTGGGCGCCGAGGAACTGGTCGGGTAGGAACAGCACCTCGCGATCGGGATCGATGGAGTTGACGACGTCGACGGCATTGGAGGAGGTGCAGCAGACGTCGGTGAGTGCCTTCACAGCGGCGGTTGTGTTGACGTAGCTCACTACAACCGCGCCGGGGTGTTCGGAGCGCCAGTCGCGCAGCTGCTCGTCGGTGATCGAATCGGCCAATGAGCAGCCGGCCTCGGCGTCCGGGATGAGCACGGTCTTGTCCGGCGACAGGATCTTCGCGGTTTCGGCCATGAAGTGCACGCCGCAGAACACGATCGTCTCGGTGTCCGCCGAGGCCGCGATACGCGACAGCGCGAGCGAGTCGCCGACGTGGTGGGCGATGTCCTGGATCGGGCCCACCTGGTAGTTGTGCGCCAGGATCGTAGCGTCTCGCTCCTCCGCGAGGCGGCGTATTTCCTGAGCCCAATGCTCGTCCGGTGTTACCCCGTCCCAACCGTGCGCGGTGCGGGTGACCTTTTCGCGCAGGTCGGAGCTCAATATGGTGGTGGCGGATGCGCTCGCGCTCGTCATTATCGTCAACGTTCCTTTGCATCGAAGCGGCCCCGGGCCACTCAAATGGTCAGCTTCGTACCGTGCCGGGCAGGCGCATCGATACGACTGGAAGCCCTATTATCGCAGGTCTCTACCGAATGCCATGTACGTGGCCACGAACCACACGGTGAGGGCGCCTCCCACGGCCCACGCGGCCATCGCGACATATTCGACGACCTGTGTGCTCTGGCCTGCGGTCATGACCT
>NZ_DYXM01000089.1 GCF_020742175.1 Dietzia timorensis
CGCGCATTCGCTCGGAGGCTTCCTCGAGGATTCCGCGGCGGAGGGCATCGTCATAGGCAACATTTCGGGACACGCCGCACAGCGTATGACGTCGTTACGACGCCGTCGGTCAGCCACGCCGGGAAGTGCCCGGAGTTCGGTTCTAGACTGGGCATCATGCCTCAACTCGAAAAGATCGACGACGTCTATCTGCTCCGCTTCTCCCAACCCGACGACCCCGAGCAGGCCCCGGACAACGTGTTCTCCCGGGATTTCCTCGACGAGCTCGAGGGCTGCCTCGACGAACTCGAGACCACGAGCGGCCCCGCGGCGCTCGTCACCACCGGTGCCGGGAAGTTCTACTCCAACGGTCTGGATGTCGAGTACGCGTGGGGCACCGAGGGCGCCCTCGCGCCGTATATCGATCGGGTCCACGAAGTCTTCGCCCGTTTTATCGAGTTGCCGATGACGACGGTCGCCGCGATCAACGGGCATGCCTTCGGCGCGGGTGCGATGCTCACCCTGTGCCACGACGTCCGCCTCATGCGCGACGACCGCGGCTTCTGGTGCCTCCCGGAGGTCGCACGCTCGATGCCGTTCCCGCCCGGCATGCATTCGCTTGTCACCTCGGCGCTTCCGCCGCAGACCTCGCGCCTTGCCATGTTCACCTCGCACCGCTTCGGAGCGAAGGACGCCCAGGCTGCCGGAATCGTCGACGGTGTCGCGACCGAGTCCGCCCTCGTGGACGAGTGCGTGAAGCGCGCCGCGCCGGCCACCGCCATCGCCGGCGACAACCTCAAGGGCGTGCGCACCACGTGGTTCGCGGACACCCTCGTCGCTCTACGTACGCCGATGGTCTAGGAGGCGCGAAAGGACGCCGAAGGCCCGCACGACTCAGAGCGCCCGAGCAACGCAGAAGGGGTGGGCACCGTCTGGTGCCCACCCCTTTTGCTCGTCGCGAGGATTTCTTGACGCCGTAAACCTCGCCTCGCTCAGCGCCGCTACGGGACCTAGTGCGCCTCGGCGAAGGCCCGGAGGATATCGGCGGGGATACGGCCGCGATCAGAAACGTTGTACCCGTTCTCTCGCGCCCAATCGCGTACTGCCTTCGAGTCCGTTCCCTTTTCGGCGCGCGTTTTTCCGCCGCCACGGCGGGAAGACGTGCTCACCTTTTGCGCATTGCGTACGTACGGATCCAAGACGCCATAAAACTCATCGGCGTGTTCTTTGGAAAGGTCGATACTGTAATCGGTGCCATTGAGTCCGAAGTAGATGGTCACACCCTCGTCGCCGAGCGCCTTTCCATCAAGGTCGTCAATCAGCTCGATATTGATCTGGCGTGCCATGGGTTGACCCCCGAAATTTCTGTCGTTTCTTGCATGGGATTCGTGGGGTGAACATTAACCCCTGTCGAATTCATTATGCACAAATTGCGTTATCGGCCGCTGAATGTCAAATCAGTTGTCGATAATCCACCCTTTCTCCGGTTGTTTTGAATTATCGATTTAAGTAATTCATGGCACACCGCAATATAAAAGAAACGCATTTCTTACCCTTCTAACATCCAGGCGCACACCGGGAGACAGCAGTCGGGTTTCACATACATAAGCAATCTATGTATTATGACCGACGTGACTTACCCCCGTTCCACGCTCCAGGAGATTGCCATCGACCTCACGGTCGTGGCCGCGCGGTTCAGCCGCTTCCAGCGGCAGAACTCGCCGAATGACACGACCGCGGCGACCTGGCGTGCGCTGTCGTTGCTCGAGCAATTTGGCACCCTTCGGGTCACCGAGTTCGCGAGGCTCGACCGACTCTCGCAACCTGCCGCAACAGCGGTGCTGCGCAGAATCATCGCCGACGGGCTCGCCGAATCGGCATCGGACTCGGCCGATAAGCGCGCGAAACGCGTGCAGCTCACCGACAAAGGGCGCCAATTCCTCGCGGATCTTCGCACCGATGCCGGCGACCGATTGATTCCGCTATTCGAGCAGCTGTCGGACGAGGAAATAGCGGCGCTGGAAGTCACGAATAGGACCATCTCGCGAATGATTCGCGCGGAGGCAGCGGAGGACGAAGACGGTCGCAGCGAAAACGGACCTCCGACGTCATAAATGATTCTTCACGAATTACGAAAGACGAACGACAAGAAGAGGCGGACACAATGAGCGAAATCGACACTGAAGAACAAGCGAGCCCCGGTGGGCTCCTCAAGCAGCCTCGCGCGGTGTGGGCTGTCGCATTCGCGGCGACGATCGCATTTATGGGCATCGGGTTGGTCGATCCGATCCTCCCGGAGATCAGCAAATCCCTCGAGGCCTCGCCGAGCCAGGCGATGCTTCTGTTCACCAGTTACCTGTTCATCACCGGTATCTGCATGTTTTTCACCAGCTGGGTGTCGAGCCGGATCGGCGCGAAGAACACGCTGCTCATCGGCATCGGTCTCGTCATCATCTTCGCCGCACTGTGCGGGCTGTCCAATGACGTGAACGCGATCATCGGGCTGCGCGGCGGCTGGGGGCTGGGCAACGCGCTCTTCGTCTCCACTGCGCTCGCGGCGATCATCTCCGCTGCCACAGGCGGGGTGTCCGGCGCGATCATCCTCTACGAGGCGGCGCTCGGACTCGGCCTCGCCGTCGGCCCGCTGCTTGGCGGCCTGCTCGGCGAGATCTCGTGGCGCGGACCGTTCTTCGGCACGGCGGCGCTCATGACCATCGGATTCATCGGCATCATCGTGATGCTGCCCAAGGTGCCGAAGCCCGAGCATAAGGTGCATCTGCTCGAGCCGTTCGCGGCGCTGCGCAATCCGACGCTTGCCGCGCTCAGCATCATCGCGGTGCTCTACAACTTCGCCTTCTTCTCCCTCCTCGCCTACAGCCCCTTCCCCATCCACGACGCCGCCACCGAGGCGGGCATGAACTTCGGCGCGCTCCAACTGGGCTTCGTATTCTTCGGTTGGGGCCTGGCGGTGGCGCTGACGTCGGTCTTCCTCGCGCCCCGCTTGATCGAGGCATTCGGCCTGCTGCGCACGATGCTTGGCACGATGGCCGTCTTCGCGATCACGCTCGCCGCAATGGCGCTGGTCATCTCGAGCCTCCCCGGACTCATCGTCGGCGTTATCGTCGGCGGCGGTTGCCTCGGCGTGCTCAACACGGCGCTCACGGAGACGTCCATGAACGCGACGAATCTCCCGCGCGCGGTCGCGAGCTCGACGTACTCCGGCGTGCGGTTCATGGGCGGCGCGTTCGCCGCCTGGCTCGCCGGCGAGATCGCGGACTGGGTGGGCGCGCCCGCCCCGTACTGGACCGCCGCGGTGGTTCTCGTTCTCGCGATCGCCCTGCTGTTCGGCACCCGAGGCCTCTTCGCCCACCTCGAACACCACGAGGAAAAGGTGTCGGACCCGACTCGCAAGGGTGTCCCCGCCCGCTAGAGGCCTGGGGCGTGCACGCATTTGCGTGCACTATGGGTAGTACGTAGTACGCAGTATGCGGACACGCAATCGATCCCGAGGAGGCCCATCATGGCGCAGGCAGATCCCAAGCAGGCGACGTCCCTATTCGAATTCGAGGCCGACACGCTCACCGGCGGAACCCTGGAACTCGGCGACTACACCGGGCAGGTCGTTCTCGTGGTCAACACCGCCTCCAAGTGCGGGTTCACCCCGCAGTTCGAGGGCCTGCAGAAGCTCTATAGCGAACTTGGCGATCAGGGCTTCACGGTCCTCGGTTTCCCCAGCGGGCAATTCCGGCAGGAGCACGACGACGCCGAGAAGATCGGAGCGGCGTGCACGCGTAACTACGGCGTGGACTTTCCCATGTTCGCCAAGACCGACGTCAACGGTTCCGGCGCGCACCCGGTCTTCACGTGGCTCAAGGCGCAGCAGCCCGGAAAGATCGGTGCGCTCCTCGGGGGCCGCGCCGGCTCCGCCGAGATCAAATGGAATTTCACCAAATTCCTCGTCGGCCGCGACGGAAACGTCATCGCGCGGTACGCCCCGGCTACCAAACCGGAGGCGATTCGGGAAGATATCGAACGCGCCCTCGCGGAGAAGAGCTAGAGAAATTGCGAGTTGACTGCAGGTCAATTTAACGCTGCTGGTCGGATCAGACTAAAGTCGGAGCGATGTCCAAGGTTGAGAGCACCGAGCGGGCCGATTCAGCGACTCTCTGGCACGACATTATTCCTTCAGTCGCGACTCTTCGCCCTCGTCACAGCGACATTCGCGTCGCTCCCGGCGAGCAACCCGTCGAGCTGACAAGCCCGGAGACCACGCTCGACACCGCGCTCTCCCTCATCCCGCACCTGCGTGACGAGCGAAGCACACTGCGCACATTGTTTCCGCAGCTGCCCGCGGACATAGAGATCATCATCCCGAGTCCGGCCGCGAAATCCGAGACCGCCGCTCCTCCCGCTCCCACGGTTGTCTCGCTTGGTGACGTCGCCGATCTCTCCCCCTCGAAGGCCGCCGCGGCGAGCGGCGTTCCCAATGCGCGCCTGCTCGGCGCGCTCGTCCAGTCGGCGATCCTCCACGGCGTTCCGCAGCCCACCCCGCAGTCGGTCTATGCGCGCCGGATCACCGGCTGGCTTCACGGCCTCGCCCCACTCGAGGCGTACCTCCTCCACCAGGCGATCCTCGGGAACCGCGTGCCGCGCGCTCTGCGCGTGCAGACCTCCGGCCTCGCCGGGCTCTCGCGCGCGGAACAGCTGCGCACCTCGTTCGGCACGCTCCTCGCGGCGGACACCGAGCTGGCCGCGCTGTTCGACGTCATATATAACGAGCTGAATCCGCTCGCATCCAGCGCGCGCAGCTTCCACCGCGTCCCGGAGCTGGCCGAGGAGCTGCTCGCCGGGGAGCACTGGGGCCTCCCGCGCGGGACTCGCGTGTCGCTTGGCAAGCTGGTCGGCGCGCTGCACACCGAGCTCGACGCGGCCGACGGTTGGCTGTTGATCAGCAAGGCCAAGAAGGGCGCCCCCAGGGAGCACTGGACGGTCGAGTCGCTGCGCGAGACGCAACGCTCGATGTTGCAGCAGCTGCTGCGCACCGGCAGCGCCGCGCCGGAGGAACTGCGCGATCAGCTCGCCAAGGCGCGGGTGCCTCTGCCGCATGCCGACGACATCGACGCGTGGCGCGAATTCTGCGGGCTCGAGGTCGTCGACGGCTCGATGCGCGTCCTCGATGAACCCACGGACGACGACACCGTCAACGAGAACCGCGCGATGGTGGCCGCGGCATTCGCGAAGGACCCCGGTTCCGTTCTCAAAGCCAACGCCCCCGTGCTGGGAACCTCGGTCTTCCCGTCGGTCGCGGCGCCGAACGGGGAAACGAGCGAGCAGATTCGCCGCGCCGCCGCATCGCCGCTGGCCGCGGCGTTCGGGGAGGACACATTCGCCTCGCTGCAGGAGATCTCGATGCTCACGGGCGTCGATTTCGACTCGATCATGGCCGAGCTCGGCCACGGAACCGAACCGCTCGCGGCCCTGGAATCGCTGGGCATCCCCGCCGCCGCCCTCCTCGACGAACTCGACGAACTACTGACCGGACCGCGCTCTGCGCAGAAGGCGATCCTCATGTTGTGGGCCGTGAACCGCGCCCGCGGTGGCGGCGGCGCGCCCGCCCATTTCTCCGAAGCCAAATACGAGCTGACCGGCGCGATGCTCCGCCACCCGGCGACCTTCACCGACCCCGACCCGGCCGAATCCTGGCGCCTCGTGCTCGGGAGCAGCTGGTGGCACAGCCCCCGCTGGGAAAAGGAGTTCCCCGGGCACACGCCATCCACCGACGAGGTACGCCGCTTCAACTACGTCGCCGAACTCGGCCAGAACGTGCACCGCGCGATGGAATCGGCCGCGTTCCGTGCGCAGGCCGACGCCCGCATCGCCGCGACGCTGGCGCAGGCACCCGCGCAGGACGTGAGCGCCGCCGTCATCCAGAAGACGAGCGAACGCACCGCGGCGCGGCTCGACTCCGACGATTCCGCCGAAACTCCGAAAACGCTGCTCGAGTGGGAGCACATGCTCACGGCGCGGCTCGAGGGCGCGACGCTCATCGTCGACGCGGACCTGCGCCCGGAGGAGCTCACCCCGCTGTGTGCGGAGCTCGGTGCCCGCATCGGCGACCTGCCCGCCGACCCGCAGACCTACGCCGATTTCGTCAAGCGCTACCCGGCGGCGACGCTGTCGGCGGTCGTGGGGATCGCCTCGCTCAACGCCTACAGGGGTCTCTACATCGTCGACGATCCGATGCGGGACGTCTACCACGGGCTCGTGCCCACCATCGGCGAGGCGCTCGGGCTCTTCGAGTCCGAGGACTCCCCCGGTTCCTACGGCATGATGCAGGAGGGGCTCGAGGCCGAGTTCGCGCAGGCGCTTCGCGACCTCGATCTCGCCGAGTTCGTCGACCTGCACACGCACCATCTCGCGGACCTCATCGTTGCCCACGCGGGGCTGCCGGTGTCGGCGATGGGCACGATCGTCGATGCGCTCACCGCGTTCACGACCTCGGTCCCCCACCGCACGATGCACGACGTGTACCAGTGGCTTCTGGACCCGAGCCAACGCGAGTTCTTCGGCACGCTTCCCTCAGGGACACAGCTGCTGTTCCAGCAGGCGCCGACGCTGTCGGCACGGATGCTCAATCAGGCGGTCGACCTCGTCGAGGCCTACCCGTGTGCGGATTCCGCCCATGACGTCGGAGTAGGCGATCCCGACGACGCCGCGCTCTCGACGCTCGTCGACGTGGACTCCCTGCCGACGATGATTCGCGAGGGCCTGCTCGACGCCCTGCGCACCCAGGCCGCCGAGGCCGGCTCGGCACCGACGCGAACCACCGCCAGCCGCCGCGCCGCCGACCGTATGCAGCGCCCGTACCTGTGGCTCGACGGCACCGACGCGGTGTGCGTCGCGCTGCCGCCGGTGTCCAAATGCGCGGACGAGCCGTGGATCGTGTCCACCGGGGACGATGTGACCCCGGTCCGTCCGCGGCGCTCGCTGCGCGATGACGAGACCCAGACCTCGCTGCTGCGCAAGCCGGCGCGGCGCGTCGCCGTCATCCACCCGAGCTTCCACACGACGGTTGAACTCCGCCTGTTCACCACCGATTTCCCGGTCGCGCTGTTCCTGCCCGATGGCAAGCAGATCCCGACCTCGGCGATGGTCCCGCAGGGCGAGGTTTTCGCGCTCGTCCCGCCCGGTCACGAGCCGACGACCGACAAGTCCGGCGCGCCCCAGGTGCTCGAAACCCTCGACACCCCCGAGGGCTGGGGCCAATGGACTCTACAGCTGTGGAACCTCGACGGACTCGACAAGGTCGTCGTCCAGGACGCGGCCGGGGTCGCGCACGAAATCCGCGTCGGCAACCACGAGCTGCCCGCGCTCTGGGACACCGAGGACGAGCCGATCGAGTCGCTCACCGGCGTGGAGAGCGAGGACGGACTGCCGGTGCTCGCCGCGCGCCCGTGGCTCGACGTCCCGCCGCTGCCCGCCGGTACGCGTCCGTGGACGGTCCACATCCGCCGCTCGGGCACTGCGGAATGGCATACCGTCGGCACCTACGCCCCAGAGTCCGAGCACGAGGGCTACCCGCTTTTCGACGACGCCGTCCTTTCGTTCTTCGGCCTGTCCGAATCCGAGCCGATCCTCGGCGGATTCGACATCCGCGTCGACGGGCCCGAGCACGCCCGCGTGGACCTGCGCATCTTCCTCGCCGAGGGTTTCTACGCCCACTTCCCCGAATCGCCGCGGCTCCCCGGGCCGGATGGCGCCTCCCGCGCCGTCGCAGAGCTCAGCAGCGAGCCTGTCGACGGCGAAACGGGAGAGGGCGCGTCGGAAGCGGCCCTGTCGGTCTCCGCGGACACGCTGGAATTCGGCCCGACGACCAGGCGCCTGCGGGTGCAGGTCGCCTCCGGATCCCACGCCGAGACGCTCGTCATCCGGCCGCCTCGCCTGCGTTTCCGCATGTCGAGCAAGGGGATGGCGCCTGCGTGGTCCGATCAGTGCATCTCCCGCTCGCCGTTCGATTTCGAGCACTCGACGCTCGTGGTCCGCGATCCGTACGCGACCCTGCGCATCTCGCTGCTCCTCGTCGACGACAACGGCCGCACCGCTCAGCGCGCGGATTTCGATCGCGACATGGACGGCACCTTCCGCATCGACGCCGGCCGTTTCGCCGAACGCGCCCGACTCATTCGCCGCGGCGAGCTCCGGGCGCAGGTCATCGACCCTGACGCCGAGGGAACCCGCCATTTCAAGCGGACCGTTCCGCTTGTGCGCTTCGACGCGGTCACCGAGCAGAACATCACCCTCGACGGAAAGAACTTCCGGGTCACGGGAGCGGCGGAGGTCGACGACGTCGTGTGCCGCGTCTGGCAGCTCGAAAGGCCGTGGCTGCCGGCGATCTCGATCCCGGTCAACGATGGCTTCGCGCCGATGCCCTCCTCCCTCGAGGGGGCCGGCCGGCTCCGCGTGGACGTGGCCGTGGAGGATCCGTGGGACCCGGTCCCCGCCGGTCCACTCCCCCACCGCGGCACGACGTCGCTGCAGACTGCCTCCCGCTTTTCCAACACGGGCCTCGGCCTGCTCTCGCAGTTTCTCGCCGGGCGCGGCGCGGCGAGCTTCGTCCCCCACGGGGTGCCCGAGTCGTGGAACGCCTGGGCGCTGCTCTCCCAGAACCTGCACCCCTCGACCGACCGCCCGCAGCGCCTCGAGCTCGCCGCGCACCTGCGGCAGTCCCCGCGCGCCGAGCTTGTCGGGCTCGACCGTTCGCTGTTGCCGTCCTCGCAGAAGCTCGCCGCGTTCATTTCCTCGGGCCTGGTCAACGAGCCGGTCGGGCCGGCCGAGCCGATGGGCGATCCCTGGGACCGTGCCGCCGCTGGCGCGCGCCGGTCGGTGTCGATCCCGGGCCGCACCCGCGAGGCGTGGATCGACCTGTTCATCTCCATCGCGACCGTCGAGCAGCTTCCCCGCGAGAGCCGGGCACTGGTCACCAGCCACCTGCGGGAGGTCGGCGGCGACTCGCTGTTCAACGTTCTCGCCTTCGGCGAGGATCCCCTGCAGGATTCGGTGCGCCTCGGGCTTCCCGAGGTCCAGGCGGCAATGGACCCCACCCTGCGCAACATGCTGCTGTCCCGGCCGACCATCCCCGGTCCGCTGCTCGACGCGTCGTCGCGCTGGGAGGGTCTGCTGTCGCTGCTGCGCACCGAGCAGTCCTTCAACGCAGGCTACGTGCGCGACCAGTTCGAGCGGATGCTCGGCAAGTACGAATCGCTGCGCCGCTTCCGGCCGCTGTACCGCCTCATCACCGAGCGCATCAAGGCACTTCCCGCGACGGTCGAGGTCGACACCCGCCGTTCCGGGACGCGCCGGTCCAAGAAGGGCTCCCGCGCTCGCGGCGCGCAGGGTAATTCGGCGCAGGCCGTCGAGCTGCCGATGTGGGCCAATATCCCGCAGCTGACGTTCTCTCTGGCCCTGCTCGCCCGTGGCCACGCCTACGGCTATTTCAAGACCGGGCTCGACCAGGATCTGCTCGACCTGTGGGCACGTCTGGTCTCCCAGGCGCCACAGCAGATCGTCATCGACCTCGTGCTCGCCGAGGCCCACATCGCCCACATCCGCATGGGAGGATCGACCTTCCTGCCCTGAGCCGGTCCTTCCCCCAGTCGCCCGCGCTCACGCGCGCGGCGCACACACGCATAAATTTATGACGTCGGGGGAGCCGGCCCGCGCCCTGCCGACGTCGTCATAGGTGTACCCGTAGCGGAAGGACACCCATGGCCGACACTCCCCCGTCCGGCGGCTCCATGTATGCCGACTATCCGCAGATCCGCGCGGCCGTACGCGGAATCTCCGGCGCCGGTGGTTCGCTCGGCGGGGTCAGGTCCGTGGGCGCCGGCTACATAGTCGACGGCCTCTGGGCCAGCGCGCTGGGGAAGGCGAGCCTCGACGCCGACATTCCCTGTCCGACTACGCGATGCTGCTCTCCACACGGCTGAAGGCCTGTGCCTCCGCCGCGCAGTCGACGGTCGACGAGCTCGTGCTCACCGACACCGAATTCGCCACGCTCCTGCGAGAAACGCTCCCCGAATGAGCCCTGCCGCCGGCAATCCGACCCTCGCCGACCTCGTCTCGTGGACCCCGGTCAGCCTGCGCGACGAGGCCACGGCCCTCGACAGCTCCCTCGAGAACATCGCCATCGCCCGCGAGGGCCTCGCCTCCACACTCGAAACCCTGCCCGCTGTGTGGACCGGCATTTCGGCCGATGCGGTGCGTAACGCGATAGTTCGTGAACGTCGTTATGTCGACGTGCTCGAAAAAGTATTTCTTAAGTTACGACGCTGCTACAACGATGCCTACCAGGATGTTTCCGTTTCCCACGACACTTTTATGACGGTGCTTTCCGGCATCTTGTCCGACGGCTTTTCCGTCGATCACGGGCAATCCGCGACCGGGCCGATAACGGTGTCGACGGTGGCCGCCGCGCGCTCGGATTCGGGCGCCGACGGCGCCCGGCTCGCCGCCGCGGAGCGCGCCGCCGAGTCGATCGCGCGCGCCGCGGCAGCCGTGCTCGATGCCGACAGCCGGCACGCCGAAGCCATCGCCACTCTCGTCGCCGAGTCGGATGCCGACTCGGCGCGGCCGCCTGCCGCCAACCCGGAGTCGTTGGCAACGGCGAAGGACGAAAAACACCTCACCCCACACCGCTACGGATCGAACGGATTATTGGGTCCGACGGCGACCCAACTCGCGGTCAATGGGCTTGCGCTCGCCCCCTATGCCGGAGGCTCGATCCTCGTCGGCGACCTCATGTTGGACATGGCGGAAAACAGGGCCCCGCTCGGCGAGGCTCTGGTGGATGCGTTCGGGGCGAAGCTGTCCGGGCGGGTGGGAAAAACTCTGGGCTCGGGTCTCTATCTGGCCGGGGCCGAGAAGGCGGGCTACGCGGTGGGCGAGGTCTTCGGACCGGAAATGGTCGGCGGAGGGATCGATGCCGTGCTCGATGCGACGGTCGGCACAGCCGGGCGCAGCATCGACGAGCGCTGGGGCACCCAGTTCTTCGGCCCGCACACCAATGAACAGCTCACGCGGCGGGCGCTGCGTGACCAGGAAGAATACGGAGGCTAGTCGCTCTCGTGTCCGAGCAGCGTGGCGTGCAGCCGGTCGACCTCATCGGCGCTTATTCCCACGCCGTCGATGAGGTATTTGCGGGCCGAGCCAAATTCGGCATCGATCGCCTCCAGGGACGCGATGATGTATTCGTCACGTGCATGGAGCAGCTCGATCAGAGTGTCCGCACGCTCCGGCGCGTGCTCGCGGAACATTGCAGCCAAATCTGCGACCCACGCCTCCGAACGGCGGTTGGTCTCCAGATAGTCCGCAAGAATGTCCTCGCGCCCGGCACCTGCGAGAAGCTGCAGCACCGCAGACACGAACCCGGTGCGGTCCTTCCCCACCGTGCAATGCACGACGACCGGACCAGCCGAGGCGATCACCGCCTCGAACGCCGGGCGAAGCCGCTCCCGGAATCCGGCGTCGACCACGAACGAGCGGTACACGCGAAGCATTTCCGACCGCGCTTTCTCCGGGGTCGCCTCTTCGTCATACCCGACGATGGTCGCCGCCGAGCTGGACTCCCCGAGCACGTCGACGTGCACGTAGTCCGCGCCGATGACGTCGTGGTCCGGATTCTTTTCCACCTCTTCGGGCCTGCGCAGATCGACGATCGTGCGGAGACCGATCCGCGCCAGCGCCTCTGCGTCCGCGTCGGATGGGGCGACGATGTTGGCGCGGAAGAAGTACCCGCGCCGCATGGGTCCGTCCGGCGTCTCGTACCCGGGCCCGGCTACGTCGCGGAAGTTGTGCATCGACTCAAGATGCAGATCGTCTACCGCCATCGAATTCCTCCGCCCCTGGACAAGCCCGCCAACGTTCTCTTCCACCCTGCCACGCTGATCCTCGCCGCGGGCGCCGCCCCGCAGATCCACCTAGGGTTGGGTTCATGACTTCCGTAGACAATGGCTCCAACGCATCCGGCGAGAATGGCGACACGCAGAAATCCGACCCGCTGGCTTCGGTGATCTCCGCGGAAGTCGAACGCAACGACCCCCTGTCGCAGGCGGTCCAGCCCATGCGCGACGACGTGCGCTTCCTCGGCGGGGTTCTCGGCGATACCGTCCGCGAGCAGGCGGGCGAAGAGGTTTTCGACCTGGTCGAATCCGCGCGGCAGACCGCGTTCGCGGTGCGCCGCTCCGAGGTCGACCGCGGCGCCACCTTCGACGTGCTCTCCGATATCTCCCCGCAGCACGCGATCGACGTGATCCGCGCGTTCTCCCTGTTCGCGCTACTGGCGAACATCGCCGAAGACCTGCACGCCGAGCGCCGCCGGGCCTTCCACATCTCCAACGGCGAACCGCCGCGGGACGGGGATCTCGCTCGCACGTGGGAGAAGATCGAGGATTCCGGGGATTCCGAGGCCGGCTGGGCCGCGCTTCGCCGCACGGCCCGCGTGGTTCCCGTGCTCACCGCCCACCCCACCGAAACCCGGCGTCGTTCGGTTTTCCACATCACCCGCCGCATCACCGCGCTCATGCGCGAGCGCGACAAGCTCGACGACGGTAGCGCCGAGCGCGCCGACATCGAGCTCGATATCCGCCGCCAGGTTCTCCTGCTGTGGGACACGGCGATCATCCGCTCGCAGCGCCCCCGCATCGAGGACGAAATCCTCACAGGACTGCAGTATCACGAGGCCACTCTCATCGACGTGATCCCCAAGCTGAACAGGGAGATCGCCGATCGCCTCGACACCGAACGCGCCGTGGTCCGGCCCGGCTCGTGGATCGGCGGCGACCGCGACGGCAACCCGTACGTCACGGGCGAGGTCGTGGGCTTTGCGACCTCACGCGCCGCCGCCGTCATCCAGAATTATTACGACGAGCAGCTGCGACTTCTCGAGAACGAGCTGAGCCTGTCGGGCCGGCTGGTCGAGGTGTCGGATGATCTCATCGCGCTGGCGGACGACCTGGTCTCGCGCGGCGACGACGAGGCGGCGCGGCGCGACGTGCCCTACCGCCGCGCCGTACGTTCGGTGCGCCGCAAGCTCGCCGCGCGCGCCGCGGCGCACACCATTGCCGGCGTCCGCGTCCCGGTCGACCACATGGGCCGGGCCATCGGCTCGGACTCCGATCCCGCGTACGAACGGCCCGAGGATATGCAGGCGGACCTGCAGGTTATCGCCGATTCGCTCAACACGGTGGGCGCCGGAATCGTCGCAGATTCGCGCCTGTCGACGCTGCAGTGGGCGCTGCGCACGTTCGGATTCCACCTGCAGGCGCTCGATATGCGGCAGAACTCGGACACCCACGAGGAGGTGCTCGCCGAGCTGTTCGCGGTCGCCGGCGTCACCGACGACTACGCCTCGCTCGACGAGGCCGAGCGCGTCGAGGTGCTGCTGCGGGAGCTGTCCTATGACCGGCCGCTGTTGGGGGCGCGCGCGGAGCTGTCCGAGCAAACCGAGAAGGAGCTCGAGGTGCTGCGCGCTGCGGCCCGCGCCGTCGACGCGTTCGGCGAAGGCGTGATCCCGCACTACATCGTCTCGATGTGCCAGTCGGTGTCGGACCTGCTCGAGCCGGCGATCCTGCTCAAGGAGGTCGGGCTGCTGCGCGGCGCCCCGGACGCGCCGCGCTCGGAGGTGCGTCTCATCCCGCTGCTCGAGACTATCGAGGACCTCGCCGCGGGCGCCGATATCCTGCGCGACTACCTTGCGCACGAGCCGATGCGGAAGCTCGTCGCCTCGCAGGGGAACCTGCAGGAGATCATGCTCGGCTACTCCGATTCCAATAAGGACGGCGGCTACCTCGCCGCGAACTGGTCGCTCTACCAGGGCGAACTGGAGCTCGTCGCGCTCGGCGAGGAGCTCGGCGTGGACCTGCGCTTCTTCCACGGACGTGGCGGCTCGGTGGGCCGCGGCGGCGGCAATTCGTACGAGGCGATCCTGTCGCAGCCGCCGGGCGCGGTGCGCGGGGCGCTGCGTATCACCGAGCAGGGTGAGGTCCTCTCGGCGAAGTATTCCGAGCCGGGCCGGGCGCGCCGCAACCTCGAGGCGCTCGTCGCCGCCACCATCGAATCGTCCGTGCTCAACGTCGAGGGCCTCGGCGACAAGGCGGAGGCGGCGTACGACGTCATGGCCGATCTGTCGCGCCGGGGTCGCGAGGCTTATGGCTCCCTGGTCCACGAGGACCCGGGGTTCATCGAGTACTTCACCACGTCGACGCCGCTGTCGGAGATCGGCGAGCTCAACATCGGCTCGCGCCCCACCTCCCGCAAGCAGACGAACAGCGTCGAGGACCTGCGCGCCATCCCCTGGGTGCTGTCGTGGTCGCAGTCGCGCGTGATGCTGCCGGGCTGGTTCGGCATGGGCACCGCGCTGTCGGATTGGCTGGATGACGGCGGACCCGGCAGCGCCCCCGGCGACCGCTCCGCTCGCCTCGCGCAGCTGCGGGAGCTTAATGCGACGTGGCCGTTCTTCCGGACGACCATGTCGAATATGGCGCAGGTGATGGCGAAGGCGGATATGGGCCTGGCCGGCCAATACGCCTCGCTGGTGGCGGATGAATCGACGCGCGAGCGGGTGTTCTCGCGGATCTTGTCGGAGTTCGAACTGACCCGCGACGTGCTGCTCGAGATCACCGAGCAGTCCTCGCTGCTCGACGACAACCCGGCGCTCGCGCGATCCGTGCGCAACCGGTTCCCGTACCTGGAGCCGCTCAACGTGCTGCAGGTCGAGCTGCTGCGGCGCTTCCGCGCGGGCGACGACGATCCGCTCATCCGCACCGGGATTCAGCTGACGATGAACGGGCTCGCGACGGCGCTGCGCAACACCGGATAGCCGGGGGCTGGGGCGCTTTCCGCCGCGGGGCGGCCCGCTCGGCCCTCCCACGCGGGGATTTCAGGCGCCTTACGCCTTCCCGGGCAACAACCACCGCGAAACGGTACGAAATCGCTCGTTCTGCGACGATTTTCGTGCACTTTCGTGGTGTTTCTATGCCGGAAGTGAACCAGGTTCGGCTCTCACCCCGATCATCCGCCGAAGCCCACGCAAATCTCGTTGGCCAGGTAATTTCACGTATCTGGCGAAACTTGCGTGGGCTTGGCGGCTTGGGACGCAGGAATATCTGCGGGCCGGGGCCGCGGGGCCCCGATCATCCGCCGACAACGAGCCTCTCGATCTCGTCGGACAGCGCATCCCCGTCGTTCGCGCCCGGGGTGAGCACGAGCTTCCGGTCGCGAGCGCCGGCGTCGTCGGTCCACGTCGACGTGCCGAACTCTCCGAAGGTCGCGTGGCCCGGGACCTCCGCGAACTGCGTGCCCGTGCCGCGCGCCAGGTAATACAACGCAAGCTCGTCGTAGGCCGGATTGTTCTTCGCGCGGCCCGGGTGCACGATCTCGGAAAGCGCGTTGTTCTCCGCGTAGGCCATGCGCACCGGATGATCGGCGGACAGCGCCGTATAGGCATCGCCGGTGGGCACCTTCCAGCCCTGCTCGTTGCCGAGGATCGTCTTGGGCACCGACAGACGGTCGAGCTGGGCGAACACGTCCTGGGTCAGGCCCGGGTAGAAGCCGAGTGCGTTGTATTCGAAGCCGCCTCCGTTGCTCGTCACCGCGTGGAGCGCGGCCGTGGTGATGCCGTACCCGTTCGGCGGATCGTTGAGATACGACGTGCGATAAAAGTCCAGGTCGGCCGGCGATATCGGTTCGCCGAACGCGCCGATCATCATCACCATCTTCTTCGTCTTCGCCTCCAGCAGCTGGGCGCCGCTGAGAGGGGAAATCTCGTCTGGCCCCGACGCCAGCAGAGCCTTGATATTAAACAGCTGGCCCTGGGTAAAGATGGTCACGCTGTTGTCGGGTTCGGCGGCGAGAAGCTCCCGGTAGAGCTTGGTGCTACTCGGAGTCTGCGCGGGAGTGAGCGTGTCGTGGGCCGAGAAGCGGGAGGCGATGCTCCTGCTCGCCGGGTAGAGCTGGTGGACGAACTCGGAGGAGGGCACGACGAACCGGTTGTACCGCTCGTCGCTCGGATCCTTGAACATGCTGATGGGAATGTCATGGCCGTGGCGGTCGTTCATGATGTCGAGCACGGCGATGTTGCTGGCCTCGGGCAGCGTCGACATGAAGCCGAGCAACTCGATTTCGCCGGCGTCGTGCAGGTTGTGCGCCATCGCGAGGTTCGCGAAATCGCACGGGTCGGGGCCGAGGTCGCCGTCGAAGATCACGCGCGGCGGCGAGGTCGGTTCGCCCTGCGCGAGTGCGGCCGGGGCAAAGGTAAGGCCGAGCGCCGTCATCGCCAACACTGCATAGGAGCGAAGCAAACGTGGTCGGTGGCCAGCCGCATTGTCTGCTGCCGGCGAACCTCCGCCCGCTGTCGACCGGATAGTGCTGAAAAACATTTCCGCCACATGCCCACGGAGTATGGCCCAGTGTCGGCCCGCGCATGGTCAGGTTTCCAGTTTCGCGGCGGCAGGAGCCGAATGCCGCGCGCCGCCGAGAGGACTACGGTGGTGGCACCCGCGCCGCCGGGGAAACACCCCGCGCGGCGCGCACACGTTAACGAATTAGGAGACACCTTGTCGTACACCGCCAATGCCATTCACCTGGCCGAGCGTCCCACCGGATACCCGGACGCCTCGACGTGGGAACTCAAGTCCAAGGAGCTGCCGGAGCTTGAGGACGGACAGCTCCTCGTCGCCACCGAGTACATTTCCGTCGATCCCGCGATGCGCGGCTGGCTCGATGACACGCCGTCTTACGTCCCGCCGGTCAATGTCGGCGCGGTAATGCGCGCGCTCGCCGTCGGTCGCGTGGTCGAATCGAAGAACGACGACTTCCCGGTCGGCGCGCACGTGCACGGCACGCTGGGTGTGCGCGACTACCTCGTCACCGACGGCAAGGACCTGCGGGTTATCGACACCTCGCAGGTGTCGGGCCCGGAGCATCTCGCCGCGCTCGGCCTCACCGGCCTGACCGCCTACTTCGGCCTGATGGAACTCGGCAAGCCCACCGAAGGCGAGACGGTTCTCGTGTCCGGCGCGGCCGGCGCGGTTGGCTCGGTCGTCGGGCAGCTCGCGAAGATCGCCGGCGCGCGCGTCATCGGCATCGCCGGTTCGGACGAGAAGTGCGAGTGGCTCACCGACGAGCTCGGCTTCGACGAGGCGGTCAACTACAAAACCGCCGACTCGTTGACGAAGGCCATCGCGACCGCGGCGCCGAATGGCGTCGACGTGTTCTTCGACAACGTCGGCGGCCGCATCCTCGACGCCGCGCTCGCGAATACCGCCCGCAACGCGCGGCTGGTCATCTGCGGCGCGATCTCCGATTACAACTCGACCGATCGCGCGGGGATCCGCAACTACCCGCGCATCATCACCCATTCGCTCACGATCCATGGCTTCACGATCGGCGACTTCGGCGACCGCCTTCCCGAGGGCATGAAGGCGCTCGGCGGATACCTGGCCGAGGGCAAGCTCGTCTCCCGCATCGATGCCCGTGACGCCGAGGTCAAGGACTTTCCGGAGGTCTTCAGCGCGCTGTTCGAGGGAACCAACACCGGCAAGCTGATCATGGCGCTTCCCGGCCGCGAGTAAACATTGGCGGAAAAGTGAAAGTGGCGGCACCCGATCGGGTGCCGCCACTTTTGCTTTCGCGTCTGGACTGCGCTGTCTAGATTCCCGCGAGCTGCAGGGCCGAGCCGGTCGCGGTGTTGAAGGTCGCGAGGCTGCCGCCGAGGTTGACGCCACCCTCCTTGACCACCTCGGGAGCGCCATTGCCCGGCTCTACCTTTGTCACGTTGCCGACCGCGTCGACCGTGACCTTCGAGCTCAGTGCAGCCGCGAGGTTGATGCGTTGCCAGCCCTCGGAGCTCGCGTCGAGCGGGGCGCCCGAATCGATTTCCGTTGCCGCGAGCACGGCCTGGCGCTGCTGGTCATCGAGCTCCGGGAACGCCGTGACGAGAAGCTTCTCCGCATTCTCGGGCACGCGAGGGGCCGCGCCCTGCGCCGTCACTGGCGAAAAGCCGTAGGACATGCGCGCGGTGTAGGCCTGGATGGCGGACGCGCGGTCCGTGACCGGCGCCGTCGCGACGGGATCGGTGAACGGGTTGGTGTAGCCGCCGGCGTCGTTCGCGCCCGTGGCGTCGATGCAGGCGGAAAGGGTGTCGCCGAGACCATCGTCGGCGCAGCGGCCGGTGAGGTAGTCGACGAGCTCCTCGCGCGCGGGCTCGACCGTGTTCTCGAGGTAGCCGTCGCCGGCCAGCGCGGTGGCGGTGTTGATGTGGGAGGAGATGCGCCCGCCCATCACGTCGAGCGGATAGTGCACGCCGAGCACGATGCGGTTGTTGCCCGCCTCCGAGGAGCGCGTGACGATCTCAGGACCGAGCTCGGGCAGCAGCGTCGCGAGCTGCAGCCCGATGCCAAAGGCATACGCCGTGTGTCCGGACGGGAATGCCTGGTTGAGGCCGGTCACGCCCTTGGGGCCGACGCCGGAGAACACGTCGTACTCCGCCGAGTGCGGCTCACCGTTATCCGGCCGCACGCCCTGGTCGGGGATGCGCCGGATGTCGAGCTGGGGGCTCAGAGTCTGGAAATCGTTCTCTCCGTTCCGGCTGCGATCGCCGAAGCCGCCCTTGTCCTTATCGGAGGTGAGCATGAACGGGCGCGGGTAGTTGAAGTCGGTCTTCGCGGAGCCGTTCGACGAGTTGTCTTCGGCGGATTCCATCGCGGCGACCGTTTTCGGCAGCGAGCCGTCCTCGACGCCTCCGATGAAGTACTCGCCGAGCTTCGGCCCGAGAGCATCGCGAAGCGTCTCCGTCCAGATCATGTCCGCGTCCTCGAGGGCGCGCAGCGACTGCACGGGATCGGCCGCGCCGGCGTGGTTGATGCCCTGGACGAACTCGTCGTTGTGCCCGAGCACCGCGGCACCGGCGTCGGTGACGTCCCCCTTGAATCCCGTCGCGCGCACCGTCGACTCGTCCGTGGAGTCGTACTTTGCGGGAGCCCACCAGTCGAAGAACTGGCCGAGCATCTCGGTGCGGTTCGGTCCGGGAGGAGCCTCGGCGGAGGCGACACCGGCCCCCGAGGCAAGAGTCATTATGGCGACGCCGGCGACAACTGCACGGCGTCCGAACGGACGTAGAGAGGTCATTTGGGGAACCACTTTTCACGATGAGAATCTGTACCAACTGGTTGCGCGACCGCCCGACAATTTTGCAGACGGCAACGCAAAGAACAGGTTTCACCCCGGAAGAAAATCTGGGGTTCGGAACTCGTGAAATGCGCGTGAATTTCGCGCGGACAAAAAGAACTACCCAAGAGTGAAGAGCACCCACGCGGGAGCGCGTCATCCATAAGCTAAGGACCGTGCCCGAAATTTTTCGCGTGGAGAACCTCGACACCTGGATACGAGGCGAGGTCGAGTCGGCCGGCGCCACGGAGAAACGATGGTTTCGCGATCCTTCATCGGACGGTGGTCGTTGGTTGTTCAAGCCGCACACCTTCAAGGAGCTCAAACTCTCCAAAGAACGAGTTGCCAAAGGTGACGCTCCGGACTTCTTACGGTGCGGCGAGCACTGGGCTGAAAAGATATCCTTCGAAATTGCCGAGCTTCTTGCCGTGCCGTCTGCGGTCACCCGTCTCGCAAAAGTCCACCATCACACGTCTGGCGAGCTGCTCACAGGATCAATGAGTCTGGATTTCGCCCCTAGCAATTGGGAATTCGCGCCAGGCGCTACGATCCTCAGTTCGCTGGATCCCGAATTCGACACCGACAAATGCATAGGGCACACGTTGGAGGCGGTTCACCAAAGTTTGAGGGACCTGGGCGGACCGCCAGACTCTGCATACAGTGAGTGGCAAGCCTTCGATGTCTGGGCCGGTTATTTGTTGTTGGACGCCCTCATCGCCAATACAGATCGGCACGCCCACAATTGGGCGATACTCCAGCGGCCGAACGACGGCAGAGAGTTTCTTGCCCCCTCGTTTGATCATGGGTCGTCCCTAGGCAGCAAACTTGACGACAGTTTTCGAGCGCCTAGGACAGACCGAAGTGCTGCCGCCGCATGGTGCGAAAAGGGCAATACCCGCAAGTTTGACGGCGGAGCGCGCAATAGTCTCGTCTATCTCGCCGAACGCGGTCTGTCGATGTGTTCGGAAGATTCCCGCAAGTATTGGGTTGAGAGGCTCAACAGCCTAGATTTAGGGCAGGCCACAGCAGTTGTTGATTCGGTCCCTGATTTGTCGGAATCAACGAGTACGTTCATAAAGAACGTACTCGAAGTGAATCTTAGGAGGTTACGTCATGCTCTCGATTGAGCCCTTTTCAACGACGGCCTCCACCGGCGTCGGGGCGCGACTTTCACGTCTTCTCGTCACGCGTCGCGATGCGCGGGACATGACGTACCGGGCTCTTGGGTTCTTAGACCGAGTCTTCGACGAGAGTAACCACGCGTCGTACCAATTCTCGTACTTGACACAACTGCGAGACGAAGAGTCCTTTGTTCCGCTCATCGGCTTTCGCGACCGCTCCCGGGTGTACACCTCCCCGCGGATGTTCCCAACGTTTGCGGAGCGAATTATTGGTGCCGAACGACCGGATCGAACGGAGTATTTGGAAGCGCTAGGACTTTCGGAAGACGCGGAGCCATGGGAGATCCTTACGTCGTCCGGTGGACATCGTGATGGCGACCCGATCGAGTTGATTCCGGTGCCGACGATTGATCAGCAATCAATGCAATCGACATCCCTTTTCCTCGTTCACGGCATCAGGCACATGTCCGAAGCTGCGAACAGCAGGATTGAACAGCTGTTACCGGGCACTGCCCTTGAGCTTCGACACGATCCCCAGAACAAGTTCAATTCCCGAACTATCGATGTAATGGACGGCGAGCTCAAGCTGGGGTACGTGCCTGTGCCCCTGCTCGACCATGCTCATTCAGTTCTGAACGGGTCCGGCTACGAGCTCGAGGTCGTAGCAGCGAATTCCGCAGAGGCGCACCCGCACCTACGCTTGCTGGTTCGGCTCACGGGAAAGCCCACGGAATACGTATTTGACCGGCCGGAATGGGCCACGCCTCACCGCGAAACCTAACGAGAACGCAACCTGCTCGTTTCCGTTCGCTTGACTACTGACGCTCTTCGGCCGCGTCGAGAAAGCGCTCGGCGAGTGCCTCGATGATGTGGTCGACGGCAGGCTCGTCCCCGAGCAACGGCGCCTGAGCGCCGCCGGCCCCACGTGCCCGTCCGGCGAAAAAGCCACGCGCGAGCAGCAGCGGCACACAGATTTCCCGCTTGTTGACGTCGAACGACGCGTTCAGCACGGCATGCCGGACCTCGCCCTCGAAGTATCGCTCGGCTACGGCGGCGCGAAGTCGCTCGATCTCCACACCTACCGACTCGAATGAGGAACCGGCACTTGCCAGGACGAGGTTGCGCGCACCGGCCAGACCGGCGGCGTCGCCATCGGAGTCGGCGCCCGGTGCGGTTGAGGCCGAGGCGAGGATCGCGTTGACGAGGCGGGACTCGGGCGCACCGCGCTGATCGCGCAGGTCACGGCCGAGGTGCGGGGTGACTCGGATTCGGTTCAGCTGGCCACGATCGCCGCGCGTGGCGACCTGCGCGGCCGCCCCTATGTCGTGGCCGACGTGATAGCCGGCGGCGATAAACGCCGGGATTACTACTACCTCGGCAGATGTAGAGGCGAGTTCGGCGGTGAGCACGTCCGAAAGCGCAGGTGCCTGCACATCTTCGTCGACGAAGCCCGCGACCACGCGGACGCCGGCAAGACGCGCGCCGAGGAGCGACGTGAGGCGTTCGGTGTCGGCGCGCCCTTCGAGGTTACGGGTGCCGTGCCAGGCGACCACCGCGGTGGGCGCAGCGAAGCCGGCCGTGATCACCTGCGGCGGCGCGGGCGCAGCGGGGCGCGGCCGGATTCGAGCTCGTCCTGCATATGCCGGGCGACGGCGACCGAGCGCCGCGGATCGCCGGAATCGACGGCCACCTGCACGCGGCCGGTGAATGTGTGCGCGGTGGCGCGCGCCGGAACGGCGGCCGTGCCGGCATCGCGGTCGCCCGCGTTGACGCAGAAGATGTGCCGCCACTCGGCCTCGCGCGCGACCTCGGCGTCGACCGCCGGGTCCCCGGTCGCGGTGTGCGCGAGCCAGGCGTCGGTGAGGTCGCCGAGGATGAATTCGCGCTGCACCCACTCGTCGCGCGGGCCGAGGAGCTCGGCAATCGACTGGTGCAGCGTCGGCGCGACGATGCGCAGGCGCGCGCCGGCGCCGGCGAACGCGGCGGCCCGGCGCGCCGCGACCTTTCCGCCGCCGACAAGCACCACCAGCTTGCCCTCCAAGAGGAGGGCCAGCGGGAACGAGTCGGCCGGGGAAGGTGCGGCGTCCGACGTCATACGTGGGGTGACGGCGCCCGCGGCGAGAGGCGCGGGCGAGTCGGGGATGTCCGACGGGGCCAGCGGTGCGGCCGGGGCGTAGGGAGCCAGGGTCATAGGTGGATTCCGCACTCGGTCTTGCCCGAGCCGGCCCAGCGGCCGGCGCGCGCGTCCTCGCCCGGGGCGACACGGCGCGTGCACGGCCCGCATCCGATCGACGGGAAACCGTCATAGTGCAGCGGGTTGATGAGTGCCTCGTTGAGCGCGGCCCAGCGCTCGATCTCCGGCAGCGTCCAGTTCGCGAACGCGTTGACCTTGACCATCTTGTGCGAGCGGTCCCACTGCACGACCGGGGTGTCGGCGCGGCCGACCGAGTCGGAGCGGCGCATGCCGGTGACCCAGGCCTCGTAGCCGTCGAGCGCGGCGTTGAGCGGGGCTACCTTGCGCGCACCGCAGCATGCGGTCGTGTCGATTTCGTAGGGCTTGCCCGTGAAGTTCGCCTCGTGCTGCGCAACCGTTTCCTTGGCGCGCACGTCGATGACGTTGACTGTGCCCTTCGCGGCGAGCTGGTCGCGCACCTCGAGGGTCTCGGCGAAGTGGTAGCCGGTCTCTAGGAACAGCACGTCCACGCCGGGCTGGAAGCGTGCCGTGTACTCGGGTCCGACGGTGTTGGCCATCGAGCAGGCCACGGCGAGGCGGTTGCCGAAGGTCTCGGCGGCCCAGGCGAGGATCTCGTCGGTGCTCGCATCGGCGAACTCCTCGGCTGCTGCCTCGGCGATCTCCTTGAGCTCCGCCTCGCTGCGCACGCGGCCGGGGCCGAGGTCCGCCGGGTCCGGGATCAGGCTCGGGTCCGGGTTCAGCCGCTCGTCGCGGGCGACGTAGTCGATGTCCGCGGGGTCGGCCTTCTCCTCGCTCACCGAGATGAGCGAACCGGCGAGACCCGGGATGTTGAGACTCACTTGAGCTTCTCCTCCTCCGCCCTGCGCGACCACTTCGCGAAGGTTTCGCCCTCGCTGCGGTCGTCCAGGAAGTTGCGGACAACCTTTTCGACGTAGTCGGTCAGATCGTCCGCCGGCACCTTGAAGCCGCGAACCGACTGGCCGAACTCGCCCTCGGGAACGTTGTCCCCGGCCAGGCTGCCACCGAGGTGCACCTGGAAACCGGGGGTATCGCCCTCGATGAGCTGGCCCTTGAGGCCGATGTCCGCGGTTTGGATGCGGGCGCACGAGTTCGGGCAACCGTTGAGGTGCACCGAGATCGGCGGGTCGATGACCTCGCCCTCGAAACGCTTGTCGAGTTCGTCGAGCACGGTACGCGCCTTTTCCTTTGTCTCGACAAACGACAGCTTGCAGTATTCAATTCCCGTGCACGCCATGCCCACCCGCGTGAATGGGCCGGGGTACACCGGTAGGCCAAGGTCCACGAGGCCCTCGACCAGCGCATCGACCTTGTCCTCGGCGACGTCGAGGATAATGATCTTCTGGTGGGGGGTGAACTTGATCCGCTTCGAACCGGCCTGCTCCGCGAGGTCGGCGACCTTGGCGAGAGTCTCGCCGGACACGCGACCGACCACTGCGGTCGCACCGACGTAGAACCGCCCGTCCTTCTGCTTGTGGACGCCCGAGTGGTCGCCACGCTGCCCCGAGTACTCCGGAGCAGGGCCGTCCGGCAGAGGCGAGTCGAGGTACTCGGTCTCGAGAATCTCGCGGAACTTCTCCGGTCCCCAGTCCTTCATGAGGAACTTGAGCCGCGCCTTGTTACGAAGGCGGCGGTAGCCGTAGTCGCGGAAGATCGATACGACGCCTTCGTAGACATCTGCAGCGCGCTCCGGCGGCACGAACACGCCGAGACGGACCGCGAAGTGCGCGACGGTGGAAAGGCCGCCGCCGACCCACAGGTCGAAGCCCGGGCCGAGCTCGGGGTGCTCCACGCCGACAAACGAGACGTCGTTGATCTCGTGGACCACATCGAGGCTTGGATGTCCCGTGGCCGCGGTCTTGAACTTGCGCGGAAGGTTGGAGTATTCGGGATTGCCGACGACCCGGTCGTGCATCTCCTGCAGGTACGGGGTCGGATCGATGATCTCGTCCGCGGCGACGCCGGCGACGGGGCTGTTGAGGTAACCGCGCGTGCAGTCGCCGCACGCCTCGGTCGTCTCGAAGCCGATGCTTTCGAGACGGCGCCAGATTTCGGGCACGTTCTTGATATCGACCCAGTGGAGCTGCAGGTTCTGCCGGTTCGTAATGTCGGCTGTACCGCGCGCGAACTCAGTGGAGATGCCGGCGAGGACGCGGAGAGCCTCGGTGGAGATCTCCCGACCGTCCACGCGTACGCGCATCATGAAGTACTCGTCGGCGAGCTCGAGATCGCTGAGGTCGGAGGTCGCGCGGGCGCCCAGGCCCTGGCGGCGCTGGGTATAGAGCCCCATCCAGCGGAACCGGCCCATGAGATCCGATTCCTCGATCGAGGAGAACCCCTCCTTGGAGTACTTCTCGAGGATGCGGGAGCGCACGTTGAGTGCGTCGTCTTCCTGCTTGAACACCTCGTTGGCGTTGAGCGGCTCCTTGCCGTCGACCTTCCACTGCCCCTGTGGCTTGGGAGCGCGGGCGGGGCGCTTGCGCGACTGGGAGGTATCAGTGGCGGTCATGGTTGGCGAACTCCTTTTAGTTGCTCCCGGCCGCGGCGCGGGCAGGCGCCGGATGGATGCGGCCTCGTGCAGTCACCGGCCGGAGCGCACTCTCGAACCGACCCGTGGGACGTCTAGTAGATTATCCATGATAGACAGACCTGTCTACTTGGTCGATGGGGAGACGCCTTCGGGGGCGCGGCGACACCCCTACATGCACCCGGCGCACTCCGGTTCAATTGTCTACAGAACGCGCGTGACGTCGGACCTTTCCGACTACGGTTGTGTGCATGGCGAATGAAGGCCACGAGGCGAACGATCCCCCTGCGACAAACGATCCCTCTGCGAGGAACGGACCGGTCCCAGGCGATGGCGTGCGCATCGGCCATGAGGAGCGCCAGAACGCGGCCGACGATCTCGCCGAGCACTTCGCCGCCGGCCGCCTCGAACAGTCGGAGTTCGAAGACCGCACCGGAGCGGTATGGCAGGCAAAAACTCTGGGCGAGCTCCAGCCCCTGTTCTTCGATCTCCCCGGCGGTTCCCTCAATGGATTCCTGACGTCACAGGGCGCATCCGGCGCGGAGCGCTCTTCCCGGGCTCCGGCAACGGTGGATGACGAGAACACCGGTGAGGTCGCGCGGTCCGGCGACAACGAGGCTCGCACCGCGTGGAACAAAGCGATCACCATTCTCATGGGAATCTTCCCCATTCTCATGCTGCTCGCGTTCTTCGGACTGCGCGCCGTCGGGGTCGAGCAGGCCTGGCTCGTCTTCCTCCTGATCCCGATCTTCTATGTCACGATCGGTGTACTCATGTCCGACGACGACGCTGACGACGATGACGACAATCGGGATGAAGGCGAGGGCGACGGCAGCGCGCACGAGGGCCGCGCGGCGCAGTAGGGCCGCGCGAGACGGTAGGGCGCCGCGCGGGAGCTCAGCCCTCCCGCTTCGGCGGGCGCGGGATGAAAAAGGACACCCGCCGGGCGTAGGCATCCCAACCGGGCCGCTGCGACATGGTCTTTTCCAGCAAGCGCGCGCCCGAGCCCCACACGAGCAAGAAGGTCATGAGCATGGGGGCGACGAAGGTCCATGCCGCCGGCCCCGCGGCGGACGCGGCCAGCCAGATCCCCCACCACACGCAGGCGTCGCCGAAGTAATTCGGGTGCCGAGTCCACGACCACAGCCCACGGTCCATGATGCGTCCGCGGTTCGGATCGTTCTTGAACGCCGCGAGCTGGGCGTCGCCGACGGCCTCGAATACGAAACCGAGAAGCCAGATGCCCAACCCCGCGAGGGCGAGCACGGCGAAGGCACCGGCCGGGGCCTCGCTGACGACGAGCGCCTGGAGCGGCAGCGACACCACCCACTGGATCGCTCCCTGCAGGAAGAAAACCTTGCGCAGAATCACCGACGCGCGGGGGTTGCCCTGCGGGTCGTACCCTCCGCTGCGTTCGAGCATGTCCACGTACCGTGGGTCCTCGCCCTTTCCGGCGGTCTTGCGGCCAACGTGTACCGACAGCCGCGCGCCCCAGACGATCGCGGCGGCGGCGATCGCGAGGACATGCCAGTCGAGTCCTACCTCACCCCCAAGACCGGCACCGCGCAGCGCGACCACCACGAGCGCGACGACGGCGAATCCCGCGCCCCAGGTGACGTCGACGATGTTGAATCTGCCGATTCGGCGGCCCACGACGTACGTGCCCAGCTGGAGCAGCAGCAAAGCCACGAGACAGATCGCCGACGCCGTGGCGAATGTGGCGTACGACGTCATAGGGCAAACGTCCCTTCCGGTCGGCGAAGGACGAATTGCTCCACGCCCATGCGCCCTTCGGCGAAGGAGCGCGTGCCTCCCGTGAGGTACAGATCCCAGACCCGCGCGGTCTCCTCGCCCCAGCCCTCGACTATTTGCTCGCGGTGCGCGAGGAACCGGCGGCGCCATTGCTCGGCGGTCCACGCGTAGTGTTCGCGCATCGCGCGCACCCCGATCAGTTCGAGCCCGGGGGCGGTGAGCAGATCGAGAGTGACGCCGGGCGGACGCATCGACATGTCCGGCGCGATAAACGACTCGATGAACGGGCCGCCGCCCGGGTGGCGGCCGGAGCGGGACATCTGTTGCACGAGCACCCGGCCTCCCGGGCGAACGCAGCGGTGGAGTACCCGCGCGTACTCGGGGTACCGGGAGTCCCCGACGTGCTCACCCATTTCCAGCGACACCACGGCGTCCCAGGAATCATCGCGCGCAGAGAGTTCGCGGTAGTCCTGTAGGCGGACGTCGACGAGGTCGCCAACGCCCTCTGCGACGGCGCGATCGCGGGCGAAGCGTTGCTGCTCACGGGAGATCGTCACCGCCGTGACGCGCACGCCGCGGGTGGCTGCGGCGTGGATCGCCATTGCCCCCCAGCCGCAGCCGATATCGAGCAGCCGGTCGCCGGCCCCCAGCCGCAATTCCTCACAGACCAGCTCGAACTTCGCGTGCTGCGCGGTCGCCAGGGTGTCGTCCGGATTCGCGTCCGGATCGGGCTGGCCTGCGGGAAACCAGCCACACGAGTAGGCCATCGACGGGTCGAGGATCTGGGCGTAGAAGTCGGTGGGCAGATCGTAGTGGTGGCTGATCACGTCCCGGTCCCGCCGAAGCGAATGCAGCCGGCCACGAACGTTGGACTGCGTGGCCGGTCGCGGCGGGCGCGGGCCGACCGCGCCGAGGGTGACCGCGAGCCGCGCGAGGCGGGCCACCGCCTTCGGCCCCGGCCGCGCCCCGGCCAGCGCGCGTGAGCGGATCACGGACCACAGGTGGTTCATGCCTTCGGCCAGGTCACCGGGCGCGTCGATCTCGCCGGCGACATAGGCCTGGGCGGCGCCCAATTCGCCCGGGGCCCACAGTTGCCGGCGCAGGGCGTCCGGCGACGTGAGGCAGACACGGGGCGCGTCGGCCGGTCCGGCCACCGAGCCGTCCCAACATTCCAACCGCACCGGAAGGTCGCCGCCGATCAGCGGTCCGATCGCACGGGCGATCGCCCCGGCGACGGGCTCCCCCGCGCTCACCGGTCCCGCTCCCGGTCCCGGTCCCGCTCCCGCTCCCGCTCCACGACGAGCTGCGCGACATCGAGGTACCCCGACCGGAATCCCGCTTCGCAATACTGCAGGTAGAAACGCCACATGCGGACGAATGTGTCGTCAAAGCCGAGATCACGAACCTCGCCGGCGCGGGCGGTGAAGCGGTCCTCCCACAGCCGCAGGGTTTCGGCGTAATGGAGGCCGAAGTGAGTCCGCGCGCCCAGCCGTAGCCGCGTCCGGTCCAGCGCGCCCTCGATCGCCTCGATCGACGGAATCCGCCCGCCGGGGAAAATGTATTTGTGCATCCACGTGTAATTGTTGCGCGTGGTGCGCACGCGCTCGTCGTCCATGAGAATGGCCTGCAGCGCGGCCTTTCCGCCGGGCGCGAGCACGCGGTCGATGGCCGCGAAGTACTCGCCCAGGTATTCCAGGCCCACGGCCTCGATCATCTCCACGCTGATCACCGCGTCGAACTCACCCTCGACATCGCGGTAGTCGCACAGTTGCACCGCGACGCTCTCTCCTAGACCAGCGTCGTCGGCCCGCCGCTGCGCGAGTTCGCGCTGCGCCTCGGACAGCGTGACCGACACGACCTGCGCCCCGCGACGCGCCGCGCGGAGGCACAGCTCCCCCCAGCCGGTTCCGATCTCGAGCAGCCTGGTCCCCGCACGCACCCCCGCCGCATCGAGAAGCGCATCGATCTTGGCTTCCTGGGCGGGGGCGAGCTCGGCAAAGGTGGGTGTACCCGCCTCGTGTGACGTCGGACCGCCGTCCTCGGCGAGCCGGCCGCGGCGCCTGGGCACGGCGGGAAATAACGCCGACGAATAGGTCATCGTCTCGTCGAGGAACAGCGCGAAGAAGGCGTTGGACAGATCGTAATGGGAAGAGATGTTGCGCCGGGCGTTCGCCTTGTCACCGTCGGTCGCCCGCGGCGGGCGCGGGATGTAGAGTCCGCGCAATATCCGTAGTGGGCGAGGCACGAGGGTCGCCTGGCGATCGGCGAACTCGGCGAGCAGCGCGGGCATATCCGGGGACGTCCACTCGCCGGCCATATACGACTCGCCGAGGCCGATGGATGCGTGGCGACCGAC
>NZ_DYXM01000090.1 GCF_020742175.1 Dietzia timorensis
CTGCGCGCCAAGTTCGCCGAGCACCCGATCGAGACGACCGGCAAGGAGCTTCGCGACATGATGAGCTGGGTTGACCGGCCCATCACCGAAACCGCCTAAGAGCTTCGACGAGGCAGTGTGGGGCTCACGCCACGCACGCGATACCAGTCCCCGCGGACATCGATATCGATGTCCGCGGGGACTTTTGCATTCACGCACAGATCAAAGCCACAGCGCGACGCGCCAAATGAGTCCTGGTATGGGGCGAGCCGTTCCTGTGAGGTCCTTAGTCGGGCCTCTACACTCGAAACGCAACGTCCCTCCCGGGACGGAAACCGCAACCGAAAAGGAGCCCCACTGGTGAAGCGCCCGGTGCTCAACACGTTTTCGGCGCTACTCGCCGCCTCCCTCGTCCTTGCCGGCTGCTCGTCGGGTTCGGGCGATGGGTCGGCCGTATCGCTGCAGGACGACTTTTCCGATCTGCAGGTCGTGGGAGAGGACGATAATTCGGGGGTCGATATCTCCTCGGAGATCCTGGAAGCAAGCCCCATTGCCGTCGTGTCCGAGGATGACGACGCCGCCGAGGCGCTCGCGGGGAGTTCGGCAGTAGCCTTGCGGAGTCCCATGTTCGTGGTCCCCGAGACGGGTGAAAGTGACATCGGCGGGGAGCTCGGGCGCCTCGGCGTCGGCAAGGTGCTGCGTGTCGGCGATGTCGACGTACCGGACGGTGAGTGGGACGTGATCGACGCGCCAACGGACCGGGCGGAGCTTGAGAAACAGATCGGCGTCGAGTTCACCGATGCCAAAGAGGTCAAACCGGACCGACTCGACGACTCGCTGGCGACGACCGATCCAGCATCCCCTGTGCTGTTCTCGCTCGTCGATCATGGTCCGGTCGACGGGCCTGCGGAGGCGAGTGAGGACACGTTGAGCCCGCTCGAAAATGCCGAGCCGGACGACGACGCGCCGACTCTGCTCTCAAGCCGGGACACCTCGCTTTCCGGCACGCTCACGGGAAAGTCGGCTGGCGCGAAGTTCGTTCATCTCCCGGGACCGGACCCTCGAGTCAATGGGGATTCGGTGTCCGCCGTCAAACGTGAAGGGTCTGTTGTCGCGCTGGGCGAAGGCTGGGGCGACGACGACGAATTTGCCGAGAAGGTGGACAAGGCGCGCACCGAGACCGAGCTGCCCGGCGGCGGCCAACTCGTTTTCCCTGGACACAGGTTCGTGGCGGCGTACGGCTCGCCGGGAGTCCCTGCGCTCGGAATCCTGGGCGAGCAGGACGATGCGGCGAGCGTCCAGCGGGTCAAGGACCTGGCTGCCGAGTACCAGCCGTTCGCGCAGCAGGGAATAATCCCGACGTTCGAGGTGATCACGACGATTGCCTCCGGTTCGCCGGGGCCTGATGGCAAGTACACGATCGCGCGGCCCGCCGAGGAGGTTCGGGCGACGGTCGACGCGATTACCGATGCTGGTGGCTACGCGCTCATCGACCTGCAACCCGGGCGAGCAGACTTTCTCGAACAGGCGAAGTTGTACGAGGACCTTCTCTCGGAACCCGGAGTCGGTCTCGCGCTCGATCCGGAATGGCGTCTCGACGACGGCATGCTTCCGGCGCAGGAAGTCGGCCACGTGGGAGTCGATGAGGTGAACAGGGTGAGCGAATGGCTCGCCGACCTCACCGCAGACAAGGATTTGCCGCAAAAAATGTTCGTGGTGCACCAATTCCAGCTGCAGATGATCCGCGACCGTGAGCGGATGGACACCACCCGGGACGAGCTGGCGTACGTGATTCACGCCGATGGACACGGCCCGCCCGAGGACAAGACCCTGACGTGGGAGGCGATGAAGAAGGATCTTCCGGACAACGTCCATCTCGCGTGGAAGAACTTCTACGACGAGGACACGCCGATGTTCACTCCCGAGCAGACCATGAGCATGGAGCCCAAACCCTGGCTGGTGACGTTCCAGTAAGCTGTGGCGCTCATCGCCCGGAGGCGTTGTCGCTGCGTAGGAATTCGGCGACCCGGCGCGCCGCGTGAGCGCCGGCCATCCCATGCACACCCGGTCCCGGGGGAGTCGACGCCGAGGCCATCCACACGCCCCGCCGACCCCCGGAATACGGGTCGAAGGAGCGTGCGAAGCGGAAGGCCATGCCCGGTATGTCGGCGGCTATCGACGCGATGTCCCCGCCGGGATACGAGGCGTTGTACCGTTCCAGGTCCGCCGGCCCCCGCTCGTTACTCGCTGCTATGACGTCCCGGAAACCGGGGGCAGACGCCTCGATCACGCGCGTGACCCGCTCGGTCACGGCCACGTCGCTCCCGTTCGGAACGTGGGCGTAGGTCCACAGCACGCGGCGCCCATCGGGCGCGATTCGCGCGGAGTCCGCCGCCCAGGGCTGGCTGGCGAGTATGGCCGGGGAGCCGGGCACGGTGCCCGCACGGACCGCCTTTTCTGCGTTGTCTGCGTCACGGAAATTGCCCGTGAGGTGCACCGTTCCAGCTTGCGCGAGGCGTTCGTCGCGCCACGGGACCTCGCCGCGCAGAACGAAATCGACCCGCGCGGCTGCGCCTCCCGGAGAGGGCGCCGGCAGCCGAGCGC
>NZ_DYXM01000091.1 GCF_020742175.1 Dietzia timorensis
ATCTCGAATGTGACGCCCTTGGCCCCGAATACCGTGTTCGAACCGATGTGGACGGTCGCGTTGGAGGGCACCGAGCGGAGCAGCTCGGGATTGACTTTGAGGTCGATGACGGACACGTTCTCTTCCCGCCGGATGTCGCTCACCTTCCCGATGTCGACACCGCGTGCCCGCACCTTCGAACCGTCGTCCATAACAAGGCCGACCCGATCCGTATAAACGGTGAGCGGGACGGACGGCTCGAAATATCCGAAGAACCGGCCGAGCGCTCCCGCCGTGAGTAACCCGATGATGAGGATGAGAGCGGTGCCCGCGATCCCCCGTGCCCGCTTGTCGCGGCCGTCTCCTGGTCTGGTCGCCATCTCTACCCGCCCGAAAGATTGAAGTTTCCGTCGCTGCCGTAGACGGCAAGCGAAACCAGCAAAGTCACGGTCACGACGGCGATGAGCGAGGTTCGCACCGCCGAGCCGACCGCCGCGCCAACCCCCGCGGGACCTCCGGCGGCGTTATAGCCCGAGTAGGTGTGGATCAGCATGATGGTGATCGCCATCGCGATGGCCTGCACGAACGACCACAGGATGTCGCTGGGGATGAGGAAGGTGGCGAAATAGTGGTCGTAGATGCCCCCGGACTGTCCGTAGATGTTCACGGTCGCGAAGCGCGACGCGAGGAACGAGGCGATGACCGCGAGGGAATAGAGCGGGACGACGGCGATCATTCCTGCGACGATGCGCGTGGAGACGAGGTAGGCGACCGAATCGATCGCCATCACCTCGAGGGCGTCGATTTCCTCGGCAACGCGCATCGCGCCCAGCTGTGCCGTGGCGCCGGCACCGATCGTGGCGGCCAACCCGATTCCCGCGATGACCGGCGCCGCGATGCGCACGTTGATGAAGGCGGCGAAGAAGCCGGTGAGTGCCTCGACGCCGATATCGGACAGGGACGAGAAACCCTGCACTGCGATCACGCCGCCAGTGGCGAGGGTGAGAAAACCGACGATGACGACGGTGCCGCCGATGACGGCCAGCGCGCCTGTGCCCATCGCGATCTCGGCGATGAGGCGAAGGGTCTCCTTGGGGTAGGCGGTCACGGCTTTCGGGATCGCGGCAAGTGCGCGCCAGAAGAACAGTGCATGCCCGCCGAGGTTGTCGAACTCGAGCTCTACCCGGTGTCGTGCCCGTTCGAGGCGCGGGAACCGCGCGGTGGTGATGACTGCCACGAGACCCCTTAAGCGTTGAGAATCTGCACGCCGATGGCGGTCAGAATCGTGTTGACGACGAATAGGGCCATGAACGCGAAGACGACGGTCTCGTTGACCGCGTTGCCCACGTCCTTCGGGCCGCCGCGGACGTAGAGCCCCTTGTAGCAGGCGACCAGACCGGCGAGCATGCCGAAGAGTCCCGCCTTGATCTCGGCGAGGACGAGCTCCCCGAGCCCCGTGATGAGCGTGATTCCATCGACGAACGCGCCGGGGTTCACTCCCTGCAGGAGAACGGAGAACAGGAATCCGCCGAGGATGCCGATCGTGCAGACCAGGCCGTTGAGAAGCAGAGCCACGAACGTTGACGCCGCGACGCGGGGAACGACAAGCCGCTTGATCGGATCGATGCCGAGAACTTCCATGGCGTCGATTTCTTCGCGGATCGTGCGCGCACCAAGGTCCGCGCAGATGGCGGTCGCGCCTGCGCCGGCGACGATGAGCACCGTAACCATAGGTCCGACCTGGGTGACCGCGCCGAGCGCAGCCGCCGCACCGGACAGGTCGGCGGCGCCGATCTCGCGCAGCAGGATGTTGAGGGTGAAGCTCACGAGCACCGTGAAGGGGATTGCCACGAGGACAGTGGCGAGCATCGACACGCGGGCGATAAACCACGACTGGTCGACGAATTCGCGACCCTGGCGAAAGATCGCACCGAAGGACGCCATGGTGTCGAGGGTCATGGCGAAGAATTCGCCGACGCCCTTGAGCGGGGCATCGAGTACTTTGATCACCTCGCCGGTCCTTCCTCGCGTAATTCGCCGATGTCCACGGCCATTCGGCCTGAAACATCCCTTACATCATGCTGTGGCCACTTCGTGTCCACTGGTATTTCGAGCGGATTAAGGCAAAACTCCACCTGAGAATTTTAGTGAGCCTTAGAGTTTTGCGACCTCGCTCGCGGAGAACGAGCGCCCCTCTTCACGCCCCTCCCAGTGCGAATCGATAGCGGCGGCGAATTCGGCGCGGTTCCAGATCCCTCCTTCGGCGTCGAATCTCTGCTCGACGGTGGGGGCAGCAATGAGCGCCACCATCCCCCCGTATACGACGAACAGCTGACCGGAAATCTTCTCGGCCGCCGGCGAACCGAGGTACGAGACGAGATCTGCCACGCGCTCGGGTGCGAGCGGATCGGGCCCGTCGGCCGGGTTCCATTCCTCGAAGACGTCTTCGGTCATGGACGTGCGCCCGCGGGGCGCGATGGCGTTGGCGGTGACGCCGATACGGCCAAGGGCCCGCGAGGCCGAGAGAGTCAGCGTGGTGATTCCGGCCTTGGCCGCACCGTAGTTCGCCTGCCCCGGAGGGCCGAAGAGCGCCGCCTCGGAGGAGGTGTTGATCAGCCGGCCGTAAACGGGCGCGCCGGTTTCCTTACTCTTGGCGCGCCAGTAGTGCCCCGCGTTGCGAGTAAGGAGAAAGTGCCCGCGCAGGTGCACCTTGACCACGGCGTCGAACTCCTCGTCCGACATGTTGAAGAGCATCTTGTCGCGAGTAATTCCCGCATTGTTGACCACGATGTCGAGCCCGCCGAGCTTGTCGGCCGCGGTGATCATCGCCTCGGCGGTCGCGGATTCGGAGACATCTCCGAGTACCAGCTCCGCCCGAGCGCCCGCTTCTTCGATGGCCGCGATGACCGCATCGGACTGCTCCGAGGTTTTGATGTCGTTGACGACGACCGCGGCGGCGCCGGAACGCGCCAGCTCGATCGCCTCGGCGGCTCCCAGGCCGGATCCCGATCCGGTGACGACTGCGACGCGTCCCTCGAGGGACAGCGAATCGCTTGCAGGGGTTTCGCTCACTCGTTACTCCTCGATCGACAATGCGGCCATCGGACATTTGGCCACGGCCTTGCGGACGCGGCCCTCCAGTTCTTCCGGCACCTCGTCGACGAGGATTTGCACGACCTCGTCATCGTCGTCGAGTTTGAACACCTTGGGCGCGAGGCCGGTGCAGACCGCCTGCCCCTCGCAGCGAAGGTCATCAACAGCTACCTTCATCGGTTTCCCCTTTGCGTGATCTCTTGGTGGGCACCCGCACCGATTGAGAGTGCGACACCCGTCGTACGGTTGCCGTGCCCCGGGCCGGAGTGTTCGTCCGGGTTACCAGACAACCATAGTGTGACCCGAATAACTGTAACGTGTTCCAATTTTTGGATGAATTGCCCCCTCCTGTGCCGATTGGGCAGGACAATCGCGAGCGTGAACTCCCCCATCCGTTCGATCGACGATTTCGATTCGCCGTCCGCAACCCTCGCCGATTCCCTCGCGGCGCTGTCCTCCGTGAACGATCGCGGCGTCAGGTTCGACGAGGAATTCATTCCGTGGTCGCAGGTGGTCAGCCGGGCGAACGAGCGGATCGTTTCCTTTCGCCGGTGGGCGGGAGCGGACGAGGGCTCGGGCAGCGTGGGAGAGAGCCGGCGTCCGCCGCACATCGGAATCCTGCTCGACAACTCCCCCGAGTTCGTCTTCTGGCTGTGCGCCGCCGCATCCTCGGAGCTCGTCGCCGTCGGCCTCAACGACACCCGCGCCCCGCGGGCACTCGCCGCGGACCTCGCCACGGCGGACGTCCGGGTTGTCGTCTATGACGCCGGACATGCCGATCTCGCCCGCGAGCTGGCCCGCCACACCGCCGTCCCCGTGATCCCCGAGGCCGAGTTCGCGGATGGGCCGGCGAATGCGGCGTCCGACGTCATGGGCGATGGGTCGGTGCAAGGAGAGATGGATGCGACTTGGGGCGACGGCGACGCGCTGGTCGCGCTGATCTTCACCTCGGGAACATCCGGAGACCCGAAGGCGGTGCGGGTGACCCAGCGCAAGATCTCCGTGCCCGCACAGATGCTCGCCGACCGTTTCGAGATCGGCTCGCAGGACTGCATCTACAACGCGATGCCGATGTTCCACTCGAACGCGGTGCTTGTCGCGTGGCCGATGGCGCTGGTCTCGGGGTGCGACCTCGCGCTGCGCCGGCGGTTCTCCGCCTCCGGGTGGCTCGGCGATGTGCGACGGTTCCGCGCGACATTTGCGAATTACGTCGGCACGCCCCTGAGCTACATTCTCGCCACCGACACCCGCCCCGACGACGCGGACAACCCCGTGCGGATCGTCTACGGGAACGAGGCGGGCGCCGAGGTCCGCGAGGCATTCGCGGCGCGCTTCGGGGTGCGGGTGGTCGACGGGTTCGGCTCGACCGAAGGTGGCGTCGCCATCTCGCGCACTCCCGACACTCCCCCTGCGGCGCTCGGCCCGCTGCCTCCGGATGTGCTCGTCGTCGATCCGGAAACCGATGCCCCTCGGGAGACGGCACGCTTTACCGATGACGGCGGGCTCGCGAATCCCCAGCAGGCGGTCGGAGAGCTCGTGCGCGAGGGACCGGGACTTTTCGCCGGTTATTACGGCAACCCGGCGGCCGATGCCGAGCGAATGCGGGGCGGCATGTTTCGCACCGGCGATCTCGCGTACGTGGATGCCGCCGGGTTCGTGTATTTCGCGGGCAGGGCGTCGACGTGGATGCGTGTGGCCGGGGAGAACCTCGCGGCGAGTCCGATCGAACGAATCCTGTCGCGGCACCCGCAGGTCGCCGAGGTCGCGGTGTTCGGCATTCCCGCGACGCCGGAGCCGGGCGACGATGTCGTCGCGGCGATCGTCCTCGCGGTCGGCGCCCATGACTCGGGAGCCGAAGAAGATTTCGCCTCGGGGCTCGGCGCTTTTCTCGCCGCGCAGCGCGACCTCGCCCCGCGGCAGTGGCCGAGGCTGCTCCGGATCACCGCCGAGCTGCCACGGACGCCGAGTTTCAAGGTTCGCGCTCCCCTGCTGGCCGCGCGTGGGCGCACGCCCGGCGAGGACACGTTGTTCCGCCGGGTCGATGACGCGGGTTCCGGCCGTGGCGGCGCGGCCGCGCCGCGCTACGAGCGCCTGCCGTAGCGGCCGGCCATGCAGCCGGGGCGGCGGCGCCGTCAGCCCAGGTATTTGGTCCGCAGCGTCATCGCCTTCAGGAACATGCTCGCCTGGCGTTTGGAGGCGGCGTCGAAGGGCGGGGTCATGAGATCGCCGACGTTGTAGTCGAAGTGGGACACCGCGACCGCGCGGTCGCGCGAGAACGTGTCGAATCCCCATTTTCCGTGGTAAGAGCCCATTCCGGACTGGCCCGAGCCGCCGAACGGAACGGCCGAGGACACCATGCCGATGCCGAAATTATTGCCATAGACGTTGCCCGAGCGGGTGTGCCCGACGACGTAGTCGAACCGCGGCCCACGCTCGCCGTACCAGTACAGCACCAGCGGATCGGGGCGCGCGCCGATGTAGTCGACGGCTTCTGCGATGTCGTCGTAGGCGAAGACGCTGAGCACCGGGCCGAAGACCTCGTCCCCGGCGATCTCCATCTCGTCGGTGACCCCGGTGATAAGGGTCGGGGCGACCTTGCGCTCGGCCGCGTTCGGCAGCTCCTCCCCCTCCGGCACGACCTGTCGCACGGTCGCTCCCTTCGCGCGGGCGTCGTCGATGAGCCCGACGATGCGCGAGTAGTTCGACTCGTTGATCGTCGCCGTGTATTCCGGATTGCCGGAGATCGCGCCGAACTTCGACTCCCATGTCGACAACACCGTCTCGCAGAACTCGTCGACACCCGAGCGCGGCACGAACACGTAGTCCGGGCACACGCACACCTGCCCACCGTTGACCATGCGCGATCCGGCGACGTTCGCGGCGACCTCGGCGATATCGGCTTCCGGGTCGACGACGACCGGGTTTTTTCCGCCGAGTTCGAGGGTCACGGGCGTGAGGTTCGCGGCGGCATCGGCGGCCACGGACCG
>NZ_DYXM01000092.1 GCF_020742175.1 Dietzia timorensis
CTTGAGCGGTCCCTCTCTCGGCGAATAATCCGACAGAACCGGGCCACGATGATCGGGCGCAGCGCGTGCTCCGGAGATGAGAGTGGGTAGCGAAGGGAGCCGCATGATCGAGATCCTGAACCGTCTGGTCGATGAGGTCGAGCGCCGTCTCGACGATCACATCGATGTCGAGGCGTTCGCTGCGTCGATGGGAACGACGGGCTACCACGTACGCCGCATGTTTTCCTCGTTGGCAGGCATTCCGATCTCCGAGTATGTGCGTCAGCGGCGGATGACCGTCGCCGCCTCGGACGTGATTGGCGATGAGGACCTCCTGACGATCGCCGTGCGCTACGGATACGGTTCGGTCGAGGCCTTCGGCCGGGCGTTCCGTTCCGTGCATGGAGTGACTCACAGTGAAGTCCGTCGCGACGGTGGCCCCCTTCGTGCTCAACCCACCATCAGGTTCCGCCTGACTGTCGAAGGGAGCTCCGCCATGGATGCCCGAATCACCGAACGTCCCGCCTTCCGTCTCATCGGCTATGCCGCACGCGTGCCGCTGATCTACAAGGGCGTCAACCCGCACATCCAGCAACACATTGCGTCTCTGCCAGCCGAGGAACACCAGCGACTCAAAGACCTCAGCGGCGCCGAGCCTCGTGGGCTGCTACAAGTCAGCGCTGATCTCGACCCCGACTACCGAGAGGGGAGCGAGCTCACTTATCTTCATGGTGTCGCGGTCGATGCCGGGACAGAGGTGCCGACAGATCTCGACCTCATCGAGGTCGACCGCGGAGCGTGGGTCGTGTTCCGCACTTCAGGTCCGCATCCGAAGGCACTGCAGGATGCGTACGCCGCATCCGCTGCGCATTGGTTCCCGTCGAATCCCTGGCGGCTGCGACCAGGGCCTTCGATCGTCGCGATCCGCGAACACACCGACGATTTCAGCACGGCGACGTGCGAGCTGTGGTTCCCGATCGAGCGCGATTGACCGGTGTTTCCGGCCCGAGCGCTCGCTTTCGCCTCGAGTGTAAGTCTCGACGATATGTGGCCCGCTTCTGATGGGGATATGTGACCGTCAATCCGGATCTCTTTACTCCGCGGCCGCCCCATATGCTACGTGGGCGTTCCGCCCTATCTGCGGGGATCAATGGATGTCGAGCGGGCGGGGATAGAATTTCTGTTGATGCCTGAGTCCTCGTCTCCTGCCGCCTTCCAGGTTGCCGGCGAGCTTGGTGTTGCTGGCCGGTCGGGTAGGAGTTTGGATGACCTACGGCGTAGCAACCTATCGTCTGTGTTGCGGGCCGTGCATCTCAGCAGCGGGTGCACTCGGGCGGAAATTACGCATGAGACGAGCCTGAATCGGTCAACGGTTCGAGCATTAGTCTCGGAGCTTGTTCGCGTAGGGATTCTCTTCGAGGAGAAGGCAGAGAAGTCCGGAGCCATGGGACGGCCAAGCCCGTCGGTGTTCGCCTCGGACCGCGTGAGGGTGCTGGCGGTCAACCCAGAGGTCGACGTCACCACTGGAGCCGTTGTGGGGCTTGGGGGTCGAGTCTTTGCTCGAGCCGAGGTGCGCCACCGATACCCACCAAGCCCGCTGGATGTCGTTGCCGCCGTGAGCGAGTTGATTGACCATCTCGCCCCGGGTGGGACGTTGTGGGGAATCGGTGTTGCTATCCCAGGCCTCGTGAACGAGGCCACCGGCGCTATCGTCGTCGCACCACACCTCGGCTGGCGCGGTGTTCCCCTCGCGGCGCTGCTGTCTGAAGCGCACGGACTCAGGGTTGTCGTTGGCAACGATGCGAACTGTGGAGCCCTTGCCGAATCGCTGTTCGGGGCGGGCCGCGGCTGCGAAGCGATGGTTTACCTCAATGGTGGAGCATCCGGCATCGGGGGGGCTTCAATTATGGGTGGCTCGGTGATGTCGGGGAGCGATGGCTATGCGGGAGAGTTCGGTCACACCCTCGTGAACACGGTGGGTGGTCGCTGCGACTGCGGGGCAACGGGATGCCTCGAGACTGAGGTTCGCCGAGCTCCACTCCTGGCAGCTCTTGGCGGGGTCGCTCCCACAGAGCTCAGCGGTGAGCTCCTCCGACAGGTGCCCCGCGAAGGCCCTGCTGCGGTCGAGGCCGATCGACAGCTCCAGTTTCTCGGGATCGCCCTTCGAACGGTCGTCAATGTGATGAACCCGCGACGCATTCTGCTCGGAGGCTTCCTCGCGAGTATGGTCCAAGCTCGCGGGTTCGAGATCATTCACGCTGAACTGTCGCATGCCCTTCCCGGCGGAGACAGCACCGTGGAGATTGTGACTGCTGAGCTCGGCAGCAACATCCTCGCCGTGGGTGCCGCACAGTTGGTGCTCCGCCACATCATTGACGACCCGCTCGGCGCGAACGAGTTGGCGCACACGCCTTAGCGACCATTTCATGGCGAAGCTCCGAGCGGCTGTCTGCGGAGCGGCCACAGTCAGCGGGCCCGCTTGCGAACACGTAGCGGCGCGCGCGAGAAGGTCCGACCGCTTCACGTTGATCGTTACGAGCAATCCTCTTGCGCGGGATCCATCACGCCCACTATGTTTGCACTCACAACAATCGTTTGACGTTGCTCACAACAAATGCAAGGAGGCATTATGTCGAACATTCAGGATGACCTGCTCGATACCCGGACGAGGCAGCTCGCTGTACAGGATGAGGACCTTCAGCGTCTCCTTGGCGGTGACTGGATCCGATACCGCACGTCACCGGCGCTGCAGGAACTCTCAATCCACGCGCACTCGGTGTGCGACGAAATCAATCGCAGCTTCCACGAATCGCCCTCCCACGCGCAGCGCCTCTTTCGGGAACTGATCCCCGGGGCCGGCGATGACATCGAATTTCGGCCCCCGATCAGCATCGATTACGGGATGCGCCTCAGCATCGGGGACCGCACCTTCATCAATGCGGATTTCATGATCATCGGTGGCGGTTTCGTCTCGATCGGATCAGACTGCCTGATCGGTCCACGATGTGGGATCTACACGCCCGACCATGCCAAAGATATTGCCCGGCGACTTGATGGATGGGAGCTTCCCCAGCCGGTCACGATCGGCAACAACGTGTGGCTCGGCGGATCCGTGACCATCACGCCAGGGGTGTCGATCGGTGAGAACAGCATCATCGGTGCAGGTTCTGTCGTGACGACCGACATCCCTGCGAACGTAATCGCGGTCGGAAACCCGTGTCGTCCCATCAAGCCCATCCCTGAGAGTTGACTGCTCTGCTGACCACAGTGGAGTCCCGGACATGAACCAGCACATCCGCGATGAGTACGTCATCCCAGACGAGGCCAGCCTCCGCGCGCTCTTCCACGACGTCACAGCTCTGGCGCTTCAAAAGAGTCTGCCCGCTCTCGATGAGCACGCACAGTCCTTCATCCACTTGTCGCCATTCCTCTGTCTCGGGACACAGGACTTGTGTGGCGCAGCCGACGTCAGCCCGCGCGGCGACCCTCCCGGCTTCGTTCAGGTGCTAGATGCCCGCACCCTGGCTATCCCTGATCGCCCTGGCAACAACCGACTTGACAGCCAGATCAACATTCTCTCCAACCCATCGGTCGGCCTGCTCTTCATCATCCCCGGATTCGATGACACGCTCCGCGTGAACGGGCAAGCAACACTCACCACCGACCCAGAGATCCTCGCCACCCTGGAGGTCAAAGGTCGGGTGCCGAAGATCGCCATCGTCGTCGAGATCCGCGAAGTGTTCCTGCACTGCGCCAAAGCCTTCCGGCGCTCCCACCTGTGGGACCCAGACCGGATGCTCGACCGGGCAGAGATGCCCTCCCTCTCAAAAATCATCCTCGATCAGACCACCGGCGCACCCCAGGACGCCGACGAGATGCGCCGACTCGACGACGACCTCGAAACCGAGTACCGCCGAACCCTGTACTGAACGCGCACCGGACGCACGTACCGGTGAAATGACCCACACAAACCAGGAAGACACCATGAGCAACGACGATCGCAAAGAAGCGACCACAGCCCAAGAACCCCCCATCTCGCTTCCGAGCCCGAGCAGCCCGCCGAGGAGGTTGGTGGGCACTGTGGTTCTATAGGTGCCGTCGTCCCGTGCTGTCGTGTTCGACAGC
>NZ_DYXM01000093.1 GCF_020742175.1 Dietzia timorensis
CTCGGGTGGGCGGTCGGCGACGGAGCCGGCCTCCCAGAAGCGCACCTGCTCGTAGATGCTCGAGTCGAGGAGCCCGATCGCACGGTTGGCGCCGAGCAACACCGAGCCGAACGCCATACCCACGAGGGTGAGCCGTAGCGGCGTCGCGCCCTTGCCGCCGCCTGCGGCGATCCCGAACACCATGATCGAGGCGATCGCCGCGCCCGCCATCGCGAGCCACACGTAGCTCGAGACCGCCTCGACACCGAGAAAGGCAATACCGAGTGTGACGGCGAAGCTCGCGCCCGCGTTGACCCCAAGAATGCCCGGATCGGCGAGGGGATTCCGCGTGACAGCCTGGATGAGGGCGCCGGCCACGCCGAGGGCCATGCCGACGACGAGTCCGAGCACGGTGCGCGGCACTCGCAGGTCGTGGACGATGATCGACGCGGCCGAATCGTCGGGACTCCACAACACCTGCCAGGCGCTGCCGGCGGCGACCTCCCCGGAGCCGGAGAACAGGCTCGCCGCGACGATCCCGGCGAGCAGCGCCACCGACACGGCGAGAAACACCGCGTGCCTCGCCGCGGCACGCCGCAGTGCGCGCGAGAACCCCGGCTCCCCGCCTGCGGGGGCGCCGACGTATGTCTCGTTCGACTGCTTCGTCTGCGTTGTCACCAACTACCCGCCTCGTCGAAGTGTGGCGTAGATCTCTACGTATTCTCAAAATTCTTTAGGATTGGTACGGCTAACATAGCCTAGGCTAACCGTTCAATAATTACTCTTCACTACCCGGCCCCGCGCTCGCGCGTCACACGACGTGAACAGTGCGCAGCCGAGCGAGACCGCAGAACTCTAACCACCACCGTCTCGCTCCGCCCGCCGGGCAGGAGAAAGGACCCCATGTACGCCACCCGTAAGCGCACGCGTCTCGTCGCGGCTACCGCGCTACTCGCCGCCACGGCCCTCCTCGGCTCGGCCTGCTCCTCCACCGAGGACTCGGGCACCGAGTCCGGCTCCCACTCGGAGGCGGCAGGTGGCGGTGAAACCCGCACGGTCGAGACCGAGAACGGCGAAATCGAGATCCCCGCCGAGCCGCAGAAGGTCGTCGTGCTCAACAACGCGCTCGCCGGCTATGCCTTCCATCTCGGTCTTCCCGTCGATGCGACGGTCGCCGAGTCCACCGGCAAGGAAGGCAAGCCCGGCCAGTTCTGGGAGGAAGAGGCAGCGGAGAACGAGACCAAGTTCCTCCCGTGGTCCAACGACGGATTCGATCTCGAGTCCATCCTCGCCGAGGAGCCGGATCTCATCATCGCGGGTGGCATCGGTTTCCCGTACCGGCACGCGACGCAGCAGTACGACGAGCTGTCCGACATCGCCCCCACCCTCGTCGTTCCGGACTCGCTCGACACCTGGCAGGCACAGTTCGAGTTCCTCGCGGACTCGGTCGGCAAGCCCGAGGTCTTCGACGAGGCCGAGAAGACCTATAACGATCGCGTGGCAGAGGTGCGCGAGAACATCGAGCTCCCGCCGACCCCGGTCGCCTACTACGTCCAGAACGCCGACGGCAAGACCTACGTCGCCAACGACGAGGTCGGTTTCCCGAAGGAGCTCGCCGAGGTCGGCCTCGAGCCGGCGCCACTCAAGGCCAGCGGAAAGTTCGAGTCCTACGGCGGCTCGGGCGACATCCTCCAGATCAGCAAGGAGCAGATCACTTCCGAGCTCACCATGCCGACCGTGTTCGTGCTCGGCTTCAACCGCGACGTCGTGACGGCGGAGGAACTGAGTAAGGACCCGGCCTTTGCGGACCTGCCGGCGTTCAAGGACGGCCACGCCTACGACCTGCCGTACTGGGTGCACCGGCCGGACTACGACGAGGCCCTCGGCACGCTCGACAAGATCGAGGAACTGTTCGCCTAACGCGCCGCCCGGGGAGCCGGGCCCCGGCGCGCGTACCCGGGCACAGCGGCGAACGCGCTAGCCTTGCATGTCGGAAAGGATCGAGATGAGGCTTAGTTCTTCGCGCGTGTATCGGCGTTCACTACAGGTGGTCGCCGTGGTGTCGGCGGCCGCGCTTGTCACGGCGGCGTGCTCGGATTCGGGCGGCGACAGCTCCCCGAGCGAGTCGTCCACCACCGCCTCGTCGACCACCGCGTCGGCGGCGCCTCACGCTGTCGACACGGAAATGGGCAGCGTCGAGGTCCCGGCCAAGCCCAAGCGCGTCGTCGTGCTCGGCTACCGTCTCACCGGTCTGGCCTTCGATCTCGGCGCACACGTCAAGGGCACCATCCCGGAGATGGCCGGCGGATCCAGCGACCCGTCGCAGGCGTGGAGTGACGCCGCGGCGCAAGAGGGCACCACGTTCCTCCCCTGGTTCGTCGACGGATTCGACATCGCCGGCATCAAGGCATTGGACCCCGATCTCATCATCGGCGGCGGCCCCGGACTCGAGCACGAACATGCGGTACAGGCGTATCCGGAGCTGAAGCAGATCGCACCGACCGTCGTCATCGGCGAGGACGAAACCTCGTGGAAGGACCAGGCCGAGATCATGGCCGACGCACTCGGTGCGAAGAAGAAGCTCAAGGAGATGACCGGGAACTACGACGAGTTCGTCGACTCGATCCGCGAGAACATCAACGCCCCCGAAGGGGACGTCGGGTACCTCGTCTTCGACGCCGAGGGTCGCCCCTACGCGGCGAACGAGAAATTCGGACTGCCCGCCGAGCTCACTGATATCGGGCTCGAGCCGGCGAAGTATTCGCAGATTCCGGGCCTGCAGACCGCAGGGGTCAACGGGGAACTACTCGCGGTCCCGCCCGAGCGCATCGAGGAGGTGTTCGACCAGGACAACCTGTTCGTGCTCGGCTATGGACGCGACGTCGTCAACCCCGGCGAGCTCTCCCGCGATCCGCAATACGCGGACCTGCCGGCGATCAAGAACTTCCGCGCCTTCGGGCTCGACTACTGGTCGCTCAGTCCCGGCTACGACGAGATCATGAAGACGCTCGGCACCATGCAGCTGCTGTTCGCGAAATAACGGGGTCTGACGGCGGACGGGCGCTATTTACCGAAGCGCCGGTTGCGCTGCCCGAAGTCGCGGATCGCGCGGAGAAAATCGACTTTGCGGAACGCCGGCCAATAAGCCTCGGTGAACCAGATTTCCGAATAGGCGCTCTGCCACAGCAGGAATCCGGACAGGCGCTGTTCGCCGGAGGTACGAATCACGAGGTCCGGGTCGGGCTGGCCTTTGGTGTAGAGGTGCTCGCCGATCCCGTCGACGGTGATCCCCTCGATGAGATCCTCCCCGGTCTTCCCGTCCGCGACGAGCTCGGCGACGAGATCCCGCGCGGCATCGGTGATCTCCTGTCGCCCGCCATATCCCACGGCGACGTTGACCAGGGTGCCGGTGTTGTCCTTCGATGCGTCCTGCGCCGCCTGCAGCCGCGCCGCGAGCGGCTCGGGCAGCAGCCACGTGTGGCCGACGACGCCGACGCGCCAGTTCGAATTCGACCGTGAGATCTCCTCGACCACGTCGCCGATGATGTCGAGCAACAAATCGAGTTCGGAGGCGTCTCGCTCGAGGTTCTCCACCGACAACAGGTAGATCGTGGCGATCTCGATGCCCAGATCGTCACACCACTGCAGTAGCTCGGCAACCTTGACGGCGCCGGCGCGGTGCCCGTGGGAGACGTCCGTGAACCCGGCCTCCTTGGCCCAGCGGCGGTTGCCGTCGCACATCACTGCGACGTGCCGCGGCATGCGATCCGAGTCGAGACTCGCGCGCAGCCGATTCTCGTAGAGCGAGTAAACGGGAGAGGGCAATTTCACGTGTCCCACACTACCGCGCACGCCTCGCCCGCCTCGTTCCGTCGGGCGACGCGTGCGCGATTCGCAAGGCGCGGCCACGCGGCTTCTCGCGCGTCCACTCGGCGGGT
>NZ_DYXM01000094.1 GCF_020742175.1 Dietzia timorensis
GTCCATCGCTCGTCCACGTCAGCAAGAACGTTTTGTCCCCCGGCAGCCTCGTCGATGGCGTTCGGCGCGCCGACACCTCCCGGCGCGAACACCCCGTCCGCGGCCGAATCGAAGACGAGTACCTGCGGCGCGTCCTCGGGTTGTTCCGCATCGCCGAGCGCGTCGAGGCGAGAATCGAGATCCGCGACGGCCTCGTCCCCGGCGTCCGGGTGACCGACGATCTGCGCGACGTTCCCGAGGTCGGTGCGTAGCGAGTCCCACGGGTCGGTGGCGAGGATCTCGTCGGCGTCGCCGCGGCACGAGTCGCTGAGAAGATAGGTGGCGATATCGCGCTCGGCCAGCGCGTCCGGGGTTACTCCGGACGAGTCGGAAAGCCCGTATCCCCATCCGGAGAAGACGACGTCCGGGTTCGCGCCGAGCACCGTCTCCAGGGTGGCGACGTCCTCGGTGATGTAGTTCAAGCCGGCCGCTTCTTCGCCGTACGCGGTGGTCAGTAGGTCCTTGTCGGACACCGTGGTCACCCCACCGATGTTCTCGGCGCCGTCGACGGCGAGCGTAATCGCCGCGATCGACGCGTCTGTGACGAGCATTCGCTCGGCCGGCGCGGGCAACTCGACCTGCTCTCCACAATTGTCGAGGGTCACGGTGCCCGCCGCCTCCGAGCCGGTGTCCTGTTCGCTTTCTGTGGGCGCGCTACACGCAGCCATGGCCACGGCGAGCCCCGCCACGACCAACGCACCTGGAACTCCCCTCTTTACGCACCGCATCGCCGTCACTTCGCTTCCTGTCCCTCGGTCGCCCACTCGTTGCCATCCACGTCCATTGCGTCCATCGGTAGCTGTGGCTCTATCTCGCTCGCCGGCACGAGGTCGAACGACTCGAGCCCCTTGCGCACGATCTCGGCCGCATCGATATTCAGCGGACCTGAGCACCACATCGCATAAGGCAGGTTGATGAAACGGTTCTCCTTCACCGCGGGCAGATCACGCGTCACTGGATTGCTCCGCAATGCTGCCATCTTGTCTTCGAGTTTCTCCGGCGGATAGTCGACGAAGACGAACACATCCGGCGCCTCTGAAGCGATCTTTTCCCAGTTCACCGCTACCCACGTGTCCTCCACATCCTCGGTGGCATTGCGCGCGCCGGCGGCCTCGAGGATCGCCTGCGGCGCGCCGAACGAGCCTGAGGTGAACACGGTCTCCGAGCCCGAATCGAAGAGGAACGCCGTGGGGGCCACGTCGGGCTGCGGCGCCGAATCGAGCGCCTCACGGCGATTCGTCATGTCGTCGATCACGTCTTCGGCCTGGTCGGGATCCCCGCCAATCGTCGCGATATTCCTCAAGTCCGTTTCGACGGCGTCCCAGGGATCCATCGTTCCGCGCGTCGATCCATCACCGCTTCGGCACGCCTCGCTGAGCTGGTACGTCGCCACGCCTCGGTCGGCCAGCTTGGCCGGTGTGAGGTTCTTCTCCTCGCTGAACCCGTACCCGTATCCGGCAAACATCATGTCCGGGTCCTGCGCGAGCACGGTCTCCAGCGACGGATACTCCGGCGACACGTTGTTGAGCTTCGCTATCTCGTCGCCATAGACGGCTTCGAGGAGCTTCTCGTCATCGAGCCGCGAGATCGCACCGATGTTGTCCGCTGCACCAGCCGCCACCGCGATCGAGATGATGTTCGAGTCGTTGACAAACATCTTCTGCACCGGCGCCTGGAACTCGACGTCCTCGCCGCAGTTCTCAACCGTCACGGCCTCCTGCGCGACGCTCGTCTCCTCGCCTTCGCCCGCCGCTTCGCTCTCGGTGGGTTCGCTGCATGCCGTCAGGACAAGCCCTCCAAGTATGACGGCGGAGGTCCCGCAGACCAGACGACGGCGCGCCCGGCTGCGGTGGGAGGAGCCGGCCCGGGCCTGGGTCGTCGAACGGTTCATTGGTTGTGTCCTTTCTCGGGGCCTGCGTCGATGTAGGTGTCGGAGCCGCCGCGATGCCAGAGCACGAGGTGTTCGGGGTTCGCGCCGTCGCCGACTCGCGGATCCGCCCCCGGGTCCTGTCCAGGCCGCCGGACGACAGCCGAGTCCACGGCGAAAACCTCGCGCACGAGCCGAGAGCTGAACACCTCGCCGGGCGGCCCGAACGCATGGACCGTGCCCTCGTGGAGCACGGCGACGTTGTCGGCGTACTGCATCACCATGTCGAGCTCGTGCAGCGAGAACAGAACCGTCCGCCCGGACGCGCGCAGCGCCTCGAGCAGCTTCAACCGCCACACCGGGTCGAGGTGGTTGGTCGGTTCGTCCAGCAGGATCAGCGGAGTGTCCTGCGCGAGAGCCCTGGCGATGACGACGCGGTGGCGCTGCCCACCGGACAGCCGCGCACACGACATCCCTCCGAGCTCGGTGAGCCCGACAGCATCCAGGGCAGCCGCGACCGCATCATGCTCGCCCGGATCGTGCCCCGCCCACGGCTTGCGATGCGGGGTACGTCCGAGGGATACAGCTTCGGCGACAGAGAGCTCGGCAGCGGGCAATTCCTCCTGGCTCACGAATGCCATCTCATGCGCCCGGCGGCGCGCCCAACTCCGTGCGGCCCGGGCCCCCGCCGTGCGGATTCGCCCGCCGATATCGACTTCGCCGCTCACCGGCGGCGTGACGCCGACGAGGCCCCGCAGCAGCGTCGACTTACCGGACCCGTTCGTGCCTACGATCGCCAGCGTGCTCCCGGCGGGGACGGAGAAGGACACGTCGTCGAGGATGGTCGCGCCTCCGCGGTCGATCCGCAGGTCGCGGACCGTAAGGTCGATACCTGCGCCGGCGCCGTCACGGGAACTCAATTCTGGCCCCCGAAGCTGTAGCGGGCGCGGCCCATGAGGATGAGGAACACCGGCGCGCCGACGATCCCGGTGACGACGCCGAGCGGCATCTCCTGCGGAGAGACGATAACCCGCGAAATCGTGTCCACCCAGACCACGAACAGCGCGCCGCCGAGCGCGGCGACGGGCAACATCACCCGGTGCCGTGCGCCCACGACGAGCCGTGCGAGGTGCGGGGCGATGAGCCCGATGAAGCCGATACCTCCGGCGACCGCGACGACCGCGCCGACCGTGACGGCCTGGAGTACGAACAGCGAGATCCGCAGCCCTCGCACGGGCACGCCCAGCGAGTGTGCGGTCTCCTCGCCGGCACTCATCGCGTCGAGCCAGCCGTGGATCGCGAGCAGCACAACAAGCGCCAGCGCCACGATCAGGAAGACGAATGGGAGCTTTGCCCACGTCGCACCCGCGACCGAGCCGAGGAACCAGAACATCACGGACTCGGCGGCTCGTGGCTCTGGCGAGAGGAAGACGAGGAACGAGGACATCGCCGAGAAGGCAGCCGAGAGCACGACGCCGGAGAGCACGAGGCGCAGCGGCGTCAGACCCCCCTGGGCGCTGGCGATGAAGAACACCGCGAAAGACGCGGCCAGCGCGCCGAGCAGCGCGCCTCCGGAGAGCGCGTACACACCAAGCCCGCTGAGCGCGCCGGTGGTAAGTACTGCCGTCGCGCCCACCGAGGCTCCGGAGGAGACGCCGAGCAGGTACGGGTCGGCGAGCGGGTTGCGCACGAGTGTCTGCATCGCTGCGCCGGCGATGGCGAGCCCAGCTCCGGCAATCGCGGCGAGCAGCGCGCGCGGCAAGCGCAGCTCCCACACGATCGAGTCGATCACGAATGACGGCGTGGCACCGCCGAATATCCGGGCGCGGACTGCGCCGAACACGTCGCCGAGCGGGAGGCGTTCGGAGCCGAACGCAAGGGAGCCGATGACACTGAGGACGAGAAGGATGGCGAGCCCCGCCGTCAGCAATAACGGCGGTACGGACATGCGGCCGGTGTGGGCCCTGAGGGCCTTTTTCTCGGCGGCAGTCATGCGGACATGGCTCACGCTGAAAGTGCCTTTTCGATTCGATCTTGTGCGCGAAGATCCCCGGATGGGTGGCGTCACCACAGCAGCGATCGGGCTCGGCGCCCCGCCTTTTTCAGGTGGGGGCCACACCGTTGCGCGCCAGCTCCGGAGTCTCACCGGATTCCCTGCGTGCGGTTTCACGTGAAACCTTAACAGCCGGCAAGAAGGAAAGCCCGACCACGTTGCGAAGGTCGGACCAAAGGTTGCGTGGCCACAAACTGCTCGGCGGTGTGTTGACACTACTTTTCTGCGGGTCCTCGCGGTTGGCTTCGCCGGGAGAACAGACCGGGCGAGCACGCTCCGCTCGAACGCGCCTAACATGAGGGATGTACATCCCACTTCGAAAATTCTGGGAGGAATACCCCTATGGCAGACATCGACTTCAACGGACGCGTAGCAATCATCACCGGCGCCGGTGGCGGACTCGGCCGCGCCCACGCGCTCGCTCTCGCAGCTCGCGGCGCGAAGGTCGTCGTCAACGACCTCGGTGGCGACGTCCACGGTGCGGGCGGCGACGCTTCGCCGGCGCAGAAGGTTGTCGACGAGATCACCTCGAACGGCGGCGAGGCCATCGTTGATGGCTCGGACATTACCGACGCCGCTGCGGTCGAGAAGCTCGTCGAGGACGTCAAGGGCAAGTGGGGCCGCATCGACATCCTCATCAATAACGCCGGCATCCTCCGCGACAAGTCCTTCGCGAAGATGGAGCTCGATGATGTCCGCAAGGTCCTCGAGGTTCACCTCATGGGCACCGTCAACTGCACGAAGGCCGTGTGGCCGGTCATGGTCGAGGCGGGCTACGGCCGCATCCTCATGACCACCTCGGCTTCGGGCATCTACGGTAACTTCGGCCAGGCCAACTACGCTGCCGCAAAGTCCGGCATCGTCGGCTTCATGAACACGCTGGCCATCGAGGGCGAGAAGAAGGGCATCCACGTCAACTCGCTCGCGCCTTCGGCCGCGACCCGCATGACCGAGGATCTCCTCCCCCAGGCCGTTCTCGACATCCTGCAGCCGGAGACCATCTCCCCCGGTGCGCTGTTCCTCGTTTCCGAGGCCGCGCCGACCAAGAAGATCCTCGGCGCCGGCGCCGGCGTTTTCGCCGTGTCGGAGATGGTCGAGGCTCCGGGCGTGTTCATCCCCGAGGGTGCTCGCACTCCCGAGGTCATCGCGGAGCGTTGGAACGAGATCGCCGACGTTTCCAAGGACGCAGCCCCGCTCGGCTCGGCCTTCGACCAGACGGCCAAGTACGCGAAGCTCGCCGCCAAGGAGCTCGGCATCGAGCTCCCGGGCTAAGAGCCCCGCGAATCCCGCGGGCCGCACCTTTCGGCGCGGCCCGCGTTTCGCCCCTGCAGGACCCCGCGGTTGTATGACGTCGGACGCACCTTTCGCGCCCCGAGCCCACAGCGCCCCGGGGTCCTGTTCCTATTTTCGGCGTCCGCTACGGCACGGCGACGAAAACCTCGTCGCCGAGGTAGCCCAACTCGATGCGCAGAACACCTGGCTGTCCCTCCTGGACGTGTAGGGCCACATTGCCCGTGGCCGAACCACCGGCGTAAACCTCGCCCATCAACATGTCTGGGGTAACAACTGAGCGGTCAAAATCCCGAGTTACGTTTCCGTCCTCGGCGACGAACGCCACAGGATACGAAGTGACGTATTCAGAGCCTTCGCCCTTATACGTGAATGTGATGTTTGCAATCGCATACTGGAACCCCGGTTCCGGAGGTTCGTTGAACGGGTTCTCAGCCGCAATCTCTGCAGATGCGTTCGGGTTGAAGCTATTGACCGTCACGTCCCAGTCATCGTTGCTGAGCACCTGCCCAATCGCGGCAGGATTCTCGCGCGACCCCAATACGTTCTCGCCACTCGCATCGCCGGCGCCCGTATCCAGGGCATTCATGACGTTCTCGTTGCCCTGGCCCGAGACAGAGACGTCGCCACTGCCATTGAATGCATCATCAAAAGCATCGGAAACGACAACCGCGAATACCGCTGCCGCAACGACCGTGCCGACAATCGAAATGATCACTGCGGCGACGGACGTGCCCTTCGTCTTGCCCGAAAGAAAGAGGCCGACAAGCCCGAGAACAAACGCGATCGGCAGGAGCACCCATCCGACGATCAGTGCACCGGGAATGCACGAAAACACGAAGCCTGTGATGGCACATACGAGCGCGATAATTCCGAGTACGTTGCGCTCCTTCACCGGGCGTGGTGGAACGGGCTGCATGGGAGGCATACCCGGGGGACGTGACTGAAAGGTTGTCATCTCGATCCATTTCTATGAAGAGGAATTGATATTCACATCGTGCTGGCGCTGCCCTGGCGCCTTCATGACCAGGTGTGCGCGTAAAGCGCGCACGTCAATCACATTAACGACAAATAAGAACCTATAAAGCGTCTCTGACAATTTCCCTTTGCTCGCCGGAGCACCAGGTCTTCCGGGTAACAGGGCCATCTGCGGACCCGATGACAAAAACGTGAGATTGCAAACGGCAATCAATCGGTTCGCGGCAATCGCGGGACGTTTTCAAGCAGGCATCGAGGACTTCGACAATGAACAAACGCAACGTGTCCAAGGCCGCCAGCATCGGCGCGGCAGCACTCTTGGCGACCGGCATCGTCGCCGGCGCACCGGCAGCCAACGCTCAGGGCATGGGGGAAAACACCGGGCCATTCGCCTCCTTGGGCACGGCGTCGCAGATACCTGAGCAGACACAGCCGTCCGAGAACCGGCTACTCCTCGAAGGCGGGTACGGGCTCTGCTACATGTGGACCTCGGTCGATATCCACCCGGGCGGGTACCCGTCTAGCGCCACCATGAGCCCGTCCGCGAACTCCATCGGCCTGGGCGATTGCACTCAAGAAATCACCCTGCACTGGAAAAACCTCGACAAAAACACCAACGGCGAGCAATCCTGGACGGCGAAGGGCCCCGGCCACATCGCCGGTGTCGGTCATCCGTACGACGCCATAGTCGGCACCGGAGGCGGCACGGTGGAATTAACCATTACGGCAGAGAAGAGTGGTGCCTCCTCTGAGACGCTGACCCTCGAAGTTCCCGAGTACGAGGGCTAAGTTCCTTACAGGCGATCGGCGGTCGCCGACAGCTGCGCGACCATTGCGGAGGGGTCGTCAACCGAAAGCCGAATACGGCCGACCACCTGCGCCTCCCGCCGCGCCCATGGCAGACTCGGCATGCGCACTGCGGCCGGCGCCGCAAAGTCCAGCCGCACGTTCGTGCCGTCCGGTCCGGCCAGCGTCAACGTCACCGTCCGGTCGTCCTCGACATTTATATAGTCCCTGGGAGTCCGGGGGTCCCGGGCGCGGTTCAACCGCGCGATACTCGCCCGCGGAATCTCGGCGACTACATGGTTGCCGCTGCGCACGACAAGCCGGTCGCTGTAGATCAGGTGCGGCCGAACCACCTGTGAGCCCATCCAGCCAAGAAGAAACAACAGTCCGTACAGGCTCAGCAACGCGAGCGCTATCCGCACCGTGGGCGACGGCACGAGAATGTGGACGACCACCGTCTCGACGACAGCAGCCACCGCGAAGGCGGCCGGCACGCCCAGCGCCCCGCGCGCATAACCCACGGCGACGGTCCCACCTGGAACATCCGGCATACGAAGGATCCAACGCCCAAGTGACGCGAAGATCCGCATCTCCGCCGCGGCCACCCGCAGCAACGGGTCGCCATCTACGACTTCCCGGAATGCGCTGACACTCCCCTCGGCGCGCGCGGATCGGAACAGCCGCACGTATCTCGCCACCGAGAGCACCGTAAGAGGCACCTCGATGGCGACGATCAGCGCGAGTGCCAACGGCCACGAGATCGCCCCCGCCGCGAGCAATGGCGCATCGACGGCAACTACTGCCAGCGTTGCTACCGGCAGCCACCGCGACGTCATCGCCCCTCCCCCGATAGCCGGTCGAGGACACGCTCGATGACCTCTCGTTGCGCCGGGTCGGGCACAAGATCGGCCGCCGATGGCCCGGCGTCTCCGACGTCATCCACCGATTCCCCGACGATGAGCTCACGTAACGTTTCGTCCCTACACAGTTCTTCCACCAGTGCGTCTATCTTAACTCTGACGGCGGAGGGCGGTCTATTCTCGAGTTCCCGATAGCGAGCAATCAGGTCTAGGTAGGAAGCGCGTGCCTGGGGATCCCGGCCGATCCGGCGGTACGTCGTGACCAGGGACTCGGGGAAAGAGCCGGGCGCGGAGATGGCGAGTAGCTCGAAGAGTTCGCGTTCGCGCTCGAGGTATCTCACCAGCCCGGCATCGCCATCTACCTCTGCTATGCACATGTCGAGGGTGTGCCGGATCTCGGCTGGCAACGGCTCGATGGTCTGCCCGCTCGCGGCGCGCTCGGCAAGGGCCGCGAGACGCTCACGCTGCCGTTCGAGTTGCTCGATGCGCTCGGCGATTGCCTCGGAGAGGACAGAGATCTCCGCCGTAACCTCACTGCCTTCGGCGCCGTTTTCGAGGAAGCGTGGAACCGAACGCAGCGGTACCCCGGCAGTCGAGAGGTAGTGGATGTGCATCACGCGGACGAGGTCGGCGATTTCGTAATCGCGGTAGTCGCCGGCGGTTCGCGCCGGCTCGGGAAGGATGCCGAGGCGGTGGTAGTGGCGGATCGTCCGTGCACTCACACCGGCCAGTCGCGCGACGTCGCTGATTCTCATGCTTCCATCATCAACGTTGTCACTGTGACAAGGTCAAGGCCCGACGTGAGCTCACGCTGTTCAGCACTGATCAGTCGAGGTACTGGCCGATCTCGTTCTCGAACTCATCCGCGTCGATTTCCGCTATTGATTCGTCCGCGAACTGCACGTGGTAGAGCTCGGCATATCGCCCGTCGGCGGCGAGAAGCTCGGTGTGCGTGCCACGTTCGACGACATAGCCGTCCTCGAGCACGAGAATCTCCGACGCCGCGCGCACCGTGGACAGACGGTGAGCAATGACCAGCGCGGTGCGCTCGGCCATCGCCTCGTTCAGTGCCTCCTGGATCGCGGCCTCGTTGGTCGAGTCGAGCGCCGAGGTCGCCTCGTCGAGCACCACCACTGCGGGAGATTGCAACAGCAAGCGGGCGATGGTGAGGCGCTGGCGCTCGCCTCCGGAAAGGCGGTAGCCGCGGTCGCCGATCACGGTGTCGAGGCCGTCGGGCAACTCGTCGACGGTGTCGAGTAGCCGCGCGCGCCGCAGCGCGTCCCAGATCTCCGCGTCGGACGCATCGGCTTTGGCGATCCGCAGGTTGGCGCGCACGGAGTCGTGGAAGAGGTGCCCGTCCTGCGTCACCATCCCCACCGTGCGGCGCAGCGAAGCCTTCGTAGCCTCGCGCACGTCGACGCCGCCGACGCGTATCGCTCCCGAGTCGACGTCGTAGAGCCGGGGCATCAGCGAGGCGAGCGTCGATTTCCCGGACCCGGACGAGCCGACCAACGCGATAACCTCGCCGGGCTCGGCCCGGAAATCGATGCCGTGGAGGATCTCTTCGCCGCCACGGTTGTCGAGCACGGCGACGTCCTCGAGCGAGGCGAGCGAGACCTTCTCGGCCGAGGGGTAGCTGAAGCGGACGTCGTCGTATTCCACCGACACCGGACCGCTGGGCACGTCCACCGCATCGGGTGCCTCGTCGATGAGCGGGTCGAGATCCAGCACCTCGAAAACACGCTCGAAGGACACCATCGCGCTCATGATCTCCACTCGGGCGTTGGACAGCGTCGTCAGCGGCGCATAAAGCCTGGTGAGCAGCAGGGCGAGCGAGACTACCGAGCCGGCCTCCAGCCCGCCGGACAGCGCGCTCCAGCCGCCTACGCCGTAGACAACGGCGAGCGCGAGAGTCGACAAGAGGGTCAGCGAGCTCATGAACACGCCCATGGTGAACCCGGTGCGGACGCCGATATCGCGCACCCGATCGGCGCGGATGTCGAACTCCCCTGCCTCGGTCTCCGGCTCGCCCATGAGTTTGACCAGCGTCGCGCCGCCGGCGTTGAAGCGCTCGGTCATCTGGTCGTTCATCGTCGCATTGAGATCATTCGCCTCCCTGCGCATCGCCGCCAGGCGCCGGCCCATGTACCTGGCGGGGATGAGAAAGATCGGCACGATGACGAGCGTGAGGAGAGTGACCTGCCACGAAAGCGAACCCATCACGAGCAGGGTGAGCACGAGCTGGACGAAGCTCGACAC
>NZ_DYXM01000095.1 GCF_020742175.1 Dietzia timorensis
GACGCCCAGTTCGGCGTCGAGACCATGTGTGTCGGTGGCGGCCAGGGCATGGCCATGGTGCTCGAGCGCCTGAGCTAGTCCACTTCGGTTTTCTACACGGCGCCGCCCGTGCCCCGCGCTTCAGCTGGGCACGGGCGGCGCCGTTTTTCTATGTACGCTCGCGCGCGTTGCGCGACGACGCCACGTCGTCGACAACGACGACGATGTGTCGCACGCTGGTGATCAGGGAACCGTACAGCGTCCAGGACATCGGATCGATTTCCTCGTTCTTTGCCATAGTCACCGACAGATCGGTGAGACGATCGTAAAGCGGGCTGACATCCGCATCCGGATCAGAGATTGCCCGTCCCGTGTCGCCGACGATATGTGCCCATTGCGAACGGAATCGCTCGTCCCAGTTTTTGTGTCCCTGCGTTGCCTCGCGGAGAGTTCGTGCCAGGTGGAGAAGGTGGGAAACGCCCTCGTTGGCGCGCGAAAGGATGTCTTCGTATCCCGCGATCGATTGCGAATCCTTGGGGGTGCCGGCGCGCGTGGCCGGCCCGAACGCGCCGGAGCGCATGCGGGGATTCCCCCTCCGCGATTCCCGCGCAAAATAGACCACCTCCCACGCCGAGTCCAGCTCGGAGGCGATGGATTCGCATTCCTCGAACCACGTATCCGCCTTGTCCGTTTCCCACGATCTGGAGAACTCCTCGGCCACGCTCACGAGCACCTTGCCCATGCGTTCGTTGACATTGTCGACATACCTTGCTGCTTGTCTTTCTCGCAGCGGCGGGATGATCACCAGGTTGACCAGAACGCCGGCTCCCACGCCAACAGCCACTTCGAATATGCGGTCGATCAGCAGTGGAGCTTGCTCACCGAAGCCGCTTCCGAGAACGAAGATGGCCGTCGTGGCAATCGCTATCCCCTCTTCGCGAAGCCACGACAGTCTCGCGGCAGCGACACCAATCAAGATCGCCAGGGCGAAACTCCACAAGCTGACGCCGAGGAAGTGACCGATGAGGAACGACAGTGCGACGCCGAGCACAGAAGCCACCATGGTCTGCACGCCGCGAACGAGTGAACGGTGCACTGTCGCATGAACCGTGAGCAGCGCCGTCCAGGGCGCCAGGAACGGCAACGATGACTCGAGCAGGGTTACAGCGATCCACCACGCGGCGGCGGCAGCCACAACGGTCTTGAGAATCTGGATGACGTCGGTCGTGAACTCCGGCCTGCGCCAGAGCGGTTCGCGTTCGTGTATGCGCCCGCCGTTCGAGGATCTCATGCGTTGCCCGATGTATCCGATCCGGCTGTGAGGTCGGGGAAAAACCCATCGGGGAACTCCGCTTTGAGCGCGGCGTGCTGTCCAGTCAAGGCAGATTCGGCAAGGAGCTCGAGAGTGGCACGTACGAGTCGCTCCATCTCTTCGCCATGCGCCGCCCCGTACAGTGCCGAAGCACGGTCGAGGAAGCTGCGAAGATTAGGCTCCGCCGTCACGTCGGTGACTTTCCTTTTCTGTCGCGTATGAGCGCTCTCGGCCTGGGAGGCGAGCTCACCTGCAACTTTACGAGAAGTTCTCGACCCGATGTCTTGTGCCACAAAGAGTTCCGATTCCCTCGGCATGTCGGGATCCGATTCTGCGTCGAGACCGATTTCTGAGTTCATCATCCACCCCACTGAGACATCTTTCTACCTCACCGCGTCGAACACGGCGCGATCGATACGTCAACACCGTAGACCGAGAACGGATGTAGTTCTTCACCCTTATGGGTGAAGTTTTGACGCCGACGCTGCCCTACCGTGAGGCGTAGTCAGCCCCTTCCGGAGCTGAGACAAAAGGCGCGAGGAACGTCCAGCCAGTCGGTGTAGGCGCTTCTGCGCGCACGATGAGCATGCGCAACCAAGAAGAGCTATGACCACAGCGTATGCGGAAAGGATCAATGCATACACACGATTCGCCAGAAGACAGCAGCGACAACTCGCACCTGCAGGTCAACGAGTCTCGGATCGACTTCTACCCGACGCGCTCGTCTGCGAAGCGGGACCACCTCGGTCGCATGGCGTGGAAAGAGCGTTCGGTGCCGACGGTGTGGTCCGACGAAGACTCCCGGTTCTCGCCGCCAACGGGCTTCGACGTTTCGGGGCATAGTAAACGCGGGTACACCATTCAACCCGGACTACTGGCCCCGGCGGAAGTACAGAAGTATTGGTCGGAGCTCAATCGTCTCATCGCCCGGTCGTCCGATACCGACGATCCACGGGTAATCCGAGAACCCGACTACGGGGACGTCCGCTCGATCTTCGACGTTCACAAGACCTCCGCGGAAATCGCCGCCCTCGCAGTGGACCCGCGAGTGCTCGACACGGCACGATTCCTCCTCGGTTCCGAGGTATACCTCCACCAGAGCCGCATCAATTTCATGCCTGGGTTCGCAGGTAGCGGCTTTTATTGGCACTCGGATTTCGAAACCTGGCATGCCGAAGACGGCCTACCGTCCCCACGCGCTGTCAGCCTCTCGGTAGCGCTCACCGATAACTACGCGTTCAACGGTGGCCTGATGGTTATCCCCGGGTCGCACCGATACTTCATTCCAGGCCAAGGGAACACACCCAACAACAACGTGGAAACCTCTCTCGTTCGCCAAGAAGTTGGCACCCCGGCTCAAGATGACGTCACCGAATTGACCGCAGAGTTCGGTATCGACCAGTTCACCGGAGCCGCAGGAGCTGGCTTATGGTTCGATTCGAACATCATGCACGGTTCGGGCAATAACATCACTCCGTACCCTCGCTCGAACATATTCTTGGTGTTCAATAGCGTTGCCAATGCGCCGCACGAACCATTCGAAAGCTCCTGGCGTCGACCCGAACATATCGCGGCAACCGCGGTCGAACCGCTCCGTCGATAGCCGCCCCGATCGCGACGGTCTCCGCATGGGGACGGTTGCATAGCGAGCCCCGGGCGGAGCGCACGTCGAACCGTTTTTCCGGCTTCCCACACGTAGGATTTCTGTATGAGTGCGATCAGAGTAGCCCTCGTCAATGATTACGACATCGTCGTGCAAGGCCTCAGAGCAATGTTGCGACGCTACGAGGGTCGAATCGAGTTCGTGGAACTGAGCGTTGATAATCACGTCGACTCGTACGCCGACATCGCTCTCTACGATTCGTTCGCGAGCCCACGGTCGTCCCCCCAACGTTCGGCGGCAATAGCGGACAATTCTCGTGTCGGGAAGGCGGTGCTCTACTCGTGGGAAATCGGTCAGTCGGAGATCGCTGAAGCTCTAGCGAGAGGCGTCGCCGGATACATTTCCAAGACCACGCCGGCACACCAGATGGTCGAGGCGATCGAGGCTATCCACCGCGGCGACGAGCCCGTCCACAATACCCCTGGCAGGCTGCAGGCGAACTACGGCGATTGGCCGGGCCGGGAAGAGGGTCTCACCCAACGTGAAGCTGAGATCCTCGCGTTGATCACCCAGGGGTTCAGCAACGAGGAAATCGCCCGGCACGCAAATATCACCATCAACTCGGTCAAAACGTACATTCGCAGCTGCTACCGACGGATTGGGGTGTCCCGGCGCGCCCAGGCCGTCCTTTGGGGAGTACAGCACGGGTTTCTCCCTGATCACGCCGATGAGCAACAGCCGTCCTAATGCAAGGGGCTGTTGTTGCCACAGTTCAAGAAAGGACTCTGCCGCTTTGCCCGACTATCCCACATTCCACGGAGTACTCGACACGATCGGCGCTACGCCCCTGATTCGGTTAGACCGTATTTATGACCGGCCCGAAACGGACGTCTGGGCCAAACTCGAAGGTGTTAATCCGGGAGGCAGCGCCAAAGATCGCACGGCTGCCGCCTTATTCGCCGATGCGACGGAAAACGGACGTTTGATCGACGTCGACTCAATAATCGAATCGACCTCGGGCAATCTCGGTATCGCGCTTGCGCGCCAAGCCCTGCTCGCGGGATTGAAGTTCCATTGTGTCGCAGACCCCAACATCAATCAGCCCACCAAGAAGACGATGCAAGCGCTCGGGGCCACGATCCATGTCGTCAATGAGCCGGACCCGACGACCGGCGACTGGCTGACGGCGAGGAAAGCTATGGTCGACAGACTGCTGAAGGAAATCCCGAGGTCGGCCACATTCGATCAATATGCGAACCGCGCGGCGTTCTCCGCACATTCGGACGGGACCATGCGCGAAATCGTGGACGCTCTCGGGGTGCCTCCGGACTTTCTGCTCGTAGCGATGAGTACGACGGGGACGATCGGCGGTTGCCGCCAATACTTACGGCGCATCGACGCCCCGACACGCGTTATCGGTGTTGACGCCGAGGGTTCAGTACTGTTTGGGGGAAAGCGGGGACCCCGAACACTCCCCGGCTTCGGCGCCGGGACCGAACCGGAACTTGCCTCGCACGCACAACCGCATGAGGTCGTACGGATTTCCGAGATCGACTCGATCGTAGGAGCGAGGAAGCTCGCGCGAAGTGAGGGGATTCTCCCGGGTGCCTCGGGAGGCGCAGTCATCTCCGCGCTCGATCAGTTTCTCCCCACAATTCCTCCTGGCTCCACGGTTGCAGTGGTCCTCCACGATCTCGGCCATGCCTATCTCGACACTGTGTACGACGACGAATGGGTCCAGGACACGATCGGCGTGACCCCGGCAGAATTGGCGGAACTGGTATCCCGCCAGATCGGCAGATACTCATGAAAATCGCCATTGTGGGCGGGGGCCCACGAGGATTGTGGGCGTGCGAAACGTTGACGCAGCGGTGCCGCGAGTACGGCGCACACGTAGAGGTCGATCTCTACGAACCTGGTCGCCCAGGTGCCGGGTCTGTCTATCGCTCCGATCAACCGGACTATTGGCGTCTCAACGTCGACGCCTCGTTGCTACGTACGTGCCTCGGATCCTTCACCGAATGGCGCGAGGACCAAGGCTACTCCACTGAACACTTCCCGCCTCGCCGGGAGGTCGGGGACTTCCTATCGGCGTCCTGGACGCATCTTTTGGCCACTCTTCCGCCGCACATGTGGCTGACCCACCGCCGCGCGGTCGTCGAAGATATACGCAAGAATGACGACGGAGCGTGGGTGGTCCAAGGCCGTCCATACGACGAGGTGCTTATCGCCACCGGCCACGCCCACTCCTGGCCGGGATCGCTGCACCTCTTGCATCCATCGCCTCGAATCCCGATCCTCAACGCGCTCTCCCCCAACCATCTCGATTCCATTCCCGCTGGTTCGGTGGTAGCAATTCGCGGAGCCGCGCTG
>NZ_DYXM01000096.1 GCF_020742175.1 Dietzia timorensis
CATGGCCGCCGCGATGATCAATACGGTGAACATGGTCTTCACCGTGTTCTCGGTGTCCTTCGCGACCAACGGCAACGGCCTCGAGCGCTCGACGATGCGGTGGGTGCCCGTCGTGGTCAACGTCGTCGCGCTCGCGGCGATCCCGCTCGCCGGCATCCTCGCCGACAAGTTCGGCCGCAAGCCCGTGTTCATTGCCGGTGCGCTCGGCCCGGCCGTGGTGATGTTCCCGTACCTCTGGGCGATCACCACCGGCAACTGGCCGCTGATCTTCCTGTTCGGAATTCTCATGTCCGGCTTGCTCTACTCGCTGGCCAACGCCGTCTGGCCCGCGTTCTACGCCGAGATGTTCCCCACCCACGTCCGCGTCACCGGTCTCGCGCTCGGCACCCAGCTCGGCTTCGCCGTCTCGGGCGGCGTCGCGACCGCCGTCGCCACCGCGCTGTCGGGCGACGATATGGGCAACTGGTTCGGCCCGGCCGTCTTCGTCGCGGCCATGTGCCTCATCTCCACCTTCGCGGCGATGACGGCGAAGGAAACGTTCCGCATGGGCCTCGTCGACATCGACGCCGTGCAATCGGCGCCGGAAGAGGTCTCCCTCGCCGACGGCCCCGCCGCGTTCGAGGGCGCCTCGGCCGCGTCCGGTTCCACCACCACAGGCGATGCCACACGCACGCCCGTCGCCATGTCGGGCGGGGAGGAGAAATAGTGCAACGCACGTATCTACTGGGGCTCATCGGCGAAGGCATCACCACCTCGCTCACCCCGCCGATGCACGAGGCCGAGGCCACCGCTCAAGGGCTCTCGCTCGTCTACCGCACCATCGACCTGCGCGAACTGGGCAGATCACCGTATGACGTCGGAGAGCTTCTCCGCTCGGGCGTCGAGTTCGGGTTCGACGCTTTCAACATCACCCACCCGTGCAAGCAGCTGGTCATCTCCCATCTCGACGAGCTGAGCGCGGAGGCCGAGCGCATCGGCGCCGTCAACACGGTGCTCATCCGCGACGGCCGACTCATCGGCCACAACACCGACGCCGGCGGTTTCGCCCTCGGATTCCAGTCGGCCCTCGGGGACGTCGACCTCTCGAACGTTCTGCAGCTCGGAGCCGGCGGCGCCGGTGCGGCAGTGGCCGACGGGCTGGCCGGGCTCGGCGCGGCGACCCTCACCATCGCCGACCCCGATCGTGGACGTGCCGTCGAGCTGTGCGAACGCCTGGGCCGCCGCGGCGACGTCCGCGCAGTGGCCGCGGATATCGCCGACGCCGAACGCCTCCTCGCCTCGGCTTCCGTCTCCGGTCTCGTCAACGCCAGCCCGATCGGCATGCACCACCACCCCGGCAGCCCGGTGTCCCCCGAGGCATTGCACAGAGAGCAGTGGGTCGCGGATGTCGTGTACCGCCCGACGGTCACCGAGCTCATCACCGCTGCGCGGGAGCTCGGCTGCGCGACCATGCCAGGCGGCCACATGGCCGTCGGCCAGGCGGCCGCAACCTTCGCGATGGTCACCGGCAACGCTCCGGACGAGGGCCGGATGAGCAGGCACTTCGCACAACTGGTGGCCGCCGAAGAGCAGCGGCAACACGTACAGCCAGAAGGGGTGCACGCATGAGGACCTCGATCGCGACCGTATGTATTTCGGGCACGCTGGAGGAGAAGCTCGCCGCCTGTTCGGCGGCCGGCTTCGACGGCGTCGAGCTTTTCGAGCAGGACCTCATCACCTCGCCGCTGTCTCCCGAAGAGGTTCGGGAACGGGCCGCGCGCCTCGGCCTAACCCTCGACCTGTACCAGCCCTTCCGCGACCTCGAAGGCGTGGAACCCGAACAGTTCGCGCGTAATCTCGAGCGGCTCGAGGCGAAGTTCCAGCTCATGGACCGGCTCGGCATCGACACGATCCTCGTGTGCTCCAACGTCGACTCCGCCACCGTGCACGACGACGAGGTCATCGCCGACCAACTCCGCCAGGCCGGCGAGCTCGCCGCGCGGTACGACAAGCGCATCGCCTACGAGGCGCTCGCCTGGGGCACCTACGTGAACACCTACTGGCACAGCTGGGAGCTGGCGCGGGCCGCCGAGCACGACGCCGTCGGCGTCTGTATCGACTCCTTCCATATCCTCTCCCGGGGCGACGATCCCTCGCGCATCGCCGAGATCCCGGGCGAGAAGATCTTCTTCGTCCAGCTCGCCGATGCGCAGCCCATGGGCATGGACGTGCTGCCCTGGAGCCGTCACCACCGCGTCTTCCCAGGCGAGGGAGGGTTCGACGTCGTCGAGATGGTCCGCCTACTCATGATCGCCGGCTATTCGGGCCCGCTCTCGCTCGAGATCTTCAACGACGTCTTCCGCGAAACCGATCCGGCCGTCACGGCCGTCGACGGGAAGCGCTCTCTCATCTGGCTGCAGCAGCGTGTGCGCGGCCGGTTCGGCGCCGACGATTCGCTCCGCGCGCAGCTCGACGGCGTGCCGAAGATCGATCCTGTCGAGCGCATCGACCACATCGAACTGATTTCTGACCGCCCGGACGAGCTCGGCGCCGTGCTCGACGCCGTCGGCTTCACGCTCGTCGGTCGGCACCGCCGCAAGGACGCCCTCCTGTTCCGGGACGGCTCCACGCTCATCGTCCTCAACCCTGCTGCGACCGGGGGCACGCGAATCGCGTCCATCGCCGTCAGAGTCGATGACGCCGAGGCTGCGGCAGATCGAGCCGTCGAACTGGGCGCGGCCCGTGCCTCCCGACCGGTCACCGCCGGCGAGGCGGATCTGCCCGGCGTGGTCGCCTCCGAGGAGTGGCAGCTGTTCTTCGTCGACGCGCAGCGGTCCGAGTGGCCGTTGGAGTTCTCCGACACCCGCCCCTCGCCCGCCGCCGGCGAATCGGACCAGGGGCCACGGTTCGATCACCTTCACCTCACCGAGACTCGCGGAAGGTTCACCGCGACGACCTTGTTCCTCGAGTCGGTCCTGCGCATGGACAGGACCGCGCCGCTGGACGTGCCCAGCCACCGCGGGCTGGTGCGCACGCAACTGCTCCAGTCCCCGGAGCGAGGCGTGAACATCGTGCTCGGGCTGGTTCCCTCCCACGGGAACGACGCTGCCGATAACCGGTATCCCGTCCACGTCGCGTTCGAGGTCGAGTACGTCGAAGCGGTCGCCGAGCGCGCCGCGCACCGCGGCATGTCGACCCTCGATATCCCCGGGAACTACTACGACGATCTCGGCGCGCGCTTCGGCATCGATGCCGATACTCTCGCCCGCTGGCGCAGGCTCGGGCTGTTCTTTGATCGCGGTGAGAGCGGCGAGTACCTGCACTTCTACACCCGAACCGTGGGCAGGGCGTTCTTCGAGCTCGTCGAGCGCAGGGGCGGCTACAGCGGCTACGGGCACACGGGCACCCCGGTGCGGCTGTCCGCGCAGGAGGTCCTCGCCTAGGAAAACTCGAGGTCCGGGTCGTCGATTCGACCCTTGAGCAGGACCTTCCGGTCGTCGACGTAGCGATTGCCGATGGTCCATGTCCCCTCGTCGAGGACGCGCGGCAGCTTGTCCTCGTTCCGCTTGACGTAGCCCGCTCCGAAGTCGAGGAGCGGGCGCGTCGCGGCGAAGTCCCCGGAGAACCGCGGGGTCGCGACCCGAAAACCGCGTTCGTCCATGTAGCGCAGCAGCCGCGTGAAGTGGGTGGCAAGCAGCCCGATCTTGAGAGTCCACGAGGAGTTCGTGTAGCCGACGGCGAACGCAAGGTTCGGCACATCCGAAAGCATGATCCCCTTGTACGCGGCATGTTGCCCGACCTCGATCGGCTGCCCGTCGACGGAGAGCGCGATGCCGCCGAGCGGCTGGAGGATAAAGCCCGTCGCCGTCACAAGGAGGTCACACGGCAGATGCTTTCCCGACGCGGTGACGATGCCGTCCGACGTCAGATGGTCGATGGTGTCGGTGACGATGTCGGCTTTCCCTTCGGCGATCACGGTGAACAGGTCGCCGTCGGGGACCACGCATAGGCGCTGGTCCCACGGGTTGTAGGGCGGGGTGAAGTTCGGGTCCATCGGGTAGCCCTTGGGAAGGTACCGCTTGGCGAAGGCCTCGATGAACTTGCGGCCGAACGCCGGGAAGCGGCGCAGTATCGCGTACTGGGTGGCCTGGAATTCGATGTGAATGGCGCGCATGATGTGGTGCGCGCGTTCGACGCCGAACAGCTTTCGCATAGGTTTGACCAGCGGGGAAACGCGCGGCAGCGGGAACATATAGGTGGGCGTGCGTTGCAGCATCGTCACAGATTCGGCCTTGTCTGCGAGCGAGGGAATGAGCGTCACCGCGGTCGCTCCCGAGCCCAGCACGACGATCTTCTTTCCGCTGTAGTCGAACCCCTCCGGCCAGTATTGCGGGTGGATGATCTCGCCTTCGAAGTCCTCGCGCCCCGGAAGTTCGGGGTTATTTGCCTTGTCGTAGCGGTAGTAGCCGCTGGCGTTGAACAGCCACGTCGCGTGCACGGTCTCGGTGCGTACGGATCCGTCGGCGCCGGTGACCTCGCAGGTCACCGCCCAGCTCTGGGTCGCCGAGTCCCAATCCGCGCCGGTGACCTTGTGGCGGAATCGGATCTTGTCCTCGACTCCGTACTCGCGCGCCGCTTCGCGAACATAGTCGCGGATCTCCTCGCCCGGCGCGATCATCGTGTCCCCGGTCCACGGCTTGAATCCGTAGGAGAAAGTCTGCACGTCCGAGTCCGAGCGAATCCCGGGATAGCGGAACAGGTCCCAGGTGCCGCCGATCGCGTCGCGGGCTTCGAGGATCGTGAAGGTCTTTCCGGTCTCGCGCCGGCCGAGTTCGATGGCCGTGCCGATCCCGCTGATCCCCGCCCCGATGATGACGACGTCGACGTCAATCCCGCCACCTGCATCGTCGCCGTTGCCGGTGCGGCCGGCGGGCATACCGTTCGATTCGACCATGGTGGATCCCTCCTCCGCAGGACGAGGGCGCGCCCTGCGCCGTGATGTGGGACCATTCTGGCACGAAACGCCTCGCGACCGCCGCCGGAAAGGGCAAGAGCAGACCACGATGACGCCAGCTGGGAAATCCCCCGACGACTCTGCCGCCGAAACCGAGGGGAACACTCTCATTGGCAGATTCCGGGTCTCCCCCGAGCCTGTTGAGTATTCCGGTCCGGTTGCCGGCCACGAGGTTCTCGTCGAGATCCGGCACAGCGTCATCGACACCGTCCTCGCCCGTATGTGGGTCGACGGCACGCCCGCTCTACAAAAGTCGGAGGATGACGCCGCGCGGAAGAAAACCCGCAAGCGTCTCGCCGCTCTCGACAAAAAGGAATCGAAAGAAGGCGAGTTGAGCGAGCACGACCAAGTCGCTCGCCGCCTCGACGAGGACAGCACCGATCACCCGTGGCACGCTGTCTTCGACGCAAAGTATTTATCCTTCGACACGTCCGAAGCGGCTGCGGGCCCTGACCCCATCGACGACGAGAGCGTCGAAAACAACGAGGGCAAAACCGAGGCTGAGAACGGCAAGATCCTGCGTATCAAGGTCAAACTTCGATCGCTGGGAAAGACTGCCGAGGTCACGACGGCGATGACCGCGACGCCTCAATTCCTCGTGCCGGCCGCCGGTTCGGATTCGGCGCTGCGCGATGCCAAGCAGTTGGCGAATCCGCAGAAGTTCGCGCTGAGGTCGGCAGCGCTCAAGGCAGTCGCTATTCTTCTCGGTCTTGGCGCGGCGTGGATCGGTGCTCGTGTTATCGCATGGCTCGTCCAGCAGCTTTCGCCGCTGATGCCTGATATCTCGTTGCCGAGCATCAATATCCCCACGCCGGACATTTCGCTGCCGGACATTTCGCTGCCGAGCATCAATCTGCCGGAACTGCCGTCGTGGCTCGGTGCCGTGGAGCCGTTCATCCAGCCTCTCGTGCTCATTCTCATTGCCGGCGTTGTCGCCTGGTCCTTCGCGAAGAGGAAACAAAAGGCTTTGCAGGAGCGGGATATCGATAAGGACCCAGCGGCTGGCGACTAGCTATCTGGCTATCGCCTCGCGCAGGTGGGTGCCGGTAATCGTGTCGGAGGCGACGAGGTTCGCGGGCGTGCCCTCGAATACGACTTTGCCTCCGCGCGAACCGGCGCCCGGACCGACGTCGATGATCCAGTCTGCTGCAGCCATGACCGCCATGTTGTGTTCGATGGCCACGACGGTGCGTCCGGCGGCGACGAGTCTGTGCATCATGTCGACGAGCCGGTGGGTGTCGGCCAGGTGCAGGCCGGTGGTCGGTTCGTCGAGGACGACGACGGGCTCCACATCGGTGAGTCGGGTGGCGAGCTTGAGGCGCTGGCGCTCGCCACCGGACAGCGTGTTGAGCGGCTGCCCAAGCTTGATGTAACCAAGCCCCACGTCGTTCATCCTGCCGACGATTTTGCTCGCTTCCCCTGCGGTGAACAGGTCGGTGGCGGCCTCGAAGGACATGTTGAGCACGTCGTCGATCGACCGCCCCTTGAACGTGTACTCGAGTACCTCGGGAAGGAAGCGGCGCCCTTCGCACTGCTCGCAGCGCGTGGACACTCCGGCCTGCATCGCCAGGTCGGTGTATACGACCCCGAGACCGCCGCAGCCAGGGCAGGCGCCTTCGGAGTTGAAGCTGAATAGCGCGGGCTTGACCCCGTTGGCGCGCGCGAACTGCTGGCGCACTTTGTCCATCAGGCCCGTGTAGGTCGACGGCGTGGAGCGCCGGGATCCGCGGATCGGTGCCTGGTCGACGACGAGCGCATCCGGGTGCGAATCGAGACCGCCGTGGACGAGCGAGGACTTTCCGGAGCCGGCGACGCCGGTGATTACCGTGAGCGTGCCGAGCGGAATTCGCAGGGTCTCAGAGTGGACGTTGTTCTTGGTGATCCCGTCGACGACGAGATCGCCGGACGGCGTTCGCGGGTTCTCGGCCAGCGCCAGACCGGCGTCGAGGGACCGGGAGGTGACGGTGTCCGCGTCGTGGAGTCCGGCGACATCGCCGCGGTAACACACCTCTCCGCCGGTCTCGCCCGAGCCGGGGCCGAGGTCGATAACGAGGTCCGCACGACGAATAACCTCGGGCTTGTGCTCGACGACGAGGACGGTGTTGCCCTTGTCGCGAATATCGGTGAGCAGGTCAATCATCCGGGCGATGTCGTGCGGGTGCAGGCCAATCGTCGGCTCGTCGAACACATACGTGACGTCGGTGAGCGCGCTACCGAGGTGCTTGACCATCTTCACCCGCTGCGCCTCGCCGCCGGAAAGTGTGCCCGCTGCGCGCGACAGGCTCAGGTACCCGAGTCCGACATTGACCATGGACGACAACATGTCTCTGAGCGCACGTGCCGTGGGAGCCACCGACGGGTCGTCGATGCCGCCGACCCACTCGAGCAGCTCGTCGATCTGCATGTCGGCAAGCTCGCCGATCGTCTTCCCCCGAACTGTCGCGGTCCTGGGCGCCTCGGCAAGCCTGGTACCTCCGCATTCCGCACACGCCTCCCGAGTGGAGACCCTGTCGACAAAGTCGAGGATGTGCTTCTGCTTGGGCGGGGTGTCCCGGTCGAGGTAGAGCTGCCGCAGCTTCTTCTCGACGCCGAGGTATGTCTGGTTCGATCCACCGCGCTTTTCCTTGACCGGACCGCCGTGGAGGAACCACTCCCACTCGTCCTCGTCGTAGTCCTTCAATTTCTTGTTCACGTCGAGCTTCGGCGTCGCCTCGTAGGCCGTCCAATGCC
>NZ_DYXM01000097.1 GCF_020742175.1 Dietzia timorensis
GCACGTCTTCGATTCCGCGATGGACCCCCGCACCCGGTGCTGGTCCCTGATGGCCGACGGCACGTGGAAGCGCCGGCCCGATAATCGGGACGAAGAGCGCGATCACCAGATGGAGCTTCTCGCCGAGCATGGAGGCCTGCGCGACTGATGTCGAAGAAGCATTCCAACGAGAACGAAAAGCCCGTGTCCTTCGACTCCGGCAAAACAGTGCTCGCCGCCGGTGCGGTGTTGTACCGCCTCACGGACACCGGTGATATCGAAGTCGCCGTCGTCCACCGACCGCGGTATGACGATTGGTCTCTACCGAAGGGAAAACTGGACCGCGGCGAGGCATTACCTGTGACGGCGAAGCGCGAGCTTCTCGAAGAGACCGGACACGAGTGCATTCTCGGCCAGTCTCTCGGCGAATCCAATTACCGGCTGAAGAACGGCGCATTCAAGCGCGTCTGGTACTGGGCCGCCCGCGAGACCGGCGGCGAGTTCGTCGCGTCCGACGAGTGCGACCGCATGGACTGGCTTTCGGTGTCCGACGCTGTCGAACGAGTCTCCTACGAACTTGATCAAAGTGTTCTCGCGACGTTCCGCTCCTCTGTCGCACCGCATGCCGACAGGTTGCGTCAGGTGGTTCTCATCCGTCACGCCCGCGCCGGTGACCGAAGCGACTGGAAGGGAGACGACGCTCGTCGTCCGCTGGACAAGAAGGGCCTACTCCAGGCCGAATATCTCGCTCCGCAGTTGCGGGCGTTCGGTGTCACCAACATCGTGACAGCAGAGCCCGACCGGTGTATCCAGACCGTCGCCCCGCTGGCCGAGGGATTGGGGATCACGCCGCGAGTCGACCATACGATTGGTGATATCGGGGCCTCGAAATCGCCGAAGTCCGCCGTCAAAACCTTGTTGTCCTTTGTCGACGACGGGGTGCCGGACGCATCGGGGACGATCACGGTGCTGTCGTCCCAGGGCACCGCGATTCCGCTCATACTCGAACGGCTTACCAAGGGCACCGACCTGGCTTCGCTGGATTTCTCCACGAAGAAGTCCGGACAGTGGACGCTCACCTTCGCCGATGGGAAGCTCGTCGACGCGGGCTATTTGCCGCGCCCCTTGCCGCTCAGCTGACCTCGCCGCAGGTGCGGTGAGCCGAAAAAGGGACGGCGGCGAAGAAATATTTCGCCACCGTCCCTTCGCGCAGGCGCCAGCCCTCGGCGCCATACCGTGCGTTACTTACCGGCGCCGCCTCGCTTGGCCGCCCGCTCGGCGCCCGAGGATCCACCGTCGTCCAACGCCGCGATCGGCTTCGAAGGAGCGACGATCCCGGCGCGGGGCTCGCCCGTGGTCCCGTCGCCGAATGCCTGATGCGAGCTTGTCCGCTTGGCAGCAAGGCGATCCTCGGGCAGGCTGTTCGTTCCCTGTACGACGGCCTTGAAGTACTGGCCGGGGCGGAAAACCGGGGTCATCGTCGGGGCGACCGGGATGCTTTCGCCGGTGTGGGGATTGCGCGCCACACGTGCCGCCCGTGCCCGCTTCTCGAAAATGCCGAACCCCATGAACGTTATGGACTCGCCAGACTCGACGGTCCGAACGATGATGTCGAGCGTATTTTCCAGCGCGTCGGTGGCGAGTTGCTGGTCCCCGCCAAGCCGATCCGCCAGGGCGTTGATGAACTCCGCCTTATTCATGAAACTGCCTCCGGGTGTGTATCGCCTTCCCACAAGAATGCGAACTCCGCGGGATACGAATAGTCGAAAGGCCGCAATGCGCACCACCGAGCGAGTGGATGAACCGGAAGGGATTCGTAAATCGTTCTCACGCCCGCCCGATATTCATTGCGTGCGTGCCCAAACCCTAACAGTCCAAACCGATTCCGCAACATGGTTGCACGGCGCCGTAACTTCGTTTGTCACAGTTGAATCTGCCCAATACCAGGCATTTACTTAGATTAGTTTATCTAAACATAGGCGGACTCGCCCACTAAAGCGGAAGTCTGGACGATTTTGTGTTCGGAGCCTTCACATTTAGAGCGTCTGCGGCTTGAACGAAGGCCGTTTCGACTCGAACTCCGTGATCGCCTCTTCCGTCCGAAGGGTCAGCCCGATGTCGTCCAGCCCCTCCATCAGCCGCCAGCGGGTGTAGTCATCGATCTCGAACGGAACGGTGACGTCATCGACACTCACCGTCCGGGTCTCGAGGTCCACCGTCATCTCGATACCCGGCTTCTCTTCGAGCACCTTCCACAGCAGTTCGACATCGTTCTGCTCGACCTGCGCCGCCACGAGGCCGGCCTTGCCCGCGTTGCCGCGGAAGATGTCGGCGAAGCGGGAGGAGATGACCACGCGGAAACCGAAATCCATCAACGCCCACACGGCGTGCTCGCGAGAGGACCCCGTGCCGAAGTCCGGGCCCGCGACGAGCACCGAGGCGAGCGAGTAGATCTCCTGGTTGAGCACGAAGTCCGGTTCCTTCGAGCGCCAGTTGGAAAATAGTCCGTCCTCGAAACCGGTACGGGTGACCCGCTTGAGGTACACGGCCGGGATGATCTGGTCGGTATCGACATTGGTACGACGCAGCGGCGCACCAACGCCCTTGTGGGTGATGATCGCTTCCATAATTCGATGCTCCCCTACGCGTGGATGTGTTCGAGATCGGCCGGTGCCGCGAGATGCCCCGTCACCGCGGATGCCGCGGCGACCGCGGGCGAGACGAGGTGGGTGCGGCCACCCTTGCCCTGGCGCCCCTCGAAGTTACGGTTCGAGGTCGACGCGCAGCGCTCTCCCGGCGCGAGCTGATCGGGATTCATTCCGAGGCACATCGAGCAGCCCGGCTGACGCCAATCCGCCCCGGCCTCGATGAAGATGCGGTCGAGCCCTTCGGCAATCGCCTGCTCCCGCACGCGGCCCGAGCCTGGCACGACCATCATGCGAACGCCTGGCGCAACGCTGCGCCCTTCCATCACCTCGGCGACCGCGCGCAGGTCCTCGATTCG
>NZ_DYXM01000098.1 GCF_020742175.1 Dietzia timorensis
CCTGCCGTGCAAACGTCAGGTGCGCGATGCCGGCAAACGACATGAATCCGCCGAGCGCGTAGCGGGCGATGTTCTGTGAGCGTGGTATTGCGCGACTTTCCGTGTGCGTCTTCATGTCCCGAGCCTACGCCGCTTCTACAACCACGTACTCGACGTCATTCCCAGCCCCTGCGCATCGATCAGCTCGATCCGAGCGTCCTCCTCGACCATTTTCTGCAAGGCCCACTTGCCTCATATACCCCCTGGGGTATATTGGGTATCGACACCCAATCGAGGAGGGTCATTTGTGGTTATCGCGATTGTCGGCGGACTGATCGTCGGACTTCTGGTCGGAAGCCTGGGAGGCGGCGGCGCCATTTTGGCGGTTCCGCTACTGACCTTCGGGCTCGGCCTACCTCCACACGAGGCGACCGTGGCCTCCCTCGTCGTCGTCGGAACCGGCGCGCTGGTCGGGATCGCTCAACGACGCGCGGGCACAAGCACAGGCTCAAGCGTCCGCTTTACGCTGGGCATCGCCTTCGGCCTCGCCGGCCTACCGGGCGCTTTCCTCGGCAGCCGAGTCGCCGGCATGGTCGACGAAGACGTGTTGATGAGCCTCTTTGCGGTGATCCTCGCCGTCGTCGCGTTCACGATGTTTCGCGGCACTCGATCGGAGAAGGCCGCGGAGACCGGCGATCGCAGGGCGCCGAAGTGGCGCACACGAGCGATCACCCTCGCCACCGCGACGGCCACAGGCTTCCTCACCGGCATGTTCGGGGTGGGTGGCGGCTTTCTCGTCGTCCCCGCCCTGACGATCGCGCTCGGAGTGCCGATCACCAGCGCGGTGGGCACGTCGTTGGTCATCGTCGCCATCAACAGCGCGATCTCGCTCGGCCTGCACGCCGAGACCGCGACCTCGCTCCCCTGGCCGGCCATAGCCGCGATGTCCGCCGCCACGGTGGCCGGCACGTTTGCCGGCACCGTGGTGTCGCGCCGCGCCGAGCCCCGCACGCTGAAGCTCGCCTTTGCCGGCATTCTCCTCGTCGTCGCGCTGGCTACCGCAGCGCAGAGCATCCCCGGGGTCCTCGGTTAGCGGAAAATTCGGGAGCGCCTTGTGGGCCCCGACCGGCGCCTACGCGAGGCTGAGGAACATCTTTTCCAGCGCCTTGACGTCGACTTCCGGATCCTCCGACGTCAGACATTGCTGCAATCCGGTGGAGATGATGGCAAAGCCCGCCCGATCGAGCGCCTTCGACACCGCCGCGAGCTGGTTGACGACCTGCTGGCAATCGCCTCCCTCCTCGACCATCCGCACGACGCCGGCGAGCTGCCCCTGCGCGCGCTTGAGCCGATTGGCGACTGCCTTCAGTTCCGTGGCTTCGAGTTCCATTCGACTTTTCCTTTCACCTCGATGATCCACCCAGAATACCCCGGGGGATATGCGGGACACCTATTCGTCGGTTCGCATCCGCGGCGAACTCACCCTTGCAATATACCCCAGGGGGTATTATTCTCAATGTTGTCACCACACGAATTGGAGTGATTATGCTTTTCGAACGCGTCTATGAGGACGGACTCGCACACGCAAGCTTCATGATCGCCTGCCAGCAGAAAAACACGGCGCTCGTCGTCGACCCGCGTCGAGACGTCTCGGTCTACCTCGACCTGGCCGCCAAGCACGGATTGACGATCGAGGCCGTCACCGAGACCCACATCCACGCCGACTACCTTTCCGGGAGCCGCGAGCTCGCCGAGGCTACGGGCGCCACCCTGTACGTCTCGGGCGAAGGCGGCGAAGACTGGCAGTACGGGTTCGAGGCCGAGCGGCTGCGCTCGGGAGACACGATCACCCTCGGCAACATCACCGTCGAGGCGGTGCATACGCCCGGCCACACCCCGGAGCACCTCACCTTTCTCATCACCGACGGCGCCGTTGCGGATGAGCCCGGATACATGCTCACCGGCGATTTCGTGTTCGTCGGCGATGTCGGGCGCCCCGACCTCCTCGACGAGGCCGCCGGCGGCGAGGACACTCGCTTCGCCGGCGCGAAGGACCTCTTCCGCAGCCTGAAGAACACCTTCCTCACCATGCCCGACTACGTACAGGTGTTCCCGGCACACGGCGCGGGAAGCCCATGTGGAAAATCGCTGGGCGCCGTCCCATCGACGACCGTCGGCTACGAACGCGCGACCGCCTGGTGGGCGCCGTTCGTGGAAAACGATGATGAGCAGGGCTTCATCGACTCGCTTCTCGAAGGACAGCCGGACGCGCCGACGTACTTCTCCAGGATGAAGCGCCTCAACAAGGAGGGGCCTGCGCTGCTCGGCGAACGCCACCGCCCCGAGGAATTGGGGTCGGACGCCGTGGACGGCCTCGTGCGCGACGAGGAGGCCATCGTCGTCGATCCGCGAGATCAGCACGCCGTGCATTCGGGTACCTACCCGGGCTCGCTCAACATCCCCGCGGGGGCCAACGCGTCCAAGTTCGCCGCGTGGACCATCGATCCCGACACCGAACACCGCCGGCTGATCATCGCCACCGATGACGCCGAACTCGCTCGCGATTGCTCGG
>NZ_DYXM01000099.1 GCF_020742175.1 Dietzia timorensis
AGGCCATGGTGGCGGCGGTGGCCGAGATTCGCAGCACAGGGGTTCCCGTGGCGCTGGTCTCGAATGCACTCGGGTCGACGCTCTACGACGGCGTCGATCTCGCCGAAATCGCCGACTCCGCCGTCATATCCGCAGAAATCGGAGTGCGCAAACCTTCTCGGCAGATCTACCGCGTCGCCTGCGAGCGGCTCGGAGTGGCGCCGGAAGTTGCGCTGATGGTCGACGATCTGCAGCAGAACCTCGACGGCGCCGAGCGGATCGGGATCCGCGGGATCCTGCACACCGACGCCGCAACGACCATCACAGAACTTTCCAGAGCGTTCGACATCGAACTTTCCACTACACCTGTCGAGCACACGTCGACGTCACATGAAGGGCGGTAGGCCATGACCACCATGTTCGAAAACACCGAGCGCGGAGCCGAGTACGTGGAGCGACTCACGGCGTTCATGGACAGCCATGTTTATCCTGCGGAGGCTGTCTATGCACAGCAGATGCGCGAGTCCGGAAACCCGAACCATCATCCGCAGATTCTCGAGGACCTCAAGGCCGAGGCCAAGGCGCAGGGGTTATGGAACCTCTTTCATCCGCATGCCGAGTGGGGCCCGGGGTTGACGAACCTCGAATACGCGCACCTTGCCGAGATCACCGGGCGGAGCCCGCAGCTCGCGCCGGAGGCCACAAACTGCAATGCGCCGGACACCGGAAACATGGAGGTGCTCACGCTTTTCGGCACCGACGAGCACAAGGAGAAGTGGCTACGGCCGCTCCTCGATGGTGAGATTGCCTCGGCCTTCGCGATGACCGAACCTGCGGTCGCAAGCTCGGATGCGACGAATATCGAGACCTCGATGGTGCGCGAGGGCGACGAGTACGTCATCAACGGGCGCAAATGGTGGACGTCGAACGCGCTGCATGAGAACTGCAAGGTCATGATCGTGATGGGCAAGACTGATCCCGAGGCGCCGACGCATCGGCAGCAGTCGATGATGGTCGTGCCCATGGACACTCCCGGCGTGAAGGTGGTCCGCGGGCTCCCCGTTTTCGGCTACCAGGACCGCGAGGGGCACGCCGAGGTCCTCTTCGATAATGTCCGCGTGCCCACCTCCGCGCTGCTCGCGGGGGAGGGCGACGGGTTCATGATCTCCCAGGCGCGTCTCGGCCCCGGGCGGATCCACCACTGCATGCGCGTGATCGGCATGGCCGAACGGGCACTCGATCTGCTCATTGCCCGCGCGCAGCAGCGCGTGACCTTCGGCAAACCCATCGCCACTCGCGAGAACATCAAGGACTGGATCGCCGAATCGCGCATGGAGATCGAGATGGCGCGGCTGCTCACGCTCAAGGCCGCGCACCTCATGGATACCGTGGGCAACAAGCAGGCGCGGATGGAGATCGCCGCGATCAAGGTCGTCGCCCCGAATGTCGCCCTCAAGGTGATCGACCGCGCCATCCAGATCCATGGAGGCGGCGGGGTGAGCGACGACTTCCCGCTCGCGGAGATGTGGGCGCACGTGCGCACCCTGCGCCTCGCCGACGGACCCGACGAGGTCCACAAGATGACGATCGCCCGACAGGAGCTTCGCCGGGTCGACCCGGAGTGGGGACGGAAGAAATAGTGACCCGCAGCCCTTCGCCTCAGACGGCGAGCGACGTGCCGATGGGCGCCCGCCCGCTGTCGGCGCGCGGCGAGCGCACCCGTGCGAAGCTCATCGCCGCGGCGCGCGTCGTCTTCGAGCGCGACGGATACATCGATTCCCGCCTCACCGACATCACCGATGAGGCCAAGATGTCGATCGGCACGTTTTACACCTGGTTCGACGGCAAGGACGAGGTGCTCGCCGCCGTGCTCCACGAGGCGCAGGGCGAGATGCTCCACCCCGGCACCGCACGCATGGCCCCGAAGGACGACCCCGCCGGGATCATCGCCGAGAGCAACCGCGCCTACTTCGAGGCGTACAAGCGCAACGCGAAACTCAATCACCTCCTCACCCAGGTCGCGCTCGTCGATGCCCGCTTCGCCGCGCTCCGGCGCACACGCACAGAGGCATTCGTCGACCGCAACGCGCGGGCGATCGCCGACCTGCAGCGCCGCGGACTGGCGGACCGGGAGCTCGATCCGCAGCTGGCCTCGATGGGGCTTAGCGGAATGGTTTCGCGGCTGGCCTCGGAGTCTTTCCGCACCGGAGACGAGGACACCGACATCGACACCCTGGTCCACACGGCCACCACCCTGTGGACCAATGCCCTGGGGATGACGTCGCCGCCCCCGCGCGCCCCCTGACCGCACCGTTCTCCCGAACCCGACCCATGCGGCCGCGACGGCCGCGCTACGAAAGGACCGCAACACATGCACGCGATATCCATCACCACCCTCGACGGACCCGACGCCATCGAGTACTCCGAGCTGCCGGATCCCGAGGCCGGCGAGAACGTCATCGTCGACGTCAAAGCCGCGGGCGTGGCGTTCCCCGAGCTCCTGCAGACCCGCGGGCAGTACCAGATCAAGCCGCCGCTGCCGTTCGTCCCCGGGGCCGAGGTCGCGGGCGTCGTGGAATCCGCACCCGAGGGCAGTGGGCTCGCCCCCGGCGACCGCGTGGCAGCGCTGTCCCTCATCGGTGGGTTCGCGGAGAAGGCCGCTTGTCGCGCGGACCTCACCTTCGCGCTGCCGGACTCGGTGGGCTTCAACGAGGGAGCGGCGTTCCTGTTCAATTACTGCACCGCGTATTTCTCGCTCGTCGAGCGCGGCAAGCTTGCCGAGGGCGAGACCGTCCTCGTGCAGGGCGCTGCAGGAGGAATCGGCACCGCCTCGATTCAGGTCGCCAAGGCGTTCGGCGCCGGAAAGGTGATCGCCGTGGTGTCCACCGACGCCAAGGGAGAGGCCGCCCGGAAGGCCGGCGCCGACGAGGTCGTCATGGCGGATGGATTCCTGGACGAGGTGGGGAAGAAGTCCGTCGACATAGTCGTCGACCCGGTGGGCGGCGACCGCTTCACCGATTCCCTGCGCACCCTGCGCCGCGACGGGCGGATACTTGTCATCGGATTCACCGGCGGCGAGATTCCCACGGTCAAGGTCAACCGCCTTCTGCTCAACAACATCGGGGTCATCGGCGTCGGCTGGGGCGAGTACGCGCTGGCCCATGAGGGGCACATCGCCGGCGAGTACGAGGCGATGCGTTCGCACCTCGAATCCGGCGCGCTTGCCCCGCTCGTCGAGTCCACGTACCCGCTCGCTGAGGCCGCCGAAGCGCTCAAATCCATGGAGAGCCGCACGGTGATCGGCAAGGTCGTGCTCACCACGCAGGGGTCCGGGACATAGGATTTGCTCACGCCCTCCGGGCCCGCGCCCGGACGCCCCGAGGAAGAACTGCACAGAAGTAGAGGTAGTGACCCGTGTCCATAGCGCCAGAATCTCGCGCCGCGGTGTACGCGGCCGCGAAACGCAAGGCCATCGTTCGGCTCATGCCGCTGTTGCTGCTCGCCTACTTCATCGCGAACATCAACCGCACGAACGTCTCGATCGCGAAGCAGAACCTGGAGATCCACGCCGGGATCGACGCCGCTGCCTTCGGCCTCGGCGCAGGCCTGTTCTTCGTCACCTATGCGATCTTCGAGATCCCGAGCAATATGGTGTTGCGCCGCGTCGGCGCGCGCATCTGGATCGCGCGCATCGCGGTGTCGTGGGGGATCATCTCCGTCGCACTCATGTTCACGACGGGTCCGGTGTACTTCTACATCGTCCGCATGCTGCTCGGCGCGGCCGAAGCCGGCATCTTCCCGGCGATCCTCTACCTCATCACCCGCTGGTTCGCGCAGGAGGACCGCGGAAAGATGTCGGGCGTGGTGCTCGCGACCGCGGCGCTGTCCTCGGTGGTCGCGGCGCCTGCGGGCGGCGCACTGCTCTCACTCGAGGGCCTGTTCGGCCTGCACGGCTACCAGATGCTGTTCCTCCTCGAAGGCGTCCCGGCGATCATCATCGGGATCATCATCTTCTTCACATTGCCCAGCGGGCCCGAGGATGCCGGTTGGCTTACCGAATCCGAACGTGAGGTCGTGCTCGACATCGCGGGAGGGGAGCAGTCCACCCACGAGACCATCGGCGGGATCCTGCGGGCCGCGCTGGCCAACCCGCTGATCGTCATCGCGGCGGTGTTCTACGTGTTCAACATGCTCGCCGCGTACGGGATCATCTTCTTCACCCCGTCGATCATCTTCGCGATGGGCGTGGAGAACACCTTCCACGTCGGGCTCATCGCCGCGATCGTGAGCATCGGCTCGGCCGCCGGGCTGCTCATCGTCCCACGGTTCATCCCGCGGGCGGGAGGCGAGATGCGGCTGCTGTGGTGCACCACCGGTGCGACCATCGTGACCGCCGCACTGTTCCTCGCCTCGGCGGCAGGGGTCGGGCTGCCGAGCAGCCACGCGCTGCAGATCGGGATCCTCGCGCTCGTCATGTTCTTCGTCTCCGCCTCGCAGCCGCTGCTGTGGTCCTCGCTCATGGCGCGGATCACCGGCGCCGTCGCCGCGACCGGGCTCGCCTTCGTGAGCATGTTCGGCCAGATCGGCTCGTTCATCGGGCCCTATGCCTTCGGGTTGGTGGAGAAGAACACCGGGGACGCGAACGCGTCGGTGTGGCTGATCCTCGCGGCCACCGTCTGCGGCCTGGCCTTGCTGCCGCTCCTTGCGCGCGTCCTGGGGCGCGCGGCAGGTCCGACGTCATCAAGCGGTGGGAAGGAACGGTTTGGTGACGGCGACGTGACGCCGTAACATGAAGCTTCGGTGTTTTTCCTCGTCCCGAGGCACTTGTAGTCCCGGGTGCGAGAAGTTCGCACGGGTCCCAACCGGCCGCCGTGCGAAAGACGGGAAACCCGCTGGCCCCGCGCCAGTTCGGCCGGCAATCCACGATAGGTTCCGGAAGGTTAATCCTATGTCTACTTACGCCCCAAAGGCGGGAGACGTGGAGCGCGCCTGGTACGTCGTCGACGCCACTGATGTGGTGCTTGGCCGACTCGCAGTCCAGGTCGCAGGTCTCCTCCGCGGCAAGCACAAGCCGCAGTTCGCACCGAACGCCGACGTCGGCGACTTCGTTGTGGTCATCAACGCCGACAAGGTCGCGATTTCCTCGACGAAGCGTGAGCGCGTCGTCCACTACCGCCACTCGGGCTTCCCGGGCGGCATCAAGTCCGAGAAGCTCGGCCGCGCGATGGACACCCGTCCGGACCGCGTCGTGGAGAAGGCCATCAAGGGCATGCTCCCGTCGAACAAGCTCGGCCGTTCCATGGCCTCGAAGCTCAAGGTGTACGCCGGTGCCGAGCACCCGCACACCGCTCAGAAGCCGCAGCCGTTCGAGATCAAGCAGGTGGCACAGTGACCGAAGAGAATTTGAACACCGAGAACGAGATCGAAGATCCGATCGAGGACGTTGTCGCCGAGGTCGCCGACGATTCCTACACCGAAGAGGTGCTCCCGGGCTCCGAGTACGGTGACGTGACCCCTCCGGCACCGGTCCTCGACGGACCGGCCCAGGCCGTCGGCCGCCGCAAGGAGGCTATCGTCCGCGTGCGCCTCGTGCCCGGCTCCGGCAACTTCACGCTCAACGGCCGCACCCTCGAGGATTACTTCCCGAACAAGGTGCACCAGCAGATCGTCAAGTCCCCGCTGGTCAACGTCGAGCGCGAAGAGCAGTTCGACATCATCGCGCTGCTGCGCGGCGGAGGACCCTCGGGCCAGGCAGGCGCCACGCGTCTCGCCATCGCCCGTGCGCTGACCGTCTACAGCCCGGACGATCGTCCGTCGCTGAAGAAGGCAGGCTACCTCACGCGTGACGCCCGTGCGGTGGAGCGCAAGAAGGCCGGTCTCAAGAAGGCCCGCAAGGCTCCGCAGTACTCGAAGCGCTGATCTGCCCGCAGATCACTGCTCGCGCCCAGAGGCGCTCGCCGATTCGTTCGGCGGGCGCCTTTCGGCGTTCTCGGCTGAGGACGCTTCGGCGCGGACGGCTGCGTTACATACGTTTTGGTAACAGTGATGCCAGGGCGTCGGCGGCGCGGATGCCGCCGGGTTTAGAATTTTCAGGTAATCCCTCGTTGCGGTGGACATCGTCCGCGCCCCGCGCTCGCCGCACATCTTCGACCAGGAGGCTCCACTTCCCATGCCCCGAATGTTTGGAACGGACGGAGTCCGCGGACTTGCCAATAAGTCGCTGACCGTGGACCTGGCCCTTTCGCTCGGGGCGGCAGCCGCCTCGGTGCTCGCTTTCGACCCCGCCGCGGACACCGGCCACGAATCGAGCCGGGACCGGCAGCGCCCGCTCGCCGTGATCGGCCGCGACCCGCGCGTGTCGGGGGAGATGCTCGAATCTGCGCTCGCTGCGGGTCTCGCCTCGCAGGGCGTCGACGTGCTGCTCGTCGGACAGGTGCCGACGCCGGCGGTCGCGCATCTCACCGGGCACCACCAGGCCGCGTTGGGCGCGATGATCTCGGCGTCCCACAACCCGATGCCCGATAACGGCATCAAATTCTTCGCAGCCGGCGGACGCAAGCTGTCCGACGAGCTCGAGGACCGCATCGAGGATGCTCTCGAGTCGCGCATCACCGGACCGACGGGCAACCGCGTCGGCCGGATCTCCAGCCTCGACCGAGAGACCGCGCTCGCCCCGTACCTCGAGCACCTGCTCGGCGCGGTCCGCCACCCACTGGCCGGACTCAAGGTCGTCGTCGACTGCGCTCACGGCGCCGCATTCGAGGCGGCCCCGGGCGCGTACGCGAAGGCCGGCGCCGAGGTCGTGGCGATCAACGCCGATCCGGACGGCTACAACATCAACGAGGGCGTCGGCTCGACGCACATCGAGGGCCTGCAGCGCGCAGTCGTCGAGCACGGCGCGGCGCTCGGGCTCGCCCACGACGGCGACGCCGACCGCTGCCTCGCTGTCGACGCCTCCGGCACCGTCGTCGGGGGCGACGAGATCATGGCGGTCCTCGCGCTCGGGATGTCCGAGGCCGGGGAACTCAAGGACAACACGCTCGTCGCGACGGTGATGAGTAACCTGGGTCTGCACCTGGGCCTGACCAAGCACGGCATCTCCGTCGTCACAACCAAGGTTGGTGACAGGTACGTGCTGGAAAAGCTCGCCGAGGGGCAGTACTCGCTGGGCGGGGAGCAGTCGGGGCACCTCGTGTTGCCCGAGCACGCGACGACCGGCGACGGCACGCTGACGGGGCTGTTCCTCATGGCGCGGATGGCCGAGACCGGGAAGTCGCTGGCCGAGCTCGCGGCGGTGATGACCGTGATGCCGCAGGTGCTCATCAACGTGCAGGTCGCGGACAAGGCGAAGGTATCGGTCTCGGAATCGGTGAAGTCGGCCGTGGAGAAGGAAGAGGCCGCGCTCGGCGAAACCGGGCGCGTGCTGCTGCGTCCGTCGGGCACCGAGCAGGTCGTCCGCGTGATGGTCGAGGCCGAATCACACGACGTCGCGCGGGAAAGCGCGGAGCGCCTCGCCGAGATCGTCGGCGCGGTCTAGCGGGGTCCAGCTCGTTGTAGCTGCGGCGGGCGGGCCGCGCTAGCGCTTGAGCGCGGCGCGGGCCATCGTCTGCCACATGGGGACTTCCTTCGCCTCCTTGGCGAGGGCGTCCTCCTCTTCCTTCTGGAGGAGCTTGCCGTCCACCAGGGTGGTGCCCGGAACCTCGGCCTCCGGATCGGAGAACACCGCGTACTCGGAGTCCCCGGCGAGCTCGGAGAGCAGGAAACCGGTCGCGAGGCGGCGCACGAGGGTCTGTGTCTTGTGGTCGCCCGAGGCGAGGCCGACACCGCGAAGCAGCGGGTTGCTCTCGACGAGACCGCCCTCCTCGGCCTTGACGCGGCGGTGGACGCACTCTCCGTTCCACGTCTGCCCGAGCCACATCGCCTCGGACGCGTCCTCGCTGTTCTCGGCGCTGATGATGAGCCCCGGCGCCGACACCAGCGAGGCGCGGCCGACGGCGCCCGCGGCAACAGGCTTGGGGAACGCGGCCACGACGGCCGAGATGTCGGTGCGGTAGGAGGCGAGGACCGTCGCCGCGCCGGCGCCGAGCCCGTGCCCCATGACGCCGATTCGTCCGGTATCCGGGCGGAGCTTACCGGAGCCGAGGTCCGCGTTGAACACCGCTTCGATCGAATCCGAGAGCGCGTCGACGTACGACGACTGCTTGGCGAAGAAACCGGAACCGGAATCGGTAGCAACCACGATGAAACCCCAGGAAGCCAAATGCTTGAGGGTGTCCTGGTAGTGCTTGCTCGACTTGGTCCAGTCGTGAGCGTAGGCGAGCAGGGGAGCCCGCCGCGCGTCCAGCCGCGGTACGTAGACCTTGCCGGGGACGCCCGCGAAGCCGAGATCGCCGAAGTCGATATCGTACCGGCCACGACGGCCGAGCGGACCCATGAGTTTCTTCGCCTTCTTAGCCACGCCCACAAGGTTAACGTCTATCGCCGGTAAACGCCGGACGTGGCGGCCGGAAACGGCAGATATTCGCCGATACGCCGCGCTGCAGGTGACCCGGTTTGGTGATCGTCTATAGACTTTCTTCCTATGTGCGGAATTGTTGGATATGTCGGCGGCCGGCCCGCTAAGGATGTGCTGATAGGCGGGCTCCGCCGCCTGGAATACCGCGGATACGATTCCGCCGGTATCGCGGTGGTGGACGATGAGAATCGACTCCACGTCGAGAAGAAGGAAGGCAAGCTCGCCAACCTCGAGGGCGCGCTCGCCGAATCCGGCGATGACTTCGCCGGCGGAACCGGAATCGGTCATACCCGGTGGGCGACCCACGGCCGCCCGAGCGACCGTAACTCCCACCCGCACGTCGCGGGCCGGATCGCGGTCGTACACAACGGGATCATCGAGAACTTCGCCTCGCTTCGCGCCGAGCTCGAATCCGACGGGCGCGACTTCAACTCCGACACCGATACCGAGGTCGTCGCCCAGCTCATCGACCGCGAGGTCACCAGCGGCGCGAACGCGGGGGACTTCGCCGCGTCCTGCCGCGCGGTATTCGCGCGCCTCGAAGGCGCGTTCACGCTCGTCATCGCCGATGCGGAGGCGCCCGGCACGATCGTCGCGGGCCGCCGCAACACCCCGCTCGTGCTCGGCCGCGGTGACGGGGAGATGTTCGTCGGCTCCGATGTCGCCGCGTTCATCGACTACACCAAGGAAGCCGTCGAGGTCGGGCAGGACACCTTCGCGGTGATCACCGCCGACGGCTACGAAGTTTTCCCGTTCCTCGAGGGCGGGGCCGCCGAGTCCCGCGAGTTCACGATCGACTGGGATCTCGATGCCGCCGAGAAGGGCGGCTACGAGTACTTCATGCTCAAGGAGATCGCCGAGCAGCCGGCCGCCGTCGCCGACACGCTCCTCGGCAAGCTCATCGACGGGCGCATCGTGCTCGACGAGCAGCGTCTGTCCGACCAGGAGCTGCGCGATATCGACAAGGTCTTCATCGTCGCCTGCGGCTCCGCCTACCACTCCGGGCTCGTCGCCAAATACGCGATCGAGCACTGGACCCGCATCCCCTGCGAGGTCGAGATCGCCTCGGAGTTCCGCTACCGTGACCCGGTCCTCGACCGCTCCACCCTGGTCGTCGCGATCTCGCAGTCGGGCGAGACCGCCGACACGCTCGAGGCCGTGCGGCACGCGAAGTCCCAGAAGGCCCGCGTGCTCGCGGTTTGCAACACCAACGGCGCGCAGATCCCGCGCGAGGCCGACGCCGTGCTCTACACGCACGCCGGACCCGAGATCGGCGTCGCCTCGACGAAGGCCTATCTCGCGCAGATCGCCGCGAACTACCTCGTGGGCCTGGCCCTCGCGCAGGCTCGCGGCACGAAGTTCCCGGACGAGGTCTCGGCCGAATTCCGCGCGCTCGAAAAGATGCCCGAGCTCATCAGCCAGGTCGTCGAGCGCCTCGACCAGGTCCGACAGATCGCCCGCGAACTCGCGGATTCCAAGTCGGTGCTGTTCCTCGGTCGCCACGTCGGCTACCCGACCGCGCTCGAGGGCGCGCTCAAGCTCAAGGAGCTCGCGTACATGCACGCCGAGGGCTTCCCGGCGGGCGAACTCAAGCACGGCCCGATCGCCCTCATCGAGGAGGGGCTGCCGGTATTCGTGGTGATGCCCCCGCTGCACGGGCGTTCGCTGCTGCACTCGAAGCTCATCTCGAACATCCAGGAGATCAAGGCCCGCGGCGCGCGCACCATCATCATCTCCGCCGAGGGGGACGAGGTCGTCAAGCCGTTCGCCGACTACCTCATCGAGATCCCGGAAACGACGACGCTTCTGCAGCCGCTGTTGTCGACGATCCCGTACCAGGCGTTCGCCGCCGAGGTTGCCGCCGCGCGCGGCTACGACGTCGACAAGCCGCGTAACCTCGCCAAGTCCGTCACCGTCGAGTAGAACGCACGCCCCCGCAACGTAGGGGAGACGCTAGGAGCGCGAGGACCATGACCCACCGAGACGACT
>NZ_DYXM01000100.1 GCF_020742175.1 Dietzia timorensis
TGACCCACGTGGTCGAGCTGCCGGCGCAGATCCGCGCCAGGCGCGACGCCGCGCTCGCCGCCCACGCCACGCAGCTGCAACTCCATCCCGATCCGGCCACCGATGCCATGCCCACCCACCTGGCGCTCACCAACAACATCTGCCAGCAGCTGCCCGTCCGCGAACACTATGTGTCCTTCGACCTCGCCGGCACCGCAGAATCCGCCCATGACGGCGGAGACGCCGGGCGCTCGTGGCGCAGGGATCCGCTTGTCCTCGATCCGGAGTCGACGAGGCCGGTCCGGGGTGGCGCCGCGTCCGCGGCCGACGGCGGCACGCTTCCGCCGGTATGGGAGGGGCTTGTCGACGATCTCGAAGGTACTCGAGGAGGGCAGCCACATGAGTGAAGGCACGTCCGCCGTCATAGGCGAAAAGAGCGGAGCCGCGGGCGACGCCGGCCGTTCAGGCGAAGAGAAATCCAGCGCCGCCGCCGATCCCGCGCCTCCATCCGTGATCGGGCTCTCCTACGCGCTTGTGTGCCTGACGATCGCGGCGTCGGTGTCGTGCGTGATCGAGGCGGCATACCTGTTCCTGCGCACGCCCGAATTCGGTTCGGGGATAACGCTGCCGGTGCCGATCTCGGCGCTGGCGGCCGCCGTGCTCAACACCTGGATGGTTGCCGAGGCGCGCAAATGGTCGTCCAAGCTCGTCGTGCAGGCGTTCCCGCTTATCGTGTGGATGCTCACGCTGATCTGCCTGCACCTCGGCCCGGGCGGCAACATGCCCGTCCCGCCGAGTGGGCGCGGGCTGTTGCTGCTCATCGGCGGGCTCGCCGTCCCCGTGTTCTGGGGGCAGATCCGCTCGTTCAGGCGCTTGGCGGCTGCGACGTAGCCGGGGCCGAAATACTTGGCGCCCCTCCGTCGCGCGGGTAGCTGATGATCGTGCCCCACTCGGCGGTGATGCCGGGCGTGATCGCCTCCGCCAGCGCCCACGACTCGTCGGCCTGCATATCGAGGATTCCGTAGACGCCCTGACCGGCGGGCGTGGCCGCACGCACGGTCGCGACCTTCGACCAGCGTTGAAACGGGGTTTGCGAGACCTGCCAGCCGATAATCCCGTCCGCGTCGAGAACCGAACGCTTCGCCTGAAGCGAACCCGAGGACGTGACGAGCCGCCCGCCGACGATGTTGTGACCCATGTTGCGGATGCGATCCCACGACAGCAGGAGGAAGAACGCGAGCGCGGGGAGGATGAACCACGCGATCCACTTGTCGACGGTCTCCCCGCGTTCGAGCCGGAACAGCACCGCCAGCGCGAGAAGGAACCAGAACGGGATGAGCCCGCGGGTAATGCGGCGGCGCTTGGCAGCGGCCGAATGTTTGCGCAGGGGAGTGCGCACCGGCGCCTCGTCGTCGAGCACGTACTCGGCGACGCGGCGCACATCGCGGCGGGGCGCGAGCGGAAGCAGCGTAGAGGCGTTCCCCCCGCGCTTGGTGCCGGTCATGATCGGCTCGAGCCGCCCACCGCCGATAAGCCTGATGAACACCGGCAGGCGCATCTCGACGCCACGCAGGCGCTGCTTGTCGAGGGCGATGTGTTTGCGCCGCAGGATGCCGTTCTGCACGTACAACACGCGGCCCTGGTCGATGAGCGCGTACTTGCCGTAGCGAATCGCGTACGCAACCATCCCGAACAGCCCGGCCACCAGCCACAGGCACAGCGCCTCGGCGATGAGCGTGCGCGGCTGGCCGAGCTCGGTGAATTCCGCGCGCAGCGACACAACAGGGCCGAGCTCCAGCAGCCGCTGCTGCATATCGCCCATCTGCAACGTGATGAGCCACAGCGAGAACAGCACACCGAAACCGATCGGGGAGAACGGCGCGAACCGCGACCAACTGAGTTTCCAGCGCGCGATATCCTCGCCCGCGTGCCCGGCCTGCAGATCCGGATGGGCCGGGTCGATCCCGGCGGCGCGCATGTGCTTGAGCAGTTCCTCACGCAGAGGCGTGACGGCGGAGGAGGCAATGGCATCGAGACGGAACCTGCCGGCGGCGTCTTTCGAAGAATCCTGCTGGCCTGTGCCCACCTCGACGATGGAGACGCGCAGCAGCCGGTGGAACAGGTCGGATTCGGTGTCGACCGACCGGATGCGTTCTCGCGCAATCGTCACCTGATTGCGGGTGAAGATGCCCTTGCGCAGCACGATGTGCGTGTCGCCGATGTAATACGAGGTCGAGATCCATCGCGTAAAGGCGATGAACATGATGAGCCCGAGTAGCCCGAACTCGAACCAGTAGTTATCGCGGTTGGTGCCAAGCCACAGCGAGATCACGAAGATCGGCGAGAGCCTGGTGAGCATCCCCAGTGGGTCGACGAGCAGCATTCGCCAGGACAGGCGATGCCAGGTGGCGTTCGAGAGGTCGAGCGCGCTGCGGCCCGAGGAAGTCGCGGAGCGGTTCTGCTCCTGCTGCCGCAGCTGCTGTGGGGCGCTCATGTCGCGTCACCCTCGTCGAGTTCGGCGATCTTGAGCAAGTGATCCGCGAGGGTCTCCGCGTCGGCGAGCGGAAGCCCCTTGATCTCGACCGAGCCGTGCGCGGAGGCGGTCGAGGCGACCACGGAGGCGAGGCCGAGCATCCGCTCGAACATCGAGCGCTTGGTGTACACCGTCTGCAACCGGCCGAGCGGTGCGATCCGGTACTGGTGGGTCCACCAGCCGGACTTGGCGAACACTGCGGTTTCCGAGAAGTCCCATCGGGCGACCATGTAGCGCCACGTCGGTGCGACGACGAGCGAGAAAAACCCGATCCACGCGGTGGCCGCGGCGGCAACCCAGTTCCAGAACGCCATCACGTTATCGCCCCAGAAATACCACCCGACCTGCAAAGCGATGAGGATGATGATCGACCACATCGATTCGAGCGTCCAGGCAATCGGCGCCTTGGGACTCACCCGGTAGCGCGGCTCGAGGATCGATACCTCGGTGTGCTCGAGGTACTCCTCTAGATCGAATCCAGGGGCGGCGGCAGGGGAGACCTCTCCGTCGGGAACGTCGCCGGGCTCGGCAACCTCGCCTGGCTCTGGACGCTCGCCGGGCTCCCGAGCCTCGCCCGCCGCGTGGGCGGCGCCTGGGTGAGGCGGAACTCCGCCGTCATATGTGGGGGTTTCCTGCGACTCGTGCGGGTCGAATTCGTCGTCCGGATCGGGGGCGGCGTGCCGGGGGCGAGTCGGGGCGTCGCCGCTGGCATATGCGAAGCTGAACGGCGGCTCGGGGGTGGAGGAATCCCGATAATGAGCAGGCATAGCCACCAGCCTAACGACACTACGGCGGTAAGTTGGGGCACCATGGCGCATATGAACAACGGATCGCACGACGCACGACGCGAACCAGCCGCTTCGCCGGCGAGTACGGCGAAGGTCACAGACGGGGTCACGGATTCCGCCATTCGCCGCTGTCTCAAACGAGCGGAGAACGGGCTCGCCCTGTCCACGGAGGAAATCGCCATCCTCCTGCACGCGAGCGGAGAGCACCTGCGCCGGCTCACCGCGGCGGCGGCACGCAAGCGGGACGCGAAACTGAACGATGGCGCAGAGGCCTCCGGCGACGCGGCCGTGCTCACCTACTCCCGCAAGGTATTCATTCCGCTCACGCACTTGTGCCGCGACCGGTGCCACTACTGCACCTTCGTCAAGAGCCCCGGCGTGCTGCGCCGCGAGGGGACGCCGCTTTTCATGGAGCCCGACGAGGTAGTCGATCTCGCGCGCCGGGGCGCGGAGCTCGGCTGTAAGGAGGCGCTGTTCACGCTCGGGGACCGGCCGGAGGATCGCTGGCCCGAGGCGCGCGAGTGGCTCGACGCGCGCGGCTACGATTCGACGCTGGACTACGTGCGAGCGATGGCTATCCGCGTGCTCGAGGAGACCGGCCTGCTGCCGCACCTCAACCCGGGTGTGATGAGTTGGGCGGAACTGTCGCGCCTCAAGCCCGTCGCGCCGTCTATGGGAATGATGCTCGAGACCTCCTCGCGCCGCCTGTACACCGAGCCCGGCGAGGCCCACTACGGTTCGCCGGACAAGGATCCCGAGGTGCGCCTGCGTACGCTCACCGATGCCGGGCGTCTCGCGGTGCCGTTTACCACCGGCATCCTTGTGGGGATCGGGGAGACGCTCGACGAGCGCGCCGAATCGATCGCCGACCTCGCGCGGCTGTCGCGCGAGTTCGGCCACATCCAAGAGGTCATCGTCCAGAACTTCCGCGCCAAGCCGAAGACCGCGATGGCCGCGACCCCTGACGCCGATCTCGACGGTTACCTCGCCGCCGTGGCCTGCGCGCGCCTCGTGCTCGACCCGCGCGTCACCGTGCAGGCGCCGCCGAACCTCGTCGACGCCGAGGAGATCGCGCTTCTCGTGGACGCCGGGATCGACGACTTCGGCGGCATTTCGCCTCTGACGGCGGACCACGTCAACCCCGAGCGTCCCTGGCCGCACCTCGACGACTTGTCCAGGATCTGCGCCGATCTCGGCTTCGAACTGCGCGAGCGGCTCACCGTGCATCCGCGGTATATCGCTGCAGGGGCCGCGTGGATCGATCCGCGCGTGTCGGGGCACGTCGCGGCGCTCGCCGATTCCCGCGGCCTCGCCGCGCCGGCCGAGGACGGTGGGTCCCGCTCGCCGTCCCCGATGCCTTGGCAGGAGCCCGACGAGTCCTTCGAGTCGTTCGGGCGCATCGATCTCGGCGAATCCATCGATACCGAGGGCCGCCGCACCGAGACCCGTTCCGACATCGACCAGGCTTTCGGGAACTGGGACGCGATCAGGGAGGCAGCGGCCCGCATCGGCGCCGCCGAGGCCGCCGGGGCATCCGCTCCCGGGCGCGCCGACTCCGAGGTGCTTGCCGCGCTGCGCGCCGCCGAATCCGATCCTGCCGGGCTCAGCGACGCCCAATATCTTGCGCTCGCCGGAGCCGATGGCGACGGACTCGCCGCTCTGGCCGCGCTGGCGGACTCGATCCGTGCGGACGTGGTCGGCGACGACGTCACCTACATCGTCAACCGCAATATCAACTTCTCCAACATCTGCTATACCGGCTGCCGCTTCTGCGCGTTCGCCCAGCGTAAGGGCGACGCGGATGCGTTCTCGCTGTCGCCCGGGGAAGTCGCCGACCGCGCCTTCGAGGCCCACACCACCGGGGCCACCGAAGTATGCATGCAGGGCGGAATCGACCCCGATCTGCCCGTCACGGGCTATGCGGACCTGGTCCGCGCAGTAAAGGACCGCGTCCCCGGGATGCACGTCCACGCATTCAGCCCTATGGAGATCTCCAACGGCGCCTCCCGCTCCGGACTGTCCGTACGCGAATGGCTCACCGGCCTCAAGGAAGCAGGCCTGGACTCGATCCCAGGTACCGCCGCCGAGATTCTGGATGACGACGTGCGTTGGATCCTCACCAAGGGGAAGCTACCCGCGGCCGAATGGATCAACATCGTCGAAACCGCGCACTCGGTGGGAATCCGCTCCAGTTCCACGATGATGTACGGCCACGTCGACGCGCCGTCCCACTGGGTGGCACACCTACGAACGCTGCGCGGTATCCAGGAACGGACCGGCGGGTTTACCGAATTCGTGCCTCTGCCATTCGTGCACCACAGCGCCCCGCTGTATCTCGCCGGCGCCGCGCGTCCGGGTCCGACCCGACAGGAGAA
>NZ_DYXM01000101.1 GCF_020742175.1 Dietzia timorensis
GCTTGCGGCGCGGCTCAAGCGGGCCGGCGTGCCAACGATCGTCGTCGAGCGCAACGAGCGGGCCGGAGACTCGTGGCGCAAGCGCTACAAGTCCCTCCACCTGCACGATCCGGTGTGGTACGACCACATGCCGTACCTGCCGTTCCCTGACGACTGGCCGGTGTTCCCGTCCAAGGACAAGGTTGGCGACTGGCTCGAGCACTACGCCGACATCATGGAACTCAACTACTGGTCCGGCACCGAATGCGTGGGCGCGGAGTTCGATGAGGCCGCTGGGACGTGGAAGGTGCGCGTCAACCGTCGCGGCGAGGACGTCGAGCTGCGGCCGACCCAGCTCGTGTTCGCGCTCGGGGTGTCGGGGTACCCGAACACTCCGTCGTTCCCCGGGGCGGATTCGTTCGCGGGTCAGCAGTGTCACTCCTCGGAGTTCACCGGTGAGGAGGATTACGAGGGAACGCGCGCGGTGGTGATCGGCTCGAACAATTCTGCGCACGACATTTGCGCGACGCTGTGGCAGAAGGGCGCGGACGTGACGATGGTGCAGCGGTCCTCGACGCACATCTCGCGCAGCGAATCGCTCATGGACCTCGGGTTGGGGCCGCTGTATTCCGAGGAGGCGCTGGCGAACGGCGTCACCACCGAAAAGGCGGACATGCTGTTCGCCTCGTGGCCGTATGCGTTGCTGCCGGACGCGCAAAAGCCGGTGTACGACGCGATGGCCGAGCGCGACGCCGAGTTCTACCAGCAGCTACGGGATGTGGGGTTCGATCTCGATTTCGGCGAAGACGGATCGGGTCTGTTCGTGAAGTACCTGCGCCGGGGGTCGGGATACTACATCGACGTCGGGGCGAGCCAGCTGCTCATCGACGGCGAGGTCGCGCTGGCGAGCGGGCAGGTCGAACGCATCGAGTCCGACGCGGTCGTGTTGGATGATGGGACGCGGCTGCCGGCGGATCTCATCGTGTATGCGACCGGTTATGGCTCGATGAATCAGTGGCTCACCGACATCATCTCGCCCGAGGTCGCCGACCGCGTGGGCAAGGTGTGGGGCTTCGGCTCGGACACAAAGCGCGACCCGGGGCCTTGGGAAGGGGAGCTGCGCAACATGTGGAAGCCGACGAATGTCGAGCAGTTGTGGATCCACGGCGGCAACCTGCACCAGTCGCGGCACTACTCGAAGTATTTGACGCTGCAGCTCAAGGCTCGGATGGAAGGTATTTCGACGCCGGTGTACGGGTTGCAGGAGGTGCATCACACGGAGTGATTTTCGGCGAAGGTGCGTATTCGCGCAGGGAGGTTGATTCGGCCTCGGGCGTGCGCGAAGCGAAAACGACATGTCCGGCCGATTTCACGCAGGCTCGCCTACGTGAAATCGGCCGGGCGCGGTGTTTCGACTGGCGCCCATCTGTCGTACGAGGAATTAGTCGACTTGGACGAGCGCCAAGCTATGGACGAGGTAACGCCCGGTTGGGGCCGTGGTGTCCCGCGTGAACACGGTATTGACTCGATCGCTGGTATCGCTCGGCGGTGATCAGTGCACCTTCCACTGCGGTGGCATTGGAACGGGGAATGACAACGCTGTCGATCCAGAGGAACCCGAGAAGACTCGTGCGCTTCGGCTCGCGGGTCCCGTGCATAGCAAATGGCCAGGAGGTCAGAACTCCTCGGGGATGAGCTCCGGGCGGGATGCCAGTGGTAACTCGAATCGAATCATTGCCCCGCGGAGGGTAGGGGCGCAGGGGGTCGTGCTCCAGAATGGCCCAACGTTGGTGCACAGCGTTGAGGTTGATCATCGCCAGAAATGAGAATCGGCCCGCGATCAGAACATCTGATCGCGGGCCGATTCATCGGCGGCGGGCGGGATTACCCGAGCGAGAGCCCGTAGCCGCCAGCCTTCTTGGCCTTGTTGCCCGAGGACTTCTTCTCGGTGGAAGGCTCTTCGAGCGGAGCCGACTGGGCGGAGCCTTCGGATTCCTCGTTGGCCGAATCCTCGGTGGAAGCCTCGTCAGCCTGCGTCTCCGCGGTAGGAGCCTCGGTGGCCGACTCTTCTGCCTTGGGGGACTCGGCCTCGGTGGACTCTGCCTCGGCGACCGCTTCGTCGTCGTCCGATTTCTCGGATTTGGACGAATCGGACGCGCTGGCCGCTGCCGTTGCCGCGGCTCCAGCACCGGCGCCGACCGCGGCTCCGCCGATCTTGATGCCCGACGACTTCCGTGCGCCCGCGCTCTTGCCTCCGAGCGAGAGTCCGCCACTTCCGGCCTTGGGTGCTCCGCCCGTCTGGGAGGGAGCCTCGGCCTTCGAAGCTTCCTCGGACGTAGCGGATTCGGTGGACTCACTCGATGTGGACTCGGCCGATTCCTGCTCAGCGCCCGACGCGGCCGGTGCATCCGCCTCGGAAGCGGAGTTGTCCTCGGTGGTCTCGGACTCCTTCGAGGCGCCCGGTGCCGGCGCGCTCGATGCGCCCGGAGCCTTGGCCTTTCCGCCGAGTGCGAGCCCGCCGCCGGCCTTCGGGGCGCCGGACTTCGGCGCATCTGCCGCCGGGGTGCCTTCGTCGCCATCGGCCTTCTCGGACTGAGCCGAGTCGACCTTGGACTCCGAATCCCCCGTCTCGGAGGCGTCCGCCGGGGTCTCCTTCTTCGCTCCGCCCGGAGCAGGCGCCTTGGAGCCGCCGGGGGCTGCGGCCTTGCCGCCGAGCGCGAGACCGCCCGACTTCGGGGCGCCCTTCGACTCGGAAGCCGGGGCCTCGTCCGCCGAGGAATCGTCCTTCTTCGCGCCTCCCGGGGCAGGAGCCTTAGCTCCACCCGGAGCTGCGGCCTTGCCGCCAAGGGCGAGTCCGCCACCGGCAGCGGCGCCGGCCGCCGCGCCCGCAGCGGCCTTGCCCGCAGTCGAACCGGACTTGTCCGTATCGGTTTTGGCTTCGGCGGCTTCCGTAGCCTCGGAGTCCTCGGACTTCGGCTGCTTCTCGGCCTCCATGGGCTTCGCCGCAGCGGCCTTGTCCTCCTCGGCCTTCTTCTTCTCGTTCTCCGCAGCCTCGAGCTCTGCCTTGGTCGGCACCCCCGGGCCACGGGAGTCGAGCCACTCGACCGCATGGGGGTCGGGAAGTTCGCCGTCACTCGTGACGGATTCGAGAAGCATCTGCGAGACGTCGACGACCTCGACCTGGCCCTCTTTCTCGGTGCCGTCGGTTTGTGCCGTCGTGCCGTCGGTGAGCATGACGCGGCAGAACGGGCAGCCCGTCGCGATCTTCTCCGTATCGGTCGACAGTGCCTCGTCGACACGGTCGATGTTGATGCGCTTGCCGATGGTCTCTTCCATCCACATGCGCGCGCCGCCGGCGCCGCAGCACATCGAGCGTTGCCCGTGGCGGGGCATCTCGCGGAGCTTCGCGCCCGCTCCGTCCATGAGCTCGCGCGGGGGCTCGTAGACCTGGTTGTGGCGACCGAGGAAGCAGGGGTCGTGGTAGGTGACGTCCTGGCCCATCGGCGACACCGGCACGAGTCGCTTCTCCCGTACAAGACGGTTGAGCAGCTGCGTGTGGTGGACCACCTTGTACTTGCCGCCGAACGGCCCGTACTCGTTCTTCAGCGCGTTGAGGCAATGCGGGCAGGTGACGACGACCTTGCGGTCGGGCTCCGCGACACCGTCGAACGCGTCGTTGATGGTCTCGATGTTCTGCTGCGCGAGCATCTGGAACAGGAACTCGTTGCCCGCGCGACGGGCGGAGTCGCCGGTACAGGTTTCGCCCTGGCCGAGCACCGCGTAGGACACGCCGGCCGTGTGCAGCAGCGTGGCGACAGACTGCGTCGTCTTCTTCGCGCGATCCTCGAAGGCGCCGGCACAGCCGACCCAGAACAGGTACTCGGTGTCGCCGAGGTCCTCGACATCCTGGCCGATGACCGGCACGTCGAAGTCGAGTGCCTTGGTCCAGTCAAGGCGAGCGCTCTGGTTCTGGCCCCACGGGTTGCCCTTGTTCTCGAGGTTCTTGAACAGGCCCGCGAGCTCGGACGGGAAGTCCGACTCCAGGAGCACCTGGTAGCGGCGCATGTCGACGATGTGGTCGACGTGCTCGATATCGACCGGGCACTGCTCGACGCACGCGCCGCAGTTGGTGCAGGCCCACAGCGCCTCGGGGTCGATAATTCCGGAAGCGGCGACGTCACCCTCGATGGTTTCGCCGACGAGGGGACGCTGAGCCTCGATACGCGCGGCCTCGGGGATCGCGGAGAGTTTCGCCTCGTCCGGGTTGCCCTCGGAGTCGACGAGGCCGACCTCTTCGCCCATCTCCTGCTTGCCGCCGGCGAGCAGGTACGGCGCCTTCGCGTAGCCGTGGTCGCGCAGCGACATGATGAGCAGCTTCGGCGACAGCGGCTTGGCCGTGTTCCACGCCGGGCACTGCGACTGGCAGCGGCCACACTCGGTACAGGTGGTGAAGTCGAGCCAGCCCTTCCACGAGAAGTCCTCGATCGCGCCGACACCGAGCTGCGGCTCCGGAGCGTCCTCCTCCTCGGACATCTCCTCGACCTTTTCCATGGTGAGGGCTTCGCCGTTCTGCGTCATCGGCTTGACGGCGCCGAGCGCCGTGCCGCCCTTGGGATCGCGCTTCGTATAGATGTTGAAGAACGCGGAGAAGCGGTGCCAGGCGACGCCCCAGGTGATGTTGCGGCCGACGATGTACAGCCACACCATGCCCGAGAGCAGCTTGATGAGCGCGAAGATCGAGACCATCAGCTCGTTGGCCGGGAGGATCTGCGACAGCGGACCGGTGACGAAGTCCGTGGCCCAGTGGAAGTGGTCACCCTCGGCGGCCTGCAGCGAGAGCTTGCCCGCCTTGACGAACACCATGCCCAGGCCCTCGAGGAGGACGACTGCCTCGACGAAGTACGCCGCGCGCATGTCCGAACCGGTGAAGCGCGAGATGCCCGAGCCGCGGTTCGGGTTGTTCTTCTGGCGAATGCCGATGAGGACGAGGATGCCGACCACGGTGCCGAGACCGAGGAGCTCGTCGATGAAGTGGTAGATCGCCAGGTTGGACAACCACGGCCAGCCCGCGTGCGGGTTGAACGTCTGGATGTAGGCCTCGAACCAGACGATCGCGCCGAGAAGGAAGCCGATCATCACCATCCAGTGGAAGATGCCCACCGAACGGATCCTGATCATGCGCGTATGCGCGATGAATTCCTTGATCAACGTGGCGAGGCGCGGGAAGAAGGGCAGCCAACGGTTATAGCCGTCCTTCTGGCCAAGCCGAATGGTGTTGACCATTCGGAACGCACCGCTAAGGAAGGACCACCAACAGAACAAACTGACGATGGCCCCGATAGTGCCGAGGGTGATAGTCACCGGTGACATAAGGGCAGCGGCCTTTCGTAGCTCTCTCGGCGCGGCCGCCGGGGATTCCCGGTGGCGAAGAGGTTTGGGCTTCGCCGCGATACCTGAGTGGTACCTATGGCAATTTCCAAGCCTTCTCCGCCGTGGACCCCCTAGTGGGCAGGACGGCCCCGCGCAGAATTGTCTTTCTTTACCGTAGGTTACGGGCACCGAAATTTATAACTCATCGGTAGGGTATCCATACTTTGAGCAGGACTTACGGCCAACCGGGGGTGAGGGGTGCCACACAGGGGGAATCGGCCGATCCCGGGCGGCTTGTGGGGCGAGATTCGGCCGAATTAGTTGAGGATATTCTCATGATTCCCGCGATGATTTCGCGCTTGCCGTCGTTGTTCTCAACTACTCTGGGCCCATGCTGTTCGCGTTCTCCATCGCCCCCGCCACCGCGCCCGATCCGGACGGCTCGATGAGCGCCGCCGTCGCCGAGGCCATCCGCGTCGTGCGCGCCTCCGGCCTGCCTCACGAGACCACCTCGATGTTCACCACCATCGAAGGCGAATGGGACGAGGCGATGGCTGTGATCAAGGCCGCCACGGACGCAGTGCTCGCCGTGTCTCCGCGGGTCTCGCTCGTCCTCAAGGCCGACCTGCGCCCCGGCCACACAGGCGAGCTCACCGGCAAGGTCGAGCGGGTGGACGCCCGCCTCGAGTCCTCGGCGCAGGGCTCGGCGAGGGACACCGATGGATAAAACGTTGTCGGATAAGACACCGCTGGATGACGTCGCAGGCCACTTCCGAGGAAAGGTCGCTATCGTCACCGGCGCGGCCAGCGGGATCGGGGCGGCGTTGGTCACGCAGCTCGCCGAGTGCGGCGCGCGCGTCGTGGCCGTCGACCGGGCCGAAATCTCCGGTCCGCAGCCCGGCGTTCTCGCGCTGTCCGGGGATGTGAGCGACTCCGACGTCATCGCGCGGTCCATCGAGCTGGCCGAGACCGAGTTCGGCCCGGTGGACATGTATTTCGCCAACGCGGGCGTGATGGGCGGGGCCGACATCGGCACCGAGGACGAGTGGGCGACCGGGATGGACGTGAACTTCTACGCGCACGTCCGCGCCGCGCGACTCCTCGTGCCCGGCTGGGCCGAGCGCGGGTCCGGGCATTTCGTCTCGACGGCCTCGGCGGCGGGGCTGCTCACGCAGGTCGGGGCGGCCGTGTACTCCGCGACCAAGCACGCCGCGGAGGCCTTCGCCGAGTGGCTGTCGGTTACCTACGGCGACTCGGGCGTCGGCGTGACTTGCCTGTGCCCGATGGGCGTGGACACGGCGCTGGTCCGAGACGGCGCGGCGTCGGCGGACCCGCGGGCGCGCGCCGCCATCCGGGCCGTCACCTCCGCGGGTGCGGTGCTTTCTTCCGATGACGTCGCACGCCAGACCCTCGCGGCCGTCGCGGCCGGCGAGTTCCTCGTCCTGCCGCACCCGGAGGTCCGGGACATGTGGCAGGGCCGCGCCGGCGACACTCAGCGCTGGATTTCCGGAATGCGGCGCTACCAGGCAGCTGTGCGGGCGGCCGAGGACGGGTAGCCCCTCCGAGCGGGCGCCGC
>NZ_DYXM01000102.1 GCF_020742175.1 Dietzia timorensis
GCGCACGGTCAGCGTCGTCGCCTCGGACCTCATCGGCCCGACGGGAATGACGGGCGGCGCGGCTGTCGCCTGCGCGACGGTGCTCCAACCTCTCGCCGCCGACTCGCGCCCGTTCATTCCGGGCGACCCGAACGTCCCCCATGCGCTCACCTTCACCCCGGACCTCGCCCGCGCAATGCTCGTCGCCGTGGACAACGCCGACGCCTTGGCCATGGGCGGTCGGGACGGGGTCGTACACGCCCCCACCGACATCGCTCGGACCTTCGCCGAGTTGGTCGAGTTCGCCACGAACGCGCTCGGAGCCAAGCGCTTTAAGATGATCGCGATCCCCCGCGTCGTCCTTCGCGGCGTCGGCCTCGTCGACCGCACGATGCGCGAGCTCTCCGCGATCTCCGACTTCTGGTACCGGCCCTGCGCGATGGCGCCCGGGATTCTCACCACCGAATACGGCCTCGAGCCGACCGGCTGGGAGGACGCGGTGCGGGCGACCCTCGCGCCGGCGGACACGAAAACGCCGGGGCGGTCCTCGGTATAACGAGGTCCACCCCGGCGTCCGGAGCTATGCGGGTTTAGGAGGCGTGCTCGCGCTCGTTCACCGAGGCGTTGAGCATGTCGTCGCGCTCGACGACCTTCACGCGCTCGCGGCCCTCGGCCTCGCCGAGACTGCGCTCGTGCTCATCGAGTCGGTACCAGCCGTCCCACGTGGTGTACGCGATGGACCGCGAGTCGAGGAGCGCCTCGATCTCGCTTTCCTCCGGCGCGGACGGCGCGTTGAGGGCGCCGTTTTCGAGGTCCTGGACGATGCATTCGACGGTCTCGTTGGCGTCGCCCTTGGTGTGCCCGATCAGGCCGACCGGGCCGCGCTTGATCCAGCCGGTGGTGAATACGCCCGGGATGTGGTTTCCGCCCTCGAGCACGCGGCCGGCTTCGTTCGGGATCACGCCGCCCTGTTCGTCGAAGGGCACGTCCGGAAGGTTGTCGGAGTAGTAGCCGACGGCACGGTAGACGGCGCCGACCTCCCAGTCGGTGGTCTCGCCGGTCGGCTTCACGTTGCCGGTGCCGTCGAGCTCGGTGCGCTCGGTGCGCAGGCCGACGACCTTCCCGTCCTCGCCGAGGATCTCGGTGGGGTTCTCGAAGAAGTGGAGGAAGAGCTTGTGGATCGCGTCGGGCTTGCCCTCGCGGATGGCGTAGTCCTCGATGATCGACGACACCTGGTCCACCATCTTCACCGTGCGGCGGGCGGTGGCCGAACCCTCGTCGTACTCGATGTCGCGCGGATCGACGATGACCTCGATGTTCGGCGAGTGGTCGAGCTCGCGCAGCTCGAGCGGGGTGAACTTCGCCTGGGCCGGTCCGCGGCGCCCGAAGACGTGCACCTCGACGGCCTTGTTCTGCTTGAGACCCTCGTACACGTTCGCGGGGATCTCGGTCGGCAACAGCTCGTCGCCGGTCTTGGCGAGCACGCGCGCGACGTCGAGCGCCACATTGCCCACGCCGATCACGGCGACCTTCTCCGCATCCAACGGCCACGTGCGCGGGAAGTCCGGGTGCCCGTCGTACCAGGCGACGAACTGCCCGGCGCCGTAGCTGCCCTCGAGATCGATGCCCGGGATCTTCAAACCGCGGTCGTCGGTCGCACCGGTGGCGAAGATGATGGCGTCGTAGTGCTGCTTCAGGTCCTCGAGAGTGACGTCGGAACCGTAGTTAACGTTTCCGAACAGCCGCACCTGCGGCTTATCCAGGACCTTGTGCAGCGCCTTGATGATGCCCTTGATTCGGGGATGGTCCGGCGCGACGCCATAACGAATTAGACCGAACGGCGCTGGGAGGCGCTCGAACACGTCGATGCTGACGCCACGCTCCTTGGCGACGTCGGACTTCATCAGCGCGTCGGCGGCGTAGATACCGGCGGGGCCGGAGCCGATCACGGCTACCCGCAATGGTCGTTCGGAGTTAGAAATGTCCTGCAACTCCTTCGCCTCCTTTAATTCCTTCGAACCAGACGTGTCACGCTTGTCGAGCACCTGCGTCGCGGGTTCGCTTCCCAAGCCAAATTTATCAAGTATGTGCAGGCTAAGCTAACACGACGAAAAGCAAATTGAAACAAGTTTCAATTTGCTTTCGTGGTGACGTGCATCACTAACTACCTGCGTGTTCGTTTTGTGCACGTCTAAATATAGACAAGTCTGTCTACTTTTGCCAGCTCGTCCCTAGCCGACCACTCGGAAAGTCCTGCTGTGCCAACCGGTCGCCCCGTCGGGCACGGTGCCTTGTCGGCGTTCTGTCTGCAGCTCGCCGTCGTTATCGGTCGCGCGAACGACGACGGTGTGAATCCCCGGGGTCGCATCCCATTCCCAGGACCACATTCTCCAGGTGTCCACCGAGTACGCGGCAGCGGTCTGCGCTTCCCGCCACGGCCCCTGGTCAACCCTGACCTCAACCTTCGAGATCCCCCTGTGCTGAGCCCATGCGGTCCCCGCGATGACGTTGACGCCGGCGGTGAGTTCGGCCAACGGCGCCGGCCGGTCGATTCTCGAAGCGGTCTTGATCGGCCCCTTCTCGCCCCAACCTCTATCGGTCCAGTAGGCGCTCGCCTGGTCGAAGCGGGTGATTTCCCAGTCGACCACCCACTTGGTCGCCGACACGTATCCGTACAGTCCGGGGACGACCTGCCGGACCGGGTACCCGTGCTCGATTGGAAGGGGCTCTCCATTCATGCCCACGGCCAGCATCGCGTCACGGCCATCGGTCAACGCCGCAATCGGGGTTCCGCTGGTCCACCCGTCCGCGGAGGTGGACAACAGCATATCCGCACCCGGCCGGACACCGACCTCGTCCAGGAGGTCGCGGATGGGAAAACCCGTCCATGTCGCGTTACCCGCTAGGCTTCCGCCGATTTCGTTGGACACGCATGTCAACGTAATGATGCGTTCCATCGCCATCCGGTCGTTGAGATCCTGCCAGCTCAGTTCGATTTCGCGGTCCACCATTCCGTGGATGCGCAGGCTCCACTCCTCCACGCTGATCGCGGGCAGCTGCAACGCGGTGTCGATCCGGTAGAAGTCCTCGTTCGGGGTGATAAACGCAGCGCCGTCTGACACGGGCGCCTCGACCTCGGGGCCCGGGCGAGGGGCCTGTAGCCTCGCGGCGACTGGAGGAAGCGCAATGCGCAATCGTTCGGCAGCGAGGTCACTCGCTTTTCTGGCAAGCCCGACCCCGAGACCGCCGATCGCCACCGTCAGTCCGGCGACCCCGCCGACAAAGGCGAGAAACGTACGCCTACTAGGCCCGGAGGGGTCTCCTCCCTTCGAGACGGGCGACCGAGCATCGGTCAATCGGATTCCGAAACGAAGAACGGCGATCCCCGCCGCACCGCCCACGATGGAGGGAATCGCCCACGCCCAGGTGGCCGTTGGCCGGCTCACGGCTGCGACGACGCCGGCCAACGCCAGGACACCGAGCAGGAGGGAGCCCCATGGGCGGGCCACACGTTCTGCCACACCGGCAGCGACGGCCAACACCGTGATCGCACCGATGATCCCGACGACAAGCGCGGGCTTGTCGGCCGTTCCGAAAGTACTGATCGCGAACTCGCGCATGGCAGAGGGAGCCTGCGCGACGATGGCATCGCCGACCGCTGCGACCGGCGAGGAACCGGCCGCGATGAGGAACGATAGAAGGTGACCCAGGACAGCCACCATCATTGCCGCAAGTAGTCCGACACTCGCCCTCCGAACGTGTCGACCCACGCGTGCACCGCGGTTGCCGCCAGAGGACAGGCCGCCTGTCTCGTTACTCATTCCCGCCCCCTCTGTCTCCCACTATCGCCTGCGTACGGAATTCGTAGGAACGCATTCTCCGGATGGGTGTGAGACCGCGAAACCCGTCGGTTTCCGGTCAATTTCTTCGGTCACCCATCCGCGAAGCCCGGTGATCCGAACCACATGGTGAACGTGCACATCCATTCAGGAGGACACCATGAAGACGAGCACCATTCGCAGAGGCGGTCTTGCGATCACAGCGGCCGCCGCACTGGCCGTCGGAGCCTGCGGAACCGAAGAGCCGGAGGAAATGAACGGAATGGGGTCGGGAGATGAGATGTCGTCCTCGGCGCCGATGTCCGAATCGAGCGACATGTCGATGACCAGCCCGGCAAACGGCGCCGAAGATGCAGATCCCATGTCGAATCTTGTCGGCAGCGGCTGCAGCGCATACGCGGAGCAGAATCCCGACGGACCCGCGTCGGTCGACGGCATGGCACAAGAACCTGTCGCCACCGCCGCCTCGAGCAACCCCATGCTCACCACCCTCACGGCCGCGGTGTCCGGCGAAGTGAACCCCGACGTCAATCTCGTGGACACGCTCAACGGCGGCGAGCTCACCGTGTTCGCACCGGTGGACGAGGCATTCGATGCCGTTGACGACGCCACGATGGACACCCTTGGCACGGATGCGGATCTTCTCACCAACGTGCTCAGCCATCACGTCGTCGAAGGCAAGATCAACCCCGATGACATCGCCGGCACGCACACTACGCTCGCCGGGGACGAGATCGAGGTCACCGGAGAAGGCGACGATCTCGCGGTCGGCGAATCACAGGTAGTTTGTGGCGGAGTGCAAACCGCCAACGCCGTGGTGTATCTGATCGACGGCGTCCTCATGCCGAAGATGTAGCGGCCCCACGCGGGCAAGGCATGGCGCCCCCGAGCTCCTCACACGAAGGGCTCGGGGGCGCCTTCCCTTGCTCGGCCGACGAAGAACCGGTCCGCTAGGCCATTTCCATTTCCATGAGCACTTCCCCGGTCGGGGCGGGTGGACGCAGATCGGAGTTCGGCTCCTGCGTCACGGCGACGCCACTCGTCCTCGCCAGCTCCTCGATGCCACCCATCAGGGTGCTGCCGTCGGCGCCGATCGACATGGCTCCACCGGCGATCGGGTTCGGCCCGAAGCCGTTGAGCCAGAGCTGGTAGTGCATCCCCTCGGAGGGTTCGGGCATGCCCGAGATCTCCAACACGGCCATGTCGAGTTGCTCCGATTCCATGACCTTCGCCGTCGCGCCGGAATCCAGTGAGGCATTAACGATATTCGCGTCGGGGGCCGCCATGATCTGGTCGACCATGCCCGTGGGGTCGTCGTCGACACCCGGCTCGGACGTCGGCGCCGTCGAACTCTCGGGCCCGGCGATCTCTGCCGTGTTGTCGCCTGAACGCACTGCGATAGCGACCACTCCGGCACCAAGGAGAAGGACTACCGCTGCTGCGGCCGCGAGGGTTGCGGGGCGGAACCTGGACCGCGCATCTATGGCGTCGCCGTCGCTCGTGGAGCGATCCGCCGTATGCCCCCGATCGATCGCTTCGAGTAGCTGGGCCCTGACACGCGCCGGCGGCGCCTCGTCGAGATCTTCCGCCTCCACCAGCGCAGCCGCGGCCTCCCGCGCTTCGGCGATTCGGCGCAGCATCGCCTCCCGTTGCTCGGGTTCGGCGTCCTCCAATGCTTGCCGGACACGTCGGCTTTCCTCGGTGCCGAGCGCTCCGAGGGCGTAGAGCTCGAAATCGCCGTCATCGATTGACGGAAACGCGCTCATCTCGGCTCACCCCCCAGGCACTTTTTCAGGTTTCGCAGACCGTCTCTGATCCGAGATTTCACCGTCGGCAATGCGGCGCCGAGCCGTTCGGCGACATCGCGGTATGTCAGCCCACTGAAGTATGCGAGCTCGATCGCCTGCCTCTGCACCGAGGAGAGGTCGTCGACGCAACGCCGCACGTCGGTCGCACGTTCACGCGATGCCATCGACTCTGCCACGCCTTCGGCGATGTCAACATGTTCGGCCGGAGAGTGCATTGCCTCTGCCTCCTCCCGCCGCCGTGCCGACTGTTCGCTGCGCACCCGGTCCACTGCACGTCGATGTGCGATGGTGAGCATCCAGCTCAGTGCCGATCCGAATTTCTCTTCGTAGCGATCGGCACTTTCCCATATCTGCAGGTACGACTCCTGCAGAATCTCCTCCGCATAGCCACGGTCGCCGACAATCCGGACGATCAGTCCGTAAAGCCGAGGCGACGTCAGGTCGAAGAGCTGCGCAAAAGCACCTCTGTCACCACTCGCCGACCCACGGACCAGGGCAGCCAGAGACGAGGGCGATGGCGATGCAGTCGCACCGCTATCGCCTCTCCCGCCTCCTTGAGGTCCGTCGTCGCTCATGCGCAGAAGTCTATGCGGCGCTGCCCGGCAGCGAACCACGCGCACCCAGTCTGGCCGCGTTTTCCTCGACACGCCGGTCGGTCGTCCCGGAGCGTCCTTGCACTGTGTGGTTCGGAGCGGGAAAGGTCTCGGATGGCCGTTAGACCTCGTCCAGGTCCGGGAACGCAGTTTGCTGATATCCGCCACGCAGCGTGCCCGTGATGTATTCCTGGCGGGTTGCACGGCGGGCGATCTTGCCCGAGGAGGTCCGCGGGATGGAGCCGGCGGGCACGAGGAGCACGTCCTGCGCGTGGACGCCGTGGGCCTCCGAGATGGCCTTGCGCACCGCTTCGGCGATCGGCGCCGGGTCCGCCTTGCCTGCGCCCGGGGCGCGCTCGGCGACGAGGACGAGGGTTTCCGAGCCGTCGCCGGGGTCGACGTCGAGCCCGTTGCGCGCCTCGGGCGGGAGCTGGTTGGCCGGCACGGAGAACGTGGCGACGAAGTTCGGCCGCAGCGAATCGGAAGCGAGCTGCGCGGTCGCCTCGAGATCCTGGGGGTAGTGGTTGCGCCCGTCGACGATCACAAGGTCCTTGACGCGGCCGGTGATGTAGATCTGACCGTCGTGGTAGACACCGAAGTCGCCGGTGCGCAGCCAGCCGGCGTCCTCTGGGACGTCGCCGAATTCGCGCTCGGCGTGGGAGTTCTCCTCCAGCCGGGATACGAGGCGGTTGGCGAAGGTCGCGCGGGACTCCTCCGGACGCTTCCAGTAGGCCTGGCCGATATTCGCACCGTGCAACCAGATTTCGCCGACGGAGCCGTCGGGCAGCTCGCGGCCATTGCCGGTGTGCTCTCCGTCGTCATCCAGTTCGGGGTCCACGATGACAGCCCACTGGGACGGCGCGATGTATCCGCAGGCGACCTGCGGGATCGCTTCCGAATTGCCCTCGACCGAGCCCTCGTCGATAACCTCGAAGCGGCCCTCGTTGAGGCTGTTGCGCTCGACGTGCACGACCACGGGCGCGGCGTGCTGCTCCGGGGAGGAGACGAACAGCGTCGCCTCGGCCATGCCGTACGAGGGCTTGACCACCGTGTCGGAAAGACCGTAGGGGGCGAAGGCCTCCTGGAACGCGCGGATCGACGTCGGGGTGACCGGCTCCGAGCCGTTGATGATTGAGGTCACGTGCGACAGGTCGAGCTCCTCGCCCTCGGCGGGGAGGCCGCGGCGGGCGGCGTGCTCGAAGGCGAAGTTCGGGGCCGCGGCGAAGACGCCCTCGGCCTCGGGGTACGAGGCGAGCTCGCGTACCCACCGACCCGGGCGCTGCACGAACGCGCGCGGCGACATGATCGAGGTGAACGCGCCGGCCATCGCCGGGAGAATCACACACAGCAGGCCCATGTCGTGGAAGAGCGGGAGCCAGGTGACGCCCTTGGAGCGATCGCTGAGGCCGAGGCCGAACATCAGCTGCAGCACGTTGGTGCACACGCCGGTGTGCGTGATCTCGACACCGGCCGGGGTGCGGGTGGAACCCGAGGTGTACTGCAGGTACGCAATATCGGAGCCGTGCAGGTCCGGCTTCTGCCACGAGCTGCCGAGCTCGCTGGGGATCGCGTCGACGGCGACCACACGCGGCCGCTCGCGGGCCGGGACCTCGCGGAACAGCTGACGCACTCCGGCGGCCGACTGCGACGAGGTGAGGATGACGGCGGGCTTACAGTCCCCCAGAACCGCGTGCAGGCGATCCTTGTGGCCCGGCTCGTCGGGATCGAACAGCGGGACGGCGATGAGTCCGGCGTGAATCGCGGCGAAGAACGAGACGACGTAGTCGAGCCCCTGGGGCGCGAGGATCGCGACGCGATCGCCCGGCGAGGACACCTGCTGGAGCCGCGCCGCGATGGCGTGCAGACGCGCGCCGAAGCCCGACCACGACAGGTCCTGCTTCTCCCCCTGGCGAGACTTGGAGTAGTCGTTGAAACGGAAGACGAGAGTATCCGCGGCGGGATCTGCATCGGCTCGCGATACGTTCTCCTCCACGAAGTCCACCAACGTGGCGTCCTCGGGTAGGGCTATCGCCCCAGACTCGTTGCGGTACGCATCGAACTCCACGTTGCTAATGCTCCATCCTTCTCGGCGCTCTGGAATCGGCGACCCACCGTCATGCGGCCGCAGCCGGGATCCTTCGCTGCCGAAGAACCCCCGAAAACTCATTCGTACGGTCATGGGGCAAGCGCACGCAATCGCGAATGCCCCAAAACTAGAGACTCTACCGTTACCTTGCGCGCTGTTTCCATTCGCAGGTAACGCTCAGGCAGGGCCACCCTAGGGAATCGTACTGCTCACATTGACAGTTACACGCCTATGACGCCGGGCCTGGCGGATATCTCCCGAGAATCTCATGCCTTGCCTGCCTGCGCCGACAGCGGCGGCGGCCGCACCCGCTAGGAGTGCGGGATCTCCTCCGCCGAGTCGATGAGCGATTGCAGATGCTGCCGGCTCCACTCGGTGGCCGTGGTGCCCTCGACGACGTTCGGATTCGTGTCGTACTCGGCGTGGACGGCGTTGTTGTTGAGGAACTCGGAAAGCCTGGCGGCACCGCCGGCCGCATCCATCGGCGCGTTGCAGATGAGATCCGCGCCGGCACACAGCGAGGCGGTCTGCTCGGTGAGCGCGCCGAAGCCGCCCGGCCGGGGACCGGTCATCGTCGCGTCGGCGATGAGTTCGGTGAGCCCCGAGGCACCCTGCAGCGAGATCTCCATGCCCTGACCGTTCGTCGGCTGCAGGCCCGGACCGATGGCGCCCTGGTCGCGGCGGCCGTCGGCGATGAGCACGGTGCCGAGAACGAGGTCCGCGGGCACGACGCCCTCGCCGTTGCCGATCTCGCTGGTCACGTCGCCGGCGATGACAGCGCCCTGGGAGAAGCCGAGAAGCGCGTATTTGGTGAACGGGCAGTGTTCGTGTGTGGAGGCGATCTTGTCGCGCAGCTTCTCGGTGCCCTCGGCGCGCGAATCGTTGTAGCTCACGTCCTCCGGGAGCTGCGGGTTCCGGAACTGCGCGGTGTACGGCACCGTGTACACCTCGACGCGCGCCGGGTCGTTGGCCTCTGCCAGCGGCGCGGTGACCTTGGTGAGCAGGGCGTTCGGGTTGGCCTGCGGGTTGTAAGGGTCATCGTCGGGAGCCGATTCCCAGGTTCCCGGCACCGAGATCAGCGACACGTCTGGGCAGTCGGCGGGCTGAGTGCGCTCGGGTTCGCCCGGCCCTGGGGTGGGCGGTTCCCCGATGGGGCTCGTCGGATTCTCCCGCGACAGCCACCAGCCAACGCCGGCGACGAGGAGCACGACGAGCACCAAGACGCCGAGGGCCAGGCCGAGCCGGCCGCCCTTTCTCTGTCCCGCCATGTTCGCTTCCCTTCTATCGCCGTTGTGAACCTAAACCGGCGCGTTCCTCATGGGGTGAGCCGATCTGGTCGTACGAACCGCCCGATCGTATCGGGCACGCCTAAGCAGGGGCTGTGCGCCAACCTCTACGAATGCCTAGGCAATTACCCAGGGATTCCGCAGAATCTAGGGGCAGAGTTCGGAGACCGAGGCGTCGATGATCTCCTGCGCGACATCCTCGGGATTGCCCTTGGCGTATCCGCCCTCGACAAGCTGCCCGGCCATGGCGTTGGCCAGGGTCGTCGTCTCCTCTGCGGCGCCGCCGGTCGCCCGGATACGGCAGATGCCGTTGCCGGCGCCGACGAGCGCGAGTTCGAGCGAGTCGATTTTGATCTCCTGCTCGTCGAGCGCATCGAGATAGGTCTGTTCCCGCGCGCTGACCTCGGGGCTCTCAAGCCCGGGGGCATCGCTCTCCACCGGTTTGGGGGACTCCGGAAAGCCCCCGCCGTTCGGTTCCGGCGAGGGACCGGACGTCCGCTCCCCCGCACTCGGCGGCGGCGCGAAGGTCGGAGACTCCGGGCTGCCGGACACCGTCGAATCCCCCGAACCGCAGCCCGCGAGGACGAGCGCCGCCACGGCAATCGCACTGCCCGCCGTCATACGTGTGCCGGCTTTGCCTCGCGTGGTACGCGCTGGGGTCATGACTTCTCGATCCTTCCCGCGATGAGCCTGATCTTGCCGTGCTCGAACTCGACCTCCTGGCCGCCGCCGGGGACGGACTGGACATCGGAGACCGGGTAGCCCAGGCGTCCGTTCTCGAAGCCTTCCTCGCCCCAGGCGTCGAAGATCTGGCCGTAGGGCACGGCGTGCGCCCGGGTGTTCGGCGACCAGTAGATGCCGCCGTTCTCGAAGCGGGACAGGGCCCCTCCACCGTTGCTCAGCGAGATCTCGTCCGAGGTCGGGTAGCCGAGGTCGCTATTTTCGTAGCCGAGGTCCTTGTACTTGTCGAGGATCGCGCCCTCGACGATGCGCGGGTCGCCGTCGGCGGCCTGGAATACCGTGCCGTTCTGGAATCCCTGCGCAACCCCTTCCTTGTTCGGGTTACGCACCGCGTCCGAGGTGGGGTAGCCGAGATCGCCGAGCTCCGAGCCGTTCTCGGACCACAAGTCGAGGATCTTGCCCGACACCGCGTGTGCGCCGGTCTTCGGGGACCAGTAGATCGTCCCGTGCTCGAAGGTGGTGTAGCGGCCGACGCCGTCCGGGGTCTTCTTCTCGGATGAGGTGGGAAGCCCGAGCTCACCCTTGGGTCCGTCGGCGGCCTGGTAGGCGGCGCCGATGCGGCCGGTGACGGCGTGGGCGCCTGTGTCCTCGGACCAGAACACGCGTCCCTCGCGGAAGTCCTGGGCACGGCCACCCTCGACCGCGTACTCGCCGGTGAGGCAATCCCCGAGCGCGCTGTTGGCCTCGCGGAACTTGCCGATCTCGCCCTCGGCCTTGCACTCGGGCGCGTTGACCTCGGTGCCGAGCGCCTCGGCGGCCTGCGGCCACGCCTGTGTCATCTCGAACTGCCAGTACGGCCACGTGTGCGTGCCCGAGGGGCGGAACTTGGTCGTGACGGGCACGTCGGCCTTCTTCGCGGCGTTCACGAAGTTCTGGGTCGTCATGCGCGCGAGGAGTTCGAGCCCGTAGCCGGCGAAGTTCTCCGGGATTCCCTCGACCGGCGAGGGCTTGTCCCACGGGCCGGTGTTGCCGGACCCGGCCGAGACGTACAGCGAGACGTCCTTGAGGCGCTGGGCCTGGAGTTTGGGGTCGTTCTGCTTCCAGGTCTCGCCGCCGAGCGGCCCCCACATGTCCTCGGAGTTATAGCCGCCGGCATCGAGTTGGGCCGCCTTGATCGCCTCGGGCATGCCGAAGCTCGTTGTGTCCAGGTAGCCGGAGAAGCTCGCGGCGAACTGGTACTGCCCCTCGTTGTGTGCAGCGAGGTTCATGGCGGCGGTACCGCCCATCGACAGCCCGGCGATCCCGGCACGGTCGTTGAGCCGCCAGTCGCGCGCGATGAGCGGAGGAAGCTCCTCGGTCATGAACGTTTCCCACTGGTACGGCTCGCCGTCCTTGGCGGGGTTCTCCCAGTCGGTATAGAAGCTCGACTCGCCGCCGACGGGCAGCACGATGACCGCGTCCTTGGAGTCGAAGAACTTCTCGATCTGGGTTTCGTGCGTCCAGCCCGATTCGGTCTCCACGGCGCGCAGCCCATCGAGCAAGTACAGCGCCGGGTACGTGCGATCGGGCTCGGAGTTCCACGAGGCGGGAAGGAGGAGCTGCACCTGGATCGGGCGCTCCATGGCGGCCGACTGAACCCACAACGCCACACGGCGCTCGCTGAGCCAGTCCACTCGGTCGAGGCGGACGCCTGGCGGCACGTCGGTGTTCGCTGCCGGCCGCTGCCCGTTGCTGGTCGTCTCCGACGCCGAGGGGCTGGACTCCGACGAGGTCGGCGCGCTGGTCGAGCGGCTTGACGTCGGCGACGCGGACGTCGACGTCCCCGGCTGTGCGTTGGCCTCGGGCACCCCGGAGTTGTTCGTCTGGCCCGTGGCGACGCCCACGACGAGCGGCGCGGCCACAGCGACGGCGATAACAGGGACGAGGCGCAGCTGCTTACGGTTCCAGGTCAAAGTGTTCTTATTCGAGACCCGACCCGAGCTCTTCGGTGCAGCCTTGCGTGGGGAAGATCCGCGTGATGCCGATGCCTCGCGGCGCGATCCGTTCATGTGTAGTGGCGCTTTCTGTTCCTGCCTGGCTGGCCGCCGGCGGTGGACGTGAAATTTCCCAGTCGACGCTGGTACCGGAATCGTGCTCGCCTACATTCGTGCGAGCCGCTGTGCCGGCGCAACGCTCGTGGAGACCCTCGGTAGGACTGCCCGTGGGTTCCCCTCCCACGGGTGCGACCAAAAAGAAAACCGGGGCCCTGCGATAGCCAATCTACGCGCAGAGCCCCGGTTTTGGTCCAGGCGACTCGCGCCCGACACAAAATTTCTTAAGTTGTAGTTGAGACTTTTCGCCTCAGCCGGTCGATCACCACCAGGCGTGTGCGTTCAGCGTCGGGAGGATCTGCTCGAGCCTGGCGGACATGAGGTCGTCGTTCCAGTACGGCCAGCCGTGGATGCCGGTGGTGCGGTACTCGAACTTCGCCTTGTTCGGCTCGGCGTTGATCGTGTTCTGGAACGCAATCGTGGAACCGCGGGACAGTCCCTCGAGAACGACACCGTTGAAGGTGTTGAATACGGCCTGCAGGCTGTCCGGCTGATCGTACTGACCCGGGATTGCCGAGCCGGCCGTCAGATACATCGGGATGTCGCGGAGGCGGTCGGCGAGAAGCAGCGGATCGTTGGCGCCCCAGTCGGGCGAGCCCGGGGGGCCCCACATGGCGAACGGATCACACTTGCACTGGTCGAACATGGCGAGCGGAATCATCGAGTACATGCCCGGAGCCGTCGGGTTCATGTAGCCGGAGAAGACCGAAACCTGCTTGAACTGGTCGCGGTGCTTGGCGGCGAGCGCCGCTGCGGCCGAACCACCCATGGACAGACCCGCGATGGCGTTGTTATCGGGACGAACGCCGAACTCGCTCTGCAGGTAACCCGGGAGTTCCTCGGTGAGGAACGTCTCCCACTGGTAGTTGTATACCTCGCCGTTGATGTTCACCGGACGCTGCCAGTCGGAGTAGAACGAGACCTGCCCACCGACGGGCATGACCAGGGTCAGGTTGTCCCAGAGGAACGTGCGCTGCGCCTGGGCGTCGTGGGTCCACGCGTTCCAGTCGTCGCGAGCGCGGAGACCATCGAGGAGGTAGAGGCCGGCGTTGCCCGCTTGGCGAGCCGGCTGAACCTGGACCTTGATCATCCGGTTCATCGACGGCGACCAGACGTCACAGATCTGCACCCACGACTGAACCGGATCCCAGCCACAACCGGCGCGCAGCCAATTGCGGTGTCCCATCGGGTCCTCGCCGCCCGGCGGCAGCTGCGCGGGCGCTGCTGCGGGAGCTGGCGGCGCCGGCGGTGCGCCCAAAGATCCGGGGGCGTCCTGCGCGTATGCCGGCGAGCCGGCCACCACGCCTACTGCCGTGGCTAGGGCCAGCGCGCCTGCTGCCAGCTTGCGGCGCAGGCGTCCTGCGGGAGACGCGGCTTTGGTCATCGAAGTGCTCCTTGTTTCGTTTCGTGCGTCCGGTCCGGGAACGAGGCCCCTTAATGGAGGAGTGCGGGATGGCGCGAATTTCGGCACCGTCCGACACATGTCGCTCTGTTACTGTCGCGCATATTGAGGCTGGCGTTACACTTTGTGCCCCAACTGAGCTTAAAGCGTTATTAAGTTGAGACCGAACTCTTTGGCACACTACCGGGGATAGGCGTCGAGGTCCACCTCGGGGGGCATCGGAAGCCCGCAGCGCTGCACTTCGTAAGCCGGGATCCGGTTGATCCGGTATTGCGCATATGAAAATGCGTTAATCACATTTTCTTTTCTTCGTTCCAAGGTTAACGGGTCTGTGTACGACTTGCGAAGTTCGACCGTCGCAGGACAGGTCAGTGCCACCTTCGCCTGTTCGATCCAATCCGGATCTACCCACTCTGGGTAGTTGTTCGGGTTCTCGACCACACCCGCGTCGGCGAGGTACCAGTCGAGCGGCAGATACTTGTCGTGCCCGATGCGCCCGTCGACCATCCGGTCGGTGTGCGCCGCCAGCGGAGTCGCGAGGCCGACCGTGTCGTACACCTTGACGTCGAGCGGCAGGTTCATGCTGGTCATGCCGAGGTTGAGGAAGACGACGGTCTTCTGCGGGTCGTCGGGGATCTCGAACGGCTGCAGTCCGGGGAGCGGGTGGTCGAACTCGACGACATCCCAGCGATCTTGCGCGCCGCCGACGGGGAGGAACACCGCGCCCGTCATGTTCGCGCGAACCTGGGTGATCAATTCCTGCATACGAGGGAAATCGAGGTAATCGCGGGCGAGTAGCGGATGCTTGTGCCCCGTGCGCTGGAGATAGAACGCGCGCTCGTCGACGATCCCGTTCGAGGTGATCGACTCGGCCTTGTCCGGGAACGGATCCTGCGCGATCGACACCGTCACCGCCCAACCCATCACGACGAGCCAGCCGCCGATGAGCACCGGCAGAACAAAACGCCACTGTCGGTCGCGGCCGGTCTGCCGCCCGACGGGAATCGGGAGTACGGCGAGCGGCAGCAGCAGCGTGAACAGCGGCGGCAGGAGCACACGCCCGTGCATGAAATCGCCGCCCACGCGCACCGAATACAGGGCGAGCGCAACGCCGACAACGACGAAGAGCGCCGTCACCACAGGAGTGGAACGCAGCGCCGGCAGCTCGCGCCCGGCCACCACGAGCCCACGTCGTGCCGCGCCGTCAGCGCTGGATGACGTCGGACGTGCCGGGCGCGGCCCAGCGGCCGCCCACGCGGCGGAGATCACGATCGCGCCGAGCCCGACAAGCATGGGGAGCGCGAGCCAGTAGGGGCCGGCGAGGTCGAGCAGATAGGCGAAGCCCTGTTCCCATTTGGACCCGGCGGCGTCCTTCGCGACCGCGGTGTTCGGATACGGCAGGCCATAGTAGCTCATCCGCCACAGCTGGTAGGCCAGCGGCAGAAAGCCGGCGATGACCACGAGCCACGCCCGATGCAGTATCGACGAGCGAGCGAAGAAGATGAGTGCGAGGGCGAAGACCGACACGATCGCGAGCTCCGGCCGTACGAGCGGGCCGAGCCCGGCGACGACCGCGAGAAACGCCGTCTCCACTTTTGGAATACCGAACACGTACTGCGAATGGGGGGCGCGCGCCCAGCGCTGCAGCAGCAGCCAAACGAGCGCGATCCACGCAATCACCAACCCGGTCTCCAGGCCGGAGGTGGCGAAGTCGCGCGCCGGGGGAAGGACCACGTAGACCACGATCCCGAGGGGCAGCATGAGCACCTTCGACGTCATGAGCCCGTGGTGTCGCGCAGGGTGGCGGCGGGTACCGGCCCACATGACACGCGCGCCCCACATCGCGAATACGACCGCCGACATCGAGGTGGCGAGCGCGACGATGAGGGCGACAACCTCGATCTGCGGCAGGTTCATCACGCGCTGGGCGGCGTAGATGAGCATCGTCCAGAGCGTCGAGGTGTTCGCCTCGACGCGCTCGCCGGCGTTGAACACGACGCCGTTGCCGGCGAGCATGTTGCGGACGGTGCGCAGGACGATGAGCCCGTCGTCGGCGATCCAGCGCCGCTCCCACGCACCGGCGAAGAATACGGCGACGACCGCGAGCACGGAGCCCCAGAAGGTCAGCGGCGCCCAGTGTGCGCGCGCGAAACCGCCCGCTACCGCTAGGCGCCCGGTGGGCGGTTGCGGCGGGGCGGTCTCGGACTGGGACTCTGCCAGGGCTGGGCTACTCACTGTGATTGTCTTATCGGTCGAGGTGGGTGAAATGTTCCTTCGCCCGGCGGGCTAGAAGAAGGCGGGAATGACGTAGATTCCGACCGCCACGACGGCGATCCAGCCCACGGCGAGGATCTGCAGCACGCGGTCGCTGAAGGCGATCTGCTCCGGCTCGCCCGCCGAACCCGCGTCGACGTCCACGGCGTAGCGCAGTACGGCGACGGTGAACGGAACGATCGACACCTGCAGCCAGATCGCGGCGGCGCCGGGCGTGGCCGGGTCCGAACCGCGGTCGTAGGCCCACAGGGCGTAGCAGAGCACGAGCACGGTGGCCGACAGCGTCCACACGAAGCGGAGGTAGGTCGCGGTGTAGCCCTCGAGCGCCTTGCGGATCTTCGCGCCGGTCTTCATGTGGTAGCGCATCTCGGCGTAACGCTTGCCCGCGGCCATGTAGAGCGAGCCGAACGCCATGACGAGCAGGAACCACTGCGAGATGTGGACCTCGGCGGCCGCGCCGCCGGCGATCGCGCGCAGCAGGAAGCCGGAGGACACGAAGCAGATGTCGAGCACGGGCTGGTGCTTGAGCCCGAAGCAGTACATGAGCTGAAGCACTATATATACGGCCGCGACGATCGCGAGCGAGTACGAGGCGAACACGAGCGAGACGACGATCGCGCCGATGATGAGCGTCGCCGCCATCGCGTAGGCGAGCCCGACGGGAAGCACACCCGCCGCGATCGGCCGGAAGCGCTTGGTCGGGTGCTGCCGGTCGGCCTCCACGTCCATCGCGTCGTTGATGAGGTAGATCGAGGACGAGGCCATGCAGAACACGATGAACGCGATCGCGACCTTGAACAGCACGTCGCTGTCGGTGAGCATCTCGGTGCCCGCCGCCGCCGGCGCGGCGATGACGAGAACGTTCTTCACCCACTGCTTGGGGCGCAGCGCCTTGATCATCCCGTCGAGGAGGTTCTTCGGCGGATGCCCTTTCACGTCCGCGTCCTCGGCCGCGCCCTCGCGTTCGTTCGCGGTGTGCGGCTCGGCCCAGGCGTAGTCGGCCGGCGCAGCGCTGTCCGGATCGGAGTGGGTGTCCTTGCCGCCCTTCGGCGCGCTAGTGGCGGTAGCGTCGTCGTTCTCGCTCATCGCGCATCCTTACTCGTGGTCAGTGCGCCGGGCAGGAGACCTGCGGCGGTGGCACGTTCGAACATTTCCGGTGCGAATCGGCCCGCCGCCGCAGCCGAGGCCGCGCCGAGAACCGCCCCGCCCATGACGTCGGAGGGATAGTGCACCCCGAGGGTGAGCCGGCTCGCAAGCATCGCGGGGATCAGCGTCGCCGGTACCCAGAATGCCAGCCGCGGGTTGCCCGTCGCCTTCCCGGCGAGCAACGCGAAGGCCGTGGTCGAGGTGGCATGCGAGCTCGGGAAGCTCATCTTCGACGGTGTCCCCACGCCGATCTTGATCGCCGGGTGGTGAGGGCGCTTTCGCCGCACGATCCGCTTCACGACGACGGAGGCCGCGTGCGCGGAGAAGGCTCCGACGCCCGCCGTCATCCACTCGGTGCGGCGCTCCGGTTGGAGGGCGGCGCCGGCCGCGGACAGCGTGACCCAACCGATCGCGTGCTCGCCGATGTGCGAGAGCGTCGTGGCTATCGGAAGCGATCCCGGGATGGCGCGCAGGCCGTTTTGGAGGCTGGCCAGGATGGCCGCCTCTCCCGTGGGCGGCCCGGATTCCGGCGACCTGCCGGGGGCATCATTGTTCGTCGAAGACACGGCTCCACGCCTCCTTCGAGACAAGATCGGCATGCGCCTCGCGGTAGCGGCGACGCAGTTCGGGGAATCGGCGGTTGAGTTCGCGGTGCATCTCCAGGGTTTCGCGGACCAGCTCGGCGGCCTTCGCGCGGTCGCGCTGGCGGAAGTACACCCCGCGCCCGTCGGCGGAGGTCACCGTCGCACCGTCGACGCGGCCGAGGCAGTACCAGCGCGCATCGGCCGGCGGAATGTTGATCTGCGGGACCTCGTGGTTGCGCGGATCGTGCGGTCGCAGGTTGTGCGCCATCCCCTTGAGCAGCGCCTTCGCCTTCGCCGGCGCACTCTTCGGCTCGTCGGTGACCCCGGGGAACCCGGAAGCCTGCGGAAGCTCGGTGGCCGAGCGCAGCTGGACCGCGTCCGGATATTCCTTGCGGAGAGCCTGCACCTTCGGCAGCGCCGCGGGCAGCATCTCCTCGAGCGCCTCGGGGCCGCGGAGGAAGTCGCGGATCGCCTCGGACTGGATGCGAACCGTCGAGTACTCGAGGCACGTCATGTGCTTGAACAGCGACTTGTAGAGGGTCTTGATGATCGCCTTGATATCACCGTCGTAGTGGAGAGCGGTGACCACGAGCCGGTTGCGCAGGTGGAAGTAGGCCTGCCAGTCGATCGCGTCGTCCTTATCGGACCAGGCCATGTGCCAGATCGCGATCGACGGCCACGAGGCGGTCGGGAAGCCGTGGGAGGAGGCGCGCAGGCCGTATTCACTGTCGTCCCATTTGATAAACAGCGGCAGCGGCTGGCCGATCGTGTCGGCGACGACGCGCGGGATGAGGCACATCCACCAACCGTTGTAGTCGACGTCGATGCGGCGGTGCAGGTCGCGCGAGTGGAGATAGTTGTTCGGAGTCTTCGTCTTCTCTGCGCCCTCGGGGAGGTTCTCGCCTCGGTCGCGGAGCGGGTGGTTGAAGAAGTCGTGGTCGTAATGCGAGTTCGGCGCGTTCTTCCAGATGAAGTCCGACCGGTCGACGATCTCACCCATCGTGTGCAGGTGGCTGCGCTCCTGCAGGTTGAGCATCTGCCCGCCGATGAGCATCGGCCGCGACGAGTACCGCGCCGCGGCGAGCGCGCGCAGGATCGAATCGGGCTCGATGACGATGTCGTCATCCATGTAGAGGATGTACGGGCTGTCGGTGCCGCGCTCTGCGTGGCGCGCCTCGTACATGATGCGCGAGTAACCGCCGGAGCCACCGAGGTTGCCCTGGCGCACGATGCGCAGGCGGTCGCCGAAGTGTGCCTCGACCTCGCCGAAGTCCGGCTCGTCGGCCGGGTGCTTATCGCCCTGGTCCGGCATGATCACGGCGTCGATGACGCCGTCGACCTGCGGGTCCGAGGCGAGCGCGTGGAGCGCTGCGACCGCGTCGGTCGGCCGGTTGAACGTCGGAATTCCCACGGTGAGCCGCGGCGCGGCGGCGGGCAGCAGATCGCCACGGCCGAATTCGGTGCTCTCGCCGGTAACGGGGTTGTCGAGCACCGCGCGCTCGCTGTGGATCTCCTGCGGTCCTGCGTCGACGGTCGCGTACCAGCCGGCCGAGTGGATGATCGTGTCCGATTCACAGGAGATGTCGAACCAGATCCAGCCGCCGTCCTCGAACGGGGCGAGCGAAACGACGAACTCCAGTACCGAGCGCCCCTCGGCGCCTGCCTCGGTGGTCTCGCCGGTAACCGCGATCCGGGCGCCGTCGAGCTTCGAGCGGTACACGTCGACGCGGGCGTCGCCGGTGAGTTCGATGCGCAGCAACACCTCTTCGAGCTGCGACCAGCGCCGCCAATACGAGGCGGGCAGCGCGTTGAAATAGGTCTCGAAGCTGATCTCCGTGCGCGCGGGGATCCGGGCACTCGTTCGGCCGTCCGCTGCGACGCGGTCGGGTGCCGCCGGGTTCTCCACGATGTACAGCGAGCGCACATCCGAAGGCTCCCCACGTTTCGGGAAAATCACCCTCGCCAGGCGGCGCGGATCGAATTCCGTGCTCGCTGGGCTATCCGGGGAGCTGGTGGGTGCGCTCTTCACAGTCTTCGCCGACCTCCGTGAATTCCGTACTGTCGTCGAACCCGAGTGCGTCTTGGGGTCCGCGCCTGTGTCTGCCTGTCGATTATCGCCTATGCAGACGTGGCGGCAGAACCCCGCCACGCCGCTCGCGGCGAGCTAGCCCCCGAGCAACGGGGAGACCTTGTTGTCGAACGTGCTCAGCGCCGCGCCGATGGCCATGTGCATATCCAGGTACTGGTAGGTACCAAGTCGGCCGCCGAAGATCACCTTGGCGTTCTCCGTCTCGGCATCGGCGAGCTCGCGGTAGCGAGTGAGCATTTCGCGGTCGTCCGGGGTGTTGATGGGATAGTACGGCTCGTCGTCGCCCTCGGCGAAGCGCGAGTACTCGCGCATGATGACCGTCTTGTCCTTCGGGTAATTCTTCCGCTCGGGGTGGAAGTGCCGGAACTCGTGGATACGGGTGTAGGCGAACTCGGCATCGTTGTAGTTCATCACCGGGGTGCCCTGGAAGTCCCCGGTATCGACCACCTCGGTCTCGAAATCGAGCGTGCGCCAGCCGAGCTTGCCCTCGGAGTAGTCGAAGTAGCGGTCGAGCGGACCGGTGTAGACCACCGGAGCGTCGGGGCTTGCCGCGCGAACGGCATCGCGCACCGCGAACCAGTCCGTATCGAGCACGACGTCGATCTTCTCATCGGCGGCCATGTTCTCCAGCCACTTCGTGTAACCGTCGACGGGCAGCCCCTCGTAGGTGTCGTTGAAGTAGCGGTTGTTGAAGGTGTAGCGGACCGGGAGACGCGCGATGTTCTCGGCGGGCAGGTTCTTCGGATCGGTCTGCCACTGCTTGGCCGTGTAGTCGCGCACGAAAGCCTCATACAGCGGGCGCCCGATGAGCGAAATCGCCTTCTCCTCGAGGTTCGTCGCATCCTCGGTGGCGATCTCCGCGGACTGCTCGGCGATGAGCTTCTTCGCCTCGTCGGGCGAGTAGTAGCGACCGAAGAACTGGTTTACCAGGCCGAGCCCCATGGGGAACTGGTACGCCGTGCCGTTGTGCATGGCGAACACGCGGTGCTGGTAGTCGGTGAAATCGGTGAACTGGTTGACGTATTCCCACACCCGCTCGTTCGAGGTGTGGAACAGGTGCGCGCCGTACTTGTGGACCTCGATACCGGTCTCCGGCTCCGCCTCCGAGTACGCGTTGCCGCCGATGTGCGGGCGTCGCTCGAGCACGAGGACGCGCTTACCGAGCTGCGTCGCCGCACGCTCGGCCACGGTGAGCCCGAAAAACCCCGACCCGACGACCACCAGGTCGTAGTTTTCCCATTCGCGCTCGTTCGCCATCTAGGCCTCTTTCTACTAGCTCGCCACTACCTGCTCGTTCGCGCGAGGCGGGCAGGCGATCTGCCGCAGCCCGCTACTCGCGCGCCCCTAGCCTAATCGCGGAGACCGCCATTGCCCGAAGACACTCCCTCCGCGCGCCACGCGGCACTCCTCGCTTCTCCACATCTCCCCAAAGTTCACCCTCCTTTGGAATTTTCTTTCCCTTTTTCTTTATGACGTCGGACGTGCGCGTTTTCCCCCGCCTCGACGCCATCCTCGCAGGTAGCAGAAGTTTTAACTCATACCACATGAATCACTTTGGACACTCTTACATTCCTGTAACTCATGTTTCTCAACAATTAGTTCTTGGCACGGGAGACATTTTTGATAACAATAGACTCGTCAGTAACACACGGCGCGCTGCCTTAGGTGTGCCCAGACGAGCCCGCTCCGGCTGGTTCGTCACGAGAAGACCTGGAGTGACTTTGCGCATTCGCCGCCCTCAGTACCGCCGCGGTATCACGCGTTCCGGTGCCTCTACGCCCGTAAAGCTGTCCAAGTCCTCTCTCGGCGCGGTCGCCGTTCTCGCCGCAGCCGCCGTCACGCCCGTCGCCGCAGTCGGCATCGGCCAGGTCGCCGACGAGTCTCCGGCGCCCTCCTCCGCCGCGGACACCAGCGTCAACGAAGTCTCCCTCTCCTCGGCACCACTGGCCGAGGGGGTCACGCAGGACATCGCCGGCGGCGGTGAGCAGGTCCGCGAGGTCTCCTCCGAAAAGCCGTTCTCGATGGTCGGCGTCACGTGGAAGGGCGAGCACGAAGCGAAGGCACGCATCCGCGCGCAGCAGCCCGACGGCAGCTGGGGCGAATGGTTCGAGGCCGAGTCGGTGATCGGTGACCTCGATGCCGGTCAGGCATCCGGCGGCAAGGGCGGTACCGACCCCGTATATCTCGGCACCGAGACCACGAAGGTGCAGATCGCCCTCGAGGGCGTCGACCTCGACGAGACCTCGATCGGCGATTCTCCCGAGGCACTCACCGAGGCGCCCGAGACCTCTACCCCGGGGGCGGAGGGAGACATCGCGCAGGACGACCAGGCAGACGACCAGGGCGACACGCAGGCCGCCGGAGGTGCCATCGCCGACGCACTCGCGGGAATGATGGGCCCCGAGGGTGGAAACTCCGACGTCAGCAAGCCGGTTGTGGAAGACGAGGGGCAGGTGGCCCCGGCCGCCGACGAGACCTCGCTCGACGACCCGGGTGTCGACGCCGTGCTTCTGTCCCCCGATCTCGATTCGCCGACCCCGGCTCCCGATATGGAGATGGGCGAGTACGGCGACGTCGCGAACCCGAAGAAGCCGTCGATCATCTCGCGCTCCGGGTGGGGCGCGGACGAGTCGATGCGCTGCCAGAGCCCGAGCTACGACGATTCGCTCGCCGCGGGCGTCGTGCACCACACGGCCGGCTCGAACAACTACACCAAGGACCAGTCCGCCGGTGTCGTACGCGGCATCTACGTCTACCACGCGCAGAACCTCGGCTGGTGCGACGTCGGCTACAACGTGCTGGTCGACAAGTACGGCCAGGCTTTCGAGGGCCGCGCGGGCGGGCTCGACAAGAACGTCCAGGGCGCTCACGCCGGCGGGTTCAACGCCAATACGTGGGGCATCTCGATGATGGGCGACTTCTCGAACATCAACCCGCCGGACGCGACTATCAACAAGGTCGGCGAGATCCTCGGCTGGCGCCTCGCGCTCGCCGGCATCGACCCGAAGGGCAAGGCGAACCACTACTCCGAGGGCACCTCCTTCACGAAGTACCCCCAGGGCACGAAGGTCAACCTGCCGAACATCTTCGCCCACCGTGACGTCGGGCTGACGACCTGCCCGGGCGATGCCGGGTACGCGCAGATGGGCAAGATCCGCAATATCGCCGCGCAGTACGCGAAGTCCGGCGGCGGTTCGGCACCGAGCTCCTCGAAGTCGACGACCACCAGCAACTCGGGCGGCAACTCCGGGGGCGATAAGCCGACCACGCCCGGCCGTCCCACCTCGGAGAGCGAGGTCCCCACGGGCGATTCCGGTTCGCTGGAGTCCGCGCTCGGCGGCGGCAGCTCACAACTGAAGAACCTCGACACCAAGGGCGCCGCCGAGCTCGTGGGCAAGCTGCTCATGCGTGGCTCGGAGATCAACCTGGACGGCCTCAAGGCGCTCGACCTCGTCGAGACGATCGGGTCGATCAAGACGGTCGGCAACGCGCTCGTCGAGGCTGGCGGCGACGGCCGCATCGGCAAGCTGTTCGCGGCGCTCGGCGGAGCCGACGGCGTGCTCGGCAAGGCGCTGTCCGGGGTGCAGAAGTACAACGACGTCTCGTACGCCAAGTTCGACGGCGGCGCGATCTACGACTCCGACCGGACCGGCGCCCACGCGGTGCTCGGGCGCATCGGTGACGCCTGGGCCGCGCAGGGCTTCGAGCAGGGCCCGCTGGGCATGCCGACCGAGGAAGAGGTCGACAACGGCGACGGCACCGTCTCGCAGAAGTTCGAGAACGGACGAGTCGTCTACGACCTCTACTCCGGCACGGTCAAGGTCGAGGGCTAACCGCTCCCCCGGCGCCCGTTTCGGGGGCGCGGTATCAAGTACCCGGAAACAAGGTCCAGCGGACCGGGACCCCACCAGGTACCACTCACGTGGTGCCGGGGAAGTGGTGGAGCCCCGGTCCGCTTAGCTTTTCGCTTGGCGCCGACCGGCTAGAACCAGCGGGACAGTACCGGCTCCAGACCGGCTTCGTCGCTGGTGAGGGTTGTTTCGTCGGCCGCGGCGGCGGCGATCGGGTGCGCGTTTCCCATCGCCACCCCGAGGTCCGCCCACTGCAGCATCTCCACGTCGTTGGGCATGTCCCCGAACGCGACCGTGCGCGGCGCGGCGCCCGGCTCGCGCCGGAACCGCAGCGCGCCCACCTGCTCGGCGACGCGCGTCAACGCCGCTGCCTTCGTGACCCCCGGCGGCGCGAACTCGATGAGCCCATTTTCGGTCGAGAACGTCACCTGGGCCAGATGCTCCACCCGCTTTATGACGGCGGAGGCCATATCGCTGCTGGACATGCCGGGAACCCGGGCGAGCAGCTTGAGCACCGGGCCTGCGATGACCTCGTCGTGCCCGACCTCGACGCTCTCGGGGTGGATCCACGCGTGCCGGTAGTCCGGCGCGGTGATGAATTCGTCGTCGATGGCGTCGCGCC
>NZ_DYXM01000103.1 GCF_020742175.1 Dietzia timorensis
GGACGCGACCGGTGACGTCGGCGTCATTATCGGTGATGGGGTAGTGCTCGTAGTACTCGAACTCCGGCTCCTTTGGCGACTTCGACGCGTCGCACTCGGCGCGCACGATTCGCTCGATCGCCTCGCGGATCTGCTGCTGAACGTCCGTGGAATACGCGCGCGTATCGATGAGCAGCTCGGCAGAATCGGCGATGATGTTCGCGCGCGAGCCCGCCCGAAGCGCACCTACCGTTACCGAGGCCTGCTCCGCCGAGTTGATCTCGCGGGAGACGATCGTCTGCAGGCGCATGACGATCGACGAGGCGAGGACCACCGGGTCGACGCCGAGATACGCCATCGCGCCGTGCGTGCCGTGCCCGTGGACCGTGACCCGGATCCGTTCGGAGGTCGAAAACGACGGGCCGACCTGCGTGCCCACGTGCCCGCCCGGCAATGAGGACAGCACGTGCTGGCCAAAATAGACGTCGGGAGTCGGGATCTCCTCGGCGATTCCCGCCTCGACGAGCGCATCGGCGCCCTCCGCGGTCTCCTCCGCCGGTTGGAACACCGCGACGAAGGTTCCGGACCATCTGTCGGTGTGCGCGGCCATCGCCTGGCAGGCGCCGAGCAGCGAGACGATGTGCACGTCGTGCCCGCACGCGTGCGCGACGGGAACCGTTTCGCCGCTCTCGTCCTCCGTGGTCGCGGTGGAGGCGTAATCCTTGCCGGACGCCTCGCGCACGGGTAGCGCGTCGATGTCCGCGCGCATCGCGACGACCGGCCCCTCGCCATTGGCGATGACCGCGACGACACCGGTGTCCCCGACGCGCTTCGGCGAAAGGCCGTACCCGGACAGCGTGTCGACGATGCGCTGGGAGGTCTCGCGCTCGGAGAGGCTGAGCTCGGGGTGTTGGTGGAACCACTTATAAAGTTCCTCCCGTTCGCCCTGCGAAGCGCCGAGGTCGGCGAGAATTTCCGCCGCCGAGTTGCCGCCGTTGTCCGATTCGGTTTCCGTCTGCGTGCTCATCCCGATCCTTCCCTAGTTTGCCCTGGTGTTTGCCCTGGTTGTTCGATTTGGTGCTGAGGGTCCTGGTTGCTAGCGTAGTTAGGTCCCATCGGGGATGCAGTGCGCCTTGGCGTGCCCGCGTCACCCGATAAGAGTCGCGGCGGACAGGGTCCTGCCGGGAGTGATCCCGTGAGGCCATCCCACCCCTCGATTCTGTACCCGGAACGCCTCCGACCAGCCCCTTCGGGCAGGTTCTGGTGCCGCGATCCGGGGGACAGGGCCCGTGAATCCTCACGGAGCCCACGGTAATAATGGAACCTCTTCGCTATAGGCCCACCACCAGGTGAACAACGTGCCTCCGACGTCATACCGCAAAAGCTTTTTCGGTTTATGACGGCGGTGTCGCCGAGCGCCCCGGGTGTTGCATGGGAACCGTTGCGAGAAAGGAATAGGTCCATCGCATGTCGATGACAGACCCTATCGCGGACATGCTTACGCGCGTCCGTAACGCGAACTCCGCGCATCACGACACCGTGAAGATGCCGTCTTCCAAGCTGAAGGCGAACATCGCGGCGATCCTCAAGCAGGAGGGCTACATCGCCGAGTACGAGGTCACCGATGCTCGCGTTGGTAAGGAGCTCAGCATCGAGCTCAAGTACGGCCCCACCCGTCAGCGTTCGATTTCCGGCATCCGCCGTATCTCGAAGCCGGGTCTGCGCGTGTACGCGAAATCCGACAACCTGCCGAAGGTGCTCGGTGGACTTGGCGTGGCGATCATCTCCACGTCCCAGGGTCTGCTGACGGACCGTCAGGCCACGAACAAGGGTGTGGGCGGGGAAGTCCTCGCCTACGTCTGGTAGAGGAGGCCTTTCAATGTCACGTATCGGTAAGGCTCCCATCACCCTCCCGTCCGGTGTGGACGTGAAGGTCGACGGCAGCCACATCACCGTGAAGGGTCCGAAGGGCGAGCTCTCCCGCGAACTCCCGGGCCTGATCAACGTCAATGTCGAAGACAACCAGGTTGTCTGCACCCGCCCCGACGAGGAGCGCGAGTCGCGTTCCCTCCACGGCCTGACCCGTTCACTCGTGAACAACATGGTCGTCGGTGTCACCGAGGGCTACAAGCAGGACATGGAGATCTTCGGCGTCGGTTACCGCGTGCTGGCCAAGGGGCAGGACCTCGAGTTCAACCTCGGCTACTCGCACAGCGTGCCGGTCGCAGCCCCGCAGGGCATCACGTTCGCCGTCGAGAGCGCCACCAAGTTCTCGGTATCCGGGATCGACAAGCAGCTTGTCGGCCAGGTTTGCGCGAACATCAAGCGCCTGCGCAAGCACGACCCGTACAAGGGCAAGGGCATCCGCTACGCCGGCGAGCAGGTTCGCCGCAAGGTCGGAAAGACGGGTAAGTAAATCATGGCAAATTCCACTGAGAACAAGCGCACTCCGCTCGGCACCGATGTGTCGACGGCACGCCGCGTCTCGCGTGCGCGCCGCCACAACCGTCTGCGCAAGAAGGTCGAAGGCACCGCCGTTCGTCCCCGTCTGGTCGTCAAGCGCTCCTCGCGCCACATCCACGCCCAGATCATCGACGACTCGCGTGGCCACACCCTCGCCGCCGCATCGACCCTCGAGGCCGATGTCCAGGCCGTCGACGGTGACAAGAAGGCACGCAGCGCGAAGGTCGGCCAACTCCTGGCCGAGCGCGCCAAGGCCGCAGGCATCGAAGCCGTCGTGTTCGACCGTGGTGGTAACAAGTACCACGGCCGTATCGCGGCGCTCGCCGAAGCCGCCCGCGAAGGTGGGCTGGGATTCTAATGACGAATTTCAACGCAATGACCGCTAACGGAAGGACTGTCTGATGCCGGGACGTCAGCGTCGTGACGGCGGCAACGGGCCCGCCGACGACAACAAGAACAACAACCGCGACGGAGGACGGGGCGGCCGCGGCCGCGGCCGTGACGATCGTCGCCAGGGTGGTCGCGCCGACGACGAGCGCTCGAACTACATCGAGAAGGTCGTCTCCATCAACCGTGTGTCCAAGGTCGTCAAGGGTGGTCGTCGCTTCAGCTTCACCGCTCTCGTGATCGTGGGCGACGGCCAGGGCATGGTCGGCGTCGGCTACGGCAAGGCCAAGGAAGTTCCCGCGGCCATCCAGAAGGGTGTCGAAGAGGCTCGCAAGAACTTCTTCCGCGTCCCGATGATCGGTTCCACCATCCCGCACCCGATCCAGGGCGAGGACGCCGCCGGCGTCGTGCTCCTGCGTCCGGCATCGCCGGGTACCGGTGTTATCGCCGGTGGTGCGGCTCGTGCCGTGCTCGAGGCCGCCGGTATCGGTGACATCCTGTCGAAGTCGCTGGGCTCTCCGAACGCGATCAACGTGGTTCACGCCACCGTTGCCGCGCTCAAGGGTCTGCACCGTCCCGAAGAGGTCGCGGCGCGCCGCGGTCTCCCCATCGAGGACGTCGCACCGGCAGGCATGCTGCGTGCGCGCGCAGGACAGGGGGCCTAAACCATGGCAACACTGAAGATCACGCAGGTCCGCGGAACCGTCGGAACCAAGCAGAATCAGAAGGACTCCCTGCGCACTCTGGGTCTCAAGGGCATCCGTAAGTCGGTTGTCCGCGAGGACAATGCGCAGAACCGGGGTCTGATCAACGTCGTGAGCCACCTCGTTGTGGTTGAAGAGACGGAGTGAGCATGACCATCAAGCTGCATCACCTCCGCCCGTCGGATGGCGCCCACACGGACAAGACCCGCGTCGGACGCGGCGAGGGTTCGAAGGGCAAGACCGCCGGTCGCGGTACCAAGGGCACGAAGGCGCGCAAGAACGTCCCCGCGGCGTTCGAGGGCGGCCAAATGCCGATTCACATGCGTCTTCCGAAGCTTCGCGGCTTCAAGAACCGCAATCGCACCGAGTACCAGATCGTCAACGTCGGCGATATTGCTCGGTTGTTCCCCGAGGGTGGACAGGTCGGCATCGCCGAGCTCGTCGCCAAGGGCGCGGTTCGGAAGAACGAACTCGTGAAGGTTCTCGGAGAGGGAGAGCTGTCGGTCGCCGTCACGGTGTCCGCGCACAAGTTCTCCGGCTCCGCCAAGAGCAAGATCGAAGCCGCCGGTGGCACCGCCACCGTTGTCGGCGAGTAATTAGGGTCCGAGGCGGAGGACTTTCGACACGGTAAAAGTGTTGTCAGTCCTCCGCCTCGACTCATTTCTCGGCCGGGATTTCCCGGGCGTGCCTCGCCGTTAGGCGTCAGAAGCCGGCGAGTTGATAGAGTGCATAGGGTTCATTGTGTGGATCCGCGGCGATCGCGTCAGTGGGTGTGCAGAATGAGCACCTGGTGCCCGGGGGGAACAACCGCTTTCCCGGTTCGGATGTACCAGGTGGATAGACGTTAGGAAGCGGCCGCCAAAAGGCTGCGGTTATCAGGAGGACATGTGCTTTCAGCACTGGTGTCTGCGTTCAAAGACGTAGACCTGAGGAAGAAGCTCCTCTTCACCCTGGGACTCATTGTCCTGTACCGGGTAGGCGCACAGATCCCGTCCCCGGGTGTCGACTACCCAGAGCTGCATTCCGCACTGGACACCGCGCTCAACAGCGAGCAGGGGCAGCTCTACTCGCTCGTCAACCTGTTCTCCGGCGGCGCGCTGCTCCAGCTCTCGGTCTTCGCGATCGGCATTATGCCGTACATTACGGCGTCGATTATCGTGCAGCTGCTGACTGTGGTCATCCCGTACTACGAGCAGCTCAAGAAGGAAGGGCAGTCGGGTCAGGCCAAGATGACCCAGCACACCCGCTACCTCACGATCGGACTCGCCGTCCTCCAGTCCGCGGGTATCGTCGCTTTGGCCCAGCGAGGCCAGCTGCTCGGCAACGGCCAGTCGGTGCTCGTCGACGACAGCATCTTCACCATGATCACGATCATCGTCGTGATGACCGCCGGTGCGGCCATGGTCATGTGGTTCGGTGAGCTCATCACCGATCGTGGCGTCGGCAACGGCATGTCGCTCCTCATCTTCGCGGGCATCGCCGCGCGTGTTCCCGCCGAGGGCGTCAATATCTACCAGAACGCCTCGTCGATCAAGTTCGCCGCCGTGATGGGTGCCGTCCTCCTCATCATCGTCGCGGTCGTGTTCATCGAGCAGGGCCAACGTCGCATCCCTGTCCAGTACGCCAAGCGCATGGTCGGGCGCCGCCAGTACGGCGGAACCACGACCTACCTGCCGCTCAAGGTAAACCAGGCCGGCGTTATCCCCGTGATCTTCGCGTCCTCGCTGATGTACATCCCGACCCTGGTGACCCAGCTGGTTCAGGACCCAAACAATCCCGGCTCGGGTTGGTGGCAGGAAGTCGTGATGTCGCACGTCAACGACCCCAGTAGCGTCGGCTACATCGTCGTCTACTTTGCGCTGATCATCTTCTTTGCCTACTTCTACGTGTCGATCCAGTTCGACCCGATGGAGCAGGCCGAGAACATGAAGAAGTACGGCGGCTTCATTCCGGGCTTCCGCCCCGGTCGGCCGACGGCACAATACCTCGGCTACGTGCTCAATCGAATCCTGTTGTTCGGTTCGCTGTATCTTGGCATCATCGCCGTGTTGCCGAACCTCTTCCTGGACATGGGTCAGGGCGGCGACGTGCAGAATATGCCGTTCGGCGGTACAGCGGTCCTGATTATGGTGTCCGTCGGTTTGGACACCGTGAAGCAGATCGAAGCGCAGCTCATGCAGCGCAATTACGACGGTATTCTCCGGTAACTCGTTCCCCGGGTAGCCCAGTGGGAACTACCCGCTAAGAAAGGAAGCTCTATGCGCATCGTTCTGGTAGGTCCCCCCGGAGCAGGTAAGGGAACGCAGGCAGCCCTTCTGTCGGAGAAGCTCGGGGTGCCGCACATCTCGACCGGTGATCTCTTCCGCGCGAACATCTCGGAGAACACCGAGCTGGGCCAGACCGCCAAGAGCTACATCGACGCCGGCAACCTTGTCCCTTCCTCGGTGACCAACGATATGGTCGCCGAGCGGATCGCCGAGGGCGACGCCGCCGAGGGCTTCCTCCTCGACGGTTACCCGCGAAGTGTCGAACAGGCCGACGCGCTCAAGGAGCTTCTCGCCAAGAAGGACCTCAACATCGACGCGGTGCTTGAGTTCGCCATCGACGACGACACCGTCGTCGAGCGCATGCTCGCCCGCGGTCGCGCGGACGACACCGAAGAGGTCATCCGCCACCGCATGGACGTCTACCGTTCGGAGACCGCACCGCTCCTTGACTACTACTCCGACAAGGTCGTCAAGATCGACGCCGTCGGCGAGGTCAACGAGATTTCCGAGCGTGCAATGAAGGCGCTCGGCAAGTAGCGCCCGGCGCTCCAAGCGAAGGATCGACGCACCACATGTTCGGTCGTAAGAACAAGGCCATCACCGCCCGCTCGGCGGGCGAGCTCGATGCCATGGAAGCCGCCGGACGCATAGTCGGCGAGGCACTCGTAGCCGTCCGTTCCGCGGCGAAACCCGGGATGTCCACGTTGGATCTCGACGAGATCGCAGAGGACATCATTCGAGGAGCCGATGCGATCCCGTCCTTCAAGGGTTACGAGGGCTTCCCGGGTTCGGTGTGTACTTCGGTCAATGACGTCGTCGTCCACGGGATACCGTCGTCCGCCGTCATCCTTTCCGAAGGTGATTTGGTGTCAATCGACTGCGGCGCCATCCTCGACGGTTGGCATGGCGACTCCGCGTGGACGTTCGGCATCGGGGAGCTCTCTGCTACCGATACCGCGCTTAACGACGCCACCGCCCAGGTCCTTGCCGAGGGATTGCGAGCCATGACCCCGGGAAACCGCCTCACCGACGTGTCCGCCGCGCTCGAAATTGCGACCCGCAAGGCAGAAGACGACTTCGGTATCGACCTCTACATCGTGGACGGTTTTGGCGGACACGGGATCGGCCGCTCGATGCATGAGGATCCGTACCTTCCCAACGAAGGCAGGGGAGGGCGTGGCCCGCAGATTGTTGCCGGCTCGGTGCTGGCGATCGAGCCGATGCTCACCAGCGGGACAGTGGACACCAAGACCGACGCCGACGACTGGACGGTTCGCACGGTGGATGGGTCTCGCGCCTCGCATTGGGAGCACACCGTCGCGGCCACGGATTCCGGTCCTCGGATCCTCACCCCGCGACCGGCTTGATCGGTCTGACCACTCGTCCCGGCGTGGCCCTTCCGGAGAGCCTCCACATTTCGCCGAATTGGTTCGGCCTGCGTATATAGGTTAAGCTGGATCGTCGGTATGCCAAACATTTGGTATACCGCACCGGTTGCGTCCTGAAAGCGGTGCTGTCCTGCGCGAATACGTGCAGGTAGAACGTGGGTCGCAGCTTCTGTCAACCTACAACCACGGCCGGTATCGGTCGGGGAAAAGTGGAGGAAATGGCGAAGAAAGACGGAGCCATCGAAGTCGAGGGTCGCGTAATCGAGCCGTTGCCGAACGCAATGTTCCGCATCGAGCTGGAGAACGGCCATAAGGTCCTCGCGCACATCAGCGGCAAGATGCGACAGCACTACATTCGCATCCTGCCCGAAGACCGCGTCGTCGTGGAGCTCAGCCCCTACGACCTGTCACGCGGGCGCATCGTCTACCGGTACAAGTAGCACCGCACACGTCAATAATCCCAGCACCAGCCGCTCCCGCCTCGTGTAGGTGCGGTACACCCCCGGATGCGGAGGCCGGGGCCTGAGGGATGTGCACTTCGAGAGAAGTCCATATCTCAATCGGGACGGGCCGGGATGAAACCTACCGCAGTACAGAGAAGGAACGCACCATATGGCACGCCTTGCCGGCGTTGACCTCCCCCGCGACAAGCGGATGGAGATTGCGCTTACCTACATTTTCGGCATCGGCCGTACTCGCGCCCAGGCGATCCTCGCGGAAACCGGCATCAGCCCGGACCTGCGCACCAAGGATCTCACCGACGAGCACATCACGACGCTTCGCGACTACATCGAGGGCAACTACAAGGTCGAGGGTGACCTCCGCCGCGAGATCCAGGGCGATATTCGCCGCAAGATCGAGATCGGCAGTTACCAGGGCCTGCGCCACCGCCGCGGACTCCCCGTCCGTGGTCAGCGCACCAAGACCAATGCCCGTGGTCGTAAGGGACCGAAGAAGACCGTCGCCGGAAAGAAGAAGTAATGCCTCCTAAGTCACGCGCTGCGGGCCCGAAGAAGACGGGCCGCCGCAGGGAAAAGAAGAACGTCGTTCAGGGCCAGGCCCACATCAAGAGCACGTTCAACAACACCATCGTCTCGATTACCGACCCCACCGGTGCCGTGATCTCGTGGGCCTCCTCGGGCCACGTCGGCTTCAAGGGATCGCGTAAGTCCACCCCGTTCGCCGCTCAGCTTGCCGCTGAGAACGCTGCCCGCAAGGCGCAGGAGCACGGGATGAAAAAGGTTGACGTTTTCGTCAAGGGCCCGGGTTCGGGCCGCGAGACCGCGATTCGTTCGCTCCAGGCCGCCGGCCTCGAGGTCGGATCGATTTCAGACGTCACCCCGCAGCCACACAACGGAACCCGTCCGCCCAAGCGGCGTCGCGTCTAAGCGGGAAGGAGAGGTAAGAACACATGGCACGTTATACCGGCCCCGCTACTCGTAAGTCGCGTCGTCTGCGCGTCGACCTCATCGGTGAGGATCAGGCGTTCGAGCGTCGCCCGTACCCGCCGGGTCACCATGGCCGCGCCCGGGTCAAGGAGTCCGAGTACCTGCTCCAGCTGCAGGAGAAGCAGAAGGCTCGCTTCACCTACGGCATCATGGAAAAGCAGTTCCGCGGATACTACGAAGAGGCAAACCGTCGCCCGGGCAAGACCGGCGAGATTCTGCTTCAGATCCTCGAGACCCGCCTAGACAACGTCGTGTACCGCGCCGGCCTGGCCCGCACGCGTCGTCAGGCTCGCCAGCTGGTCGCCCACGGCCACTTCCTGGTCAACAACCAGAAGGTGACCATCCCCAGCTTCCGCGTTTCGCAGTACGACATCATCGATGTCCGGGAGAAGTCCCGCAGCATGCTGCCGTTCGAGATTGCTGCCGACTCCGTCGGCGAGCGTCCGGTCCCGGCCTGGCTCCAGGTCGTCCCGACCACGCTCCGTGTTCTCGTGCACCAGCTGCCCGAGCGCGCCCAGATCGATGTGCCGCTCACCGAGCAGCTCATCGTCGAGCTCTACTCGAAGTAGTAAGCCCCTTGTTGATTCCCGAAGGTGGCGCCGATGTGCGCCGCCTTTGGGGCGTCGTCGACAGTCCTACCGGCGTCAAATAGCGGACGCCGTTTACCGAAAGAGGTAGCACATGCTCATCTCCCAGCGACCCACTCTTTCCGAAGAGGTCGTTGCCGAAAACCGCTCGAAGTTCACCATTGAGCCGCTCGAGCCGGGCTTCGGTTACACCATCGGTAACTCGCTGCGTCGCACGCTGCTGTCGTCCATCCCGGGCGCCGCAGTGACCAGCATCCGTATCGAGGGTGTTCTGCACGAATTCACCACCGTGCCGGGCGTGAAGGAAGATGTCACCGACATCATCTTGAACCTCAAGGGCCTGGTCGTCTCGTCCACCGAGGACGAGCCGGTCACCATGTACGTCAAGAAGCAGGGCCCCGGCGTCATCACCGCCGCCGACATCGTCCCGCCGACGGGCGTCGAGGTTCACAACCCCGACATGCACATCGCGACTCTGAACGAAAAGGGTCACCTGGAGATCGAGCTCGTGGTCGAGCGTGGCCGTGGCTACGTCCCGGCCGGCATGAATGCCGGAGCAGACCAGGAAATCGGCCGCATCCCGGTCGACTCCATCTACTCGCCGGTGCTCAAGGTCAGCTACAAGGTCGAGGCAACGCGTGTTAACCAGCGCACCGACTTCGACCGTCTCGTCCTGGACGTGGAGACCAAGAACTCCATGACCGCGCGCGATGCAATTGCATCGGCGGGCAAGACCCTGGTTGAACTCTTCGGCTTGGCCCAGGAGCTCAACGAGGAAGCGGAAGGCATCGAGATCGGGCCGAGCCCGGCAGAGGCCGACCACATCGCTTCCTACAGCATGGCCATCGACGAGCTGGACCTTTCGGTGCGCTCGTTCAACTGCCTCAAGCGCGAGGGTGTCCACACCGTCGGCGAGCTTGTTGCTCGCAGCGAGTCGGACCTGCTCGACATTCGCAACTTTGGTCAGAAGTCGATTGACGAAGTCAAGATCAAGCTCGCCGAGCTCGGCCTGTCCCTCAAGGACGCTCCTCCCGGATTCGACCCCGCCTCGGTGCAGGGCTACGACCCGGAGACCGGCACCTGGACGGACGAGGGCGGCGAAGACTACGCAGAGACTGAGCAGCTGTAACTCACTGCAAATAGCACCCCGCTCACCCCGGGGCCGGGACTTTAAAGCCCGTGTCGATCCGGGGTTCCCCTAAGGAGTAGACGAAATGCCCAAGCCGAAGAAGGGCGCCCGCCTCGGCGGGTCGGCTTCGCACCAGAAGCTGATTATCTCGAACCTGGCTACGCAGCTGTTCGAGCACGACAAGATCCGCACCACCGAGACCAAGGCGAAGCTGCTTCGCCCGGTCGCGGAGAAGCTGATCACGAAGGCAAAGCGCGGTACCCTCGCGGACCGTCGCAACGCCGCGAAGATCGTGCGCGACAAGGACGTTCTGCACAAGCTGTTCGACGAGATCGGCCCCCGCGTGGCCAACCGCGATGGCGGCTACACCCGCATCGTCAAGCTCGAGAACCGCAAGGGTGACAACGCGCCGATGGCGCTCATCGCCCTGGTGACCGAGGAAACCGTTGCCAACGAGGGCTCGCGCGCTACGCGTGCGGCGGCCTCGAAGAAGGCAGCCGAAGAGGCCAAGGCCGCTGAGGCAGCCAACGCCGAAGAAGCCGAGACGGTAGAGGCCGAGGAGGAGGCTCCCACAGAGGAGACCACCACCGCCGACGCCACGTCCGCCGAGGACGAGTCCAAGTAAGCTCGTACGGCACCTGAATAGCGGGCGCCTCGCCACCTCCCACGGGAGGGCGAGGCGCCCGCTTTCTCATTTCCGGGGGAAGACTCGGGAGCTGTTACGTCGCGAGCAGCATCGCGGCCGCGGTGCCGTCGAGGTCGATGTGACCGGCGCAGCTGATCATCAGCGCGCGATCTGCGGAGCGATCGATACCGATCCACGAACTGAAACCGCCGGTCTCACCGTTGTGCCACGTCAACGAACGGCCCTCTCCGCGGCTGATGTGCCACCCGGCGCCCAAAGACAGCCCGTCGTCGACCTCGAGCCACTCGGACGGCGCGTCCATCCCTGGCGCCGTCTCGGCGACGAGGGCCTGCAGGAACAGAGCTATATCATCGGCGGAGGCGCTGATCCCGCCCGCCGGCGCATATCCCCGAGCGGTCCGCGGAGTGGCCTCCCTTCCGGAAAACGTCACCCCGCGCACATCACGTTCGGACAGGGGCTGATCCGGCGTCCGTACCAACGCCGTGGGCAGGGCGAGGGGAGAGGCGAACCGCGCCCGCACGAGATCCGGATAGGAGATGCCGTCGGCGGCGGCGAGGGCGTGTCCCAGCGCGGCTCCCCCGAGGTTCGAATAGTGGTACCTCTGCTTCTGAGGCGACGCGCGGCGAAGCTGCCCGAAGAGTTCCTCGACTGTCTCCGTATCCGCCTCGCGCCCGCGCGCGGCCCTCAGGCCCTTGCGCCACACCCCGAGCCGCGAACCCCCATGGGCCGGGAGCCCGGAAGTGTGGGTGGCCAGCTCCTCCAGAGCGACGTCGGAGGCCGGGCATTCCCCGAGCGGAAGCAGCGAGCCGAGTGTCTGGGCGGCGTTCACGGTGCCGTCGGCGATCATCGACGCGAGGATGTGCCCATTGATCGCTTTGCTCACCGAGCCGAGCTCGAACCTAGCGTCGTGCTCCGCGCCGACCGTCGCCAGGCGTGTGGCCCCTTCCGCGACCGACACAATCGCAAGCGCGTACACGCGGCGTTTGCCCAGCGTGGAAAGGAATTTCTCGGCGAGCTCCGCGTCCCCATGGACGGGAGAGGTCGTATCCAGTGGTGTGAACTTTCCCATTACCGCCCAAGGATACGCGGTCGACGCGACCGCTAGGCGATGCGAATAGCGGAGGCGACGGCGACGGGGATATCGCGTCCGACGCCGTCAACCTCGATAGATACCGTGCCGACCTCGGGAAGTTGGGTAACCACGTCGACCTTCGCACCTACGACCACGCCGAGGCTCGAGAGGTACCGCACGACCGCCGGGTTACCGTCGCGGACGCGGGTGACCGTCCCCGCCGCGCCGTTGGACAGCTCGGTGACCGCGGTGCCCTGCTCGCCGGGGATCTCGCCGGCCTCGGTGGGGATGGGGTCGCCGTGCGGGTCGTGGGTGGGCCGGCCTACCGCGTCGTACATCGCGTCGAGCACGAGCGGCGAGACCGCGTGCTCCAGAACGTCGGCTTCGCCGTGCACCACGTCCTGGCTCAGGCCGAGCTTGTCGAACAGGTAGGTTTCGATGATCCGTCGCCGGCGCAGCACGCCGACCGCAATCTTTCGCCCCGCCGGCGTCAACGTGATCTGCCCGTAAGGCTGGTAGTCGAGGTAACCCTCGTGAGCGAGCCGCTTGAGGGTGGACGAGACCGTCGAGGCGGTGACGGACAGCGCTGCCGCGAGATCGCTCGTGGTCGCCGCGTCGTTCCATTCCTCCGCCTTGAACACGGCCGTGAGGTAGTCCTCGGTGACGCTAGAGATGTTGTGCGGCATAGGTGTGATTGTTCCATGTTTCGTTCGGGGGTTCGTCCTCGCGGCTGCGAGGCGAGCGTGGATCGGAGTCGTCACCGCTGTATGACGTCGGACGCCACAATGCCGTGAGGGTCGGCAGAATGTGCCTGCGGTGGACGATGAACACGCCGAGCGCGATCACGGTGTGGGCCGCGGCGAGCACGTACCTGCCGTGGGTGCCGGTGATGACGAACTGCAGCGCGAACAGCGCGGCCAGGGCGATCGCCGACGTGCGGTGGAACCGCAGCGACAGCAGGATCGCGACGCCGAGCATCGTCTGCGACGCGGTGAGTGTGAACTCCTCGATCTGCCGCGCATCGAGCGCGAGCTGCCACTCGCCACCGCCGAGCAGATGCGCGATAGGCAGCGAACCGATGAGCAGACTCCACTGGTTGATCTTCGAGGCGATGAGCGTGGCAATGGCGATCGCTCCCTGCCCGCGAAGCGCGAACAACGCGGCGACGATGAACTCGGGGGACTCCGAGGCGAGCGGTGCCAGCCACTGCACGAGAAAATACGGGTCGACGCCGATGCTCCTGCCCGAGGCGATGAGCGATTCGGCGAAGGGCTCGGCCGACGCGAGGATGAGGGCGGCGGAACCGACGAACATGGCCGCCACGGTCGCCCGACGCGCGAGGCGGGGGAGCGCGACGATGTGCGCGGCCACCGAGACGAATGGCTCCTCCGAATCGTCGTCGGAACGAGTCGTCGACCAGAGGTAGACGAGGAACGCCGCGATGAGGACGACACCCAGCCACAGCGGGATAGAACCGGTAAGGGGGATGAGGAGCGCGATAACCGTGAGGACCGCAAGGACAGCGATGTCCCGCCGGGTGGCGGACGGAAGCGAGAGGAAGCGAAAGCCGCGCTGTCCGGGCTCTCTCCGCCGCCTGGCCACCCACAGTGCGAGCAGCACGACGAGCGGCCAGCCGAGACCGAGGAGCAGGCGATTAGAGCCGTTCATATTCGCGGCGGCAAAAGGTAGGTACGCGGCGTCGGAGCCGGAACGGAAAGCGTAGAACAGGTCGACGGCGTACTCGGGAAGCACCGCGACGAGCGCGAGAAGCGCCACCGCGAGCTGGCCGGAGATGTCCTTACGGGCGGCATCGGCGGCCCACGCGAGCACGAACGACGCGGCGACGACGGCCGCGCCGAACGCGAGGAGCGACACCGGCGCGGGAACCGCGGCGCCGGAGACGCGGAGAACGATCGCCGGGGCGGCTACCGCGACGCAGATACCTACTGCGCGCACAAGAGAAGCGGACATGGGGACCTCCCTGCCTTGCTCCACCGGAACCAGCGGCGCCGCGCGGCGCGTCGACCCCAGGCGGGATGGGACAGAAGGTCTCGCTCGCCTCGCCGCGTTGGCAGCGAGGTCCGGGCGCCGGGAGGACATCGGATCCTCCAGTATGTCGACGCGCCGACTTGTGCGACGGTGGCCGGTTTCGGGCCGCCGCGGTGGGAGCTACTCCCCTTCCTTAACGGCAATCCTGCACACCGCTCAGCTGGTGTGTCTACGGACGTCGCGATGTTTGAGCCTTCACAAAAGTAGATCAGCGGCGCCGTGAACTGGGTGTTCGTCGCTCGAACAAAAAGTTACCGAAGCCTAACGAAAGGTCACGATCTGGCATTGTCGAAGCTCTCGCCTTGAATAAAGACTTAGAATCGGCTTTACGCGGAGCGCGCAGAGTGACTGGAGATGGGCGCCCTGCGGGGAGCACGACTCGATCAACGCGTCGTCCCACCGGTCGACGCCGAACGGAAAGGCCCCTCATGCGTCGAGAAAAGATTGCCGCCACCTGCGCCGCCGGACTGCTAGCCCTCGGGCTGGCCACAGTGCCCGCCTCGGCCCAACCGCTCGACAGCGGATCGCTCGGGCAGGGAACCGGCTCAGCAGCCCCCGCCATGGGTTCGTCCGACCCCAAGGTCGGGTCCACGGACTTCCGCGTCGCCGACCTGCCGGAGCTCCCGGCCCTCCCTCAGCTACCGAACATGCCCGACTACGAGAACATGGATCCGACGGTTGTGCCGGTGCCTATGGGTTTGGCCGCCGCGGACCTGCCCGTTCTGCCGCTTCCGTTCATCTGGGAGGGCACCCCGGCGCCCGAACGGATCACCCCACCGCGCGAAAACGAACCGGTGATCGGATCTACGGGCTGCCTGCCGGGAAACCGCGGCTGCGAGCCGCAGGTGCTCGACAAGGAGATCGAACGCTGCGCCACCGCCGACGAGTACGACATCGACCAGCGAGGCAAGACCTGGTTCACCGACGGCACCACCGGCTGGACGGAGCGCTGCGCGGCCGAATACTTCGGCTAGCCGATCCGCGTGGGCGACGGCCGTGGAGTCGGCGCCCGGCGCTGCGCACCCACGCCACGCAGCATGTTCGCCCATGACGGCGGTCGTGTAAGTTTTCCCATGTCATGACTACTAGCGACGATTCTCGGACGGCCACCGCGGCCGAGCCTGATGGCCGGATCCGCCTGGACATCGCCTACGACGGCACCGACTTCTCGGGCTGGGCGCGACAGCCGGGCCAGCGCACCGTGTGCGGGGTCATCGAGGAGCAGCTCGGGCTCGTCCTACGCGAGCCGGTGAAGCTCACCGTCGCCGGGCGCACCGACGCCGGCGTTCACGCGCGCGCCCAGGTCGCCCACTTCGACCTCGCTGCCACAAGCCTCGAGCAGCGCAGCATCGACGGCGATCCGGCGAACCTCGTGCGCCGACTCGCGCGGCTGCTCCCGCCAGACGTGCGGGTGAAATCCGCGGCGTGGGCGCCGCCGGAGTTCGACGCGAGGTTTTCGGCACTGCGCCGTCATTACGAATATCGGTTGAGCACGCACCCGTGGGGCGTGGAACCCGTACGCGTGCGAGACACCGCCGCATGGAGCCGCCAGGCGGACCTCGACGTCGTCAACGACGCCTCGGCCGGCCTGGTCGGGCTCAATGACTTCGCGGCGTTCTGCCGCTACCGCGAGGGAGCGACCACAGTGCGTTCGCTCGAGCATTTCTCGTGGCGCATCGACGACGAAGGCGTGTGGATCGGCTCGGTGACGGCCGACGCGTTCTGCTGGTCGATGGTGCGGTCACTTGTCGGCGCTGTGATGTCGGTCGGGGAGGGGCGCCGCTCCCACGAATGGCTCGTCGCCTTGCTGTCGGAGCGAACCCGTGCGAGCTCGGTTCCGGTCGCTCCGGCGTGCGGTCTGTCCCTCGTCGGCGTCGACTATCCGGACGCCGATTCCCTCGCCGCGCGCAACCGCCAGACCCGCGAGGTGCGAGGTCCCATCGCGCCCGATCGGGACCCGCGACACACGAGCGGCAGCAATTCTTAGGAACACAGATAACATTCGTGATTACCTGCGCAGATAGATGATCAGGCGGGGCCGACAAGGGGTGTGCGCGCGGCGCGATCGTGGCGAAATCCCTATGGTGGATTCCACAGGGTCACTCGGCCTGGGGCACCCGTCGCCCCGGCGGTGGGACCGCGCCGATTCGGATGGCAAGCTCCGTTAGCCGGGGCCGAATGCATACGAAAATCGTGAGGGGTGAGCGCGATCATGGAACAATCGAACCGAAATACTCCGCGCGCTTCGCCGCTTACATCTGACGTCGGACAGCGCGTCCCTCTCCCGTCCGACGGACTCCGCCCAAGCGCCGGTATCGCCGCGTTTTGGAAATGGTGGGATCTCGGCGGTGGCCGCCGTTTGAGCAAGGCCATCGACCGCAACAGGCGGCACGAGGTCGAGCGGGCACTCAATTCTCTTCTCGCAGATATCGATCCGCGGCTGTCGTGGGAGATCGCGCCGACAATCGCAGGGCTGCGCCGTCTCACGGTCACCGCCAACGGTCATCCCGAGCTGCGCTGCCTCGCCCGGCGCTGGCTGCTCGCCGCGCCGAAGGCCGATCCGTATTGGCGCTTCGCCGATCTGCTCGGGCCCCTCGACGCGACGGTGCTCAAGTTCCGTGGGCTCGACGTCGATATCGAGGACACGTGGGTGCGGCTGTTCCCATCGGAAACCACCTTCCGCGCGGCGGTCTCGCACCCGTTGATGGGCGTCCTCGAAGCCCCCGAGCGCACCGAGCTGGCCCGCGTGCTGCTCGACGCGGCGTGCGGCGAGGCCGCGGTGGAGAACTGGATCGCGCAGGTCACTGCAACCGAGGTCGTTTCCGAGGATGCGGTGGATCTGAAGGGCGTGGCCACGGCGCTCGTGGAGCTGTCGATCGACAATCTTTCGGCAGACCTCGAGCCCGCGTGGCGAGTCCTTCAGGGCACCCACGACGGCAAGCCGATGGTCGCGATGGCACGGGTGCCGCTGGTTCCCCTGATCCGCCCGGAATGCGACCAGCACGTGCAGATCGACGTGCCGTTCTCGGACGACTCCGAGGGCGGGTTCCCCGGCCCCGAATCGCTGCCGCAGCTGCGCGAGTTCGAGGATGGGCTCATCGATCTCGTGGCGCTGCGCGGCGAGTGCGTGGCCGCGGAGACGATGCCCGGGGTGCGGCGCATGCACTTCTACACCGACTCGCTCAGCGACGCGACACAGCAACTGGTTGACGCCGCCGCGAAGTGGCCGCAGGGCGACGCGGTCGCTGTCGCCGAGATGGATCCGGCCTGGCGCGCCGTCGCACATCTGCGGGCGTGACCGCGGGAGCTCCTAGACGGTAAGCGTCGCGAACGGTTTGGGCGCTGATCTCCCGTCCGCCAAGCAGGCGATCTCCGCAGCAGTCTCCACGGCCTGAACTGTGACTCGTCGGGGACGGCTATCGGAAATATCCCCACGGATTTGAATGGTGAACCACCCCGACACTCGCCCGTCCACGATGAGATCCGCATCGCGAATTTCCCGTTGCCCGAACTTGCGCTCTATGTCTTCGCTATCCCCGGAGAGCACCCGGCAGATCGTGAGGCCGCCGTCCCGGCCGGTGAGATGGCTCGGCACGGCGAGCTCGGTGTCCCAGTACACGATGTCGCAGTGCCGGCTCAAAGCCTCCGACAGCGGGTAGGGGTTTCCAGAAGTGAGAGCCGAGTCGATGGTGAACTGTGAGTAGATCACGTCGACGCCAGCGGCAACCGCGAGTCCGTGCCACCGATCCGGGTTGTCCGCAACCGCGATCGCTCGTCGACCTAGGGCTGCCGTACGCAGGACAAGGAACTCGAGCGACTCGAAACGTCCGGCGAGGACGACAGAGCGGAGATGCGCGCCGCATAGGTCGATGCACACCGCCGAATCGTTTTCGTTCGCGCCGACGATGGGTCCGGCGCCTTGCGCGGGCGGGGCGTACGACGTAATCGAATCGACAGGTTGAGCCTGAGCGAGGGCGTCGCAGCCGATGACGAGCGAGAAGCCCTCGCCGGGACGGGACTCGCGCCGGGCGCTCAAAAGCGCGCGTTGTTCAGCCGGTGCGGCGAGCCACATCCGCGCGAGGCCCGGCTGATCGGGGTCGCGAACTGGTCGAGTAGAAATTCCGCGGTGGGCGAGAAGCCCCTGCACGCGCTTGCGCACAGTAGCGGCGGCCTGGGATGCGGAACCGTTGGCGGCCGCGAGCTCTGCGGTGTCGATATGCAGTTCGAGAATGTGCCACATCCGACCGTTGATCTGTAGAGGACCAAGAAGTTCCGTGTAGGCCTGCTCGGCGGAGTGTCCCGGGTACTGCCGCATGGGAAATGAACACAGGTTCCACCTCACAAGAGAGCGATGACCGACAAAGTTGGACTCCAAAACCGAGCGCAGCACGTCCGCGTCGAACAGACCGCTCGGCACCTCGCCTGACACGGCGGCCAAGTCCGGACCTGGGCCATCGAATTGTGACAGCCGGGCACGCGAACACTGAACCTCCAGGTGCGCGACGACGATCGAGGACCCAGACCCGCCGGCCGGCGAAGCAGAACCTCCGAGAATCTCCATCTCCGCGATTGCGCCACCTCGGGCACGCGCACGTGCGAGGAGGAAAATCGCGGACCCTAATGTCCACACAGCAAGGCACACATGCGCCCAAGGGGCGGGCGAGAACATCGCGGCCATGATGACGAGGGCTGCGAGGCATACCGCCGCGTAGTCGACATATCGGGGCACAGCGCCGGACCTCCTTTTTCTGCAGGGTGCGGAGAAAGTAGCGCACCCAAGAACTGCAATGTGCCGAGTAGATTACCGAGGTGATCCCCGCCCGTGGGGGCGCTACTTGGAGGTGCCATGCCGCTGGAACCGACCTCGTCCGAGCAGGTGGACGGGCACAAGTTCATCCTTTCCCGTGCTCGCACTGCCCTCGTCGGCGGGGATATGACCTCCCGCTCGGACAGGCTCGGAGTCCACGTGCGTGCGGCAGTGGCAGGAGCTGTGATCTGCGCGGTGCTTCTCGCCGGCGCCGCGCTGTTGGCTTTTATTCGGCCCGCGCCGAATCTCGATGGCAAAGACGTGCTGCAGTCCAAGGACACGGGCGCACTTTTCGTGCGAATCGACGACAGATTCCATCCCGTTCCCGACCTGGCCTCGGCGCGCCTCGTGCTCGGGTCTCCGGTCACGCCGGAGCGGGTTCCCGAGGAGACCATCGCCGAAGCGCCGCGCGGTCCGGCGCTCGGCATTCCCGGCGGGCCGGCGATTATCCCCGGCGCCTCCGACCGAGCACTGACCTGGTCGGCCTGCGACGGCGAGATTCCGCGTACCGGCGGAAGTGTGACGGCGATCGTCGCCGCACCCGAGGAGCCCGCGGATTCCTGGTCCCCTCAGGAAGGGATCGTCGTCAACCGAGGTGGACAGGGATGGCTTGTTGCCGACGGCCGCAGAACACGGATCGACCTCGGCGATAGCGTTCTCATGGATGTGTTCGGGCTGGGTTCCTGGCCGCAGCACACGCTTTCCGACACGGTGCTTGAATTACTTCCGGAAGGGCCACCACTCGCTCGCATCGAAGTCCCGAACACGGGTGCGCCCGCGCCCCACGGACCCGCAGGTTTCGTCGTAGGCGAGGTGTTCACCGTCGAGGCTGCCACCGAGACCGAACACTACGTAGTTGTTGCCGACGGGGTGCAGAAGATACCGGCGCTCGTTGCCGATTTGCTTCGCGCGGAGGGGCCGAGTGCGCGGTCTCCACACAACCGCGTCGTCGCCCCGGCGAACCTCACGGCCCCGAAGGTCGTGACGCTCGACCTGGCCGGCCTGCCCCGGGCCTTGCCCAAGCGCGCCGACGTCGACGGCGCGATCGTGTGCTCGTGGTGGGCTGCTGACGGCGTCGACGGTCCTGTCCGGTCGGGGATGTACTCCGCCCGGCAGCTCGCTGACATCAGTGGACGACCGACGACCTATCTGGCTGGTGCCGACGCCGGAGGAACGCGTATCGACGCGGTGTCGCTCCCGGCGGGCGGAGTCGTGGCCAAACCGGTGTCGATCGCTGCGGGCGGCACGGCAAGTCCCGGACTCGCACTTATCACCGATGGCGGCGTGCGCAATTCCGTTCCCGATACCGAGTCTGCAGAAGCACTCGGTCTCGATCCCGGACCGGTTGTGGTGCCGAGCCCATTGGTGCAGAGGTTGGTGGCAGGGCCGGAATTACGCCGAGAAAACGCGCTCCTAGCGGTCGATGCGCGCGGAGGCGTCGCGGGACCGATTCGTTGACGGTCGACTCACCGCCGTGTTGACGAGCGCACTCCCGAGAGCCACGCACAGCACGGTCGCCGCGAGGGCTGCCATTGTGACGCCGACGGTGCGCTGGCCCTCGTCGTCGGTAGCGCCATTATCGATGGACACGGGGACGGGATCAGCCGCTGATTGGCGAAAGGATCCTGATGGCGCCGTCAGCGCGGCAACCGGATCGATGATGCCCGCACCTATGCGCCAATCTTCGCCGTGCCCGCCTCCGGTGGCGGTTCGCGTGATCCGCTCGTAGATCTGCGGGGCCGTGAGAGCGGGAAACCTCTCGCGGAGTAGCGCGGCAAGCCCCGCGACTAACGGCGCCGAGAAACTTGAGCCCTCGATGGGCATCGCGTCGGTTTCTGTGACGACGGCGGTGGCCAAATCCGGAATCGGACCGGTTTCCCCGGTCGCTGCCACGGATAGCGAGGCGAGCTCCTCTCCGGGAGCGGCGACATCCACCCACGGACCTGGGAGAGAAAAGTCCGACGGGCGCCCATCCAAGGTGACCGAACCCACCGTGAGCACCAGATCGTCGTACCAGGCAGGCGATGCGACCGTGACGATCGAGTCCATCGGATCGACAACAGAGCCGTCGTTCGGGGGAGGCGACGGTGGGTTCGAGTTAGCACAGGTCCCTTCGATATTCCCCGCCGCAGCGACGATGACGATGTCCCGTTCAAGCACCGCGTCGTGCACAGCAGCGGACAAGGCCGAGTCGTCGAGCACCGTGGAATTGGGTACACAGGCCACCTCGGAAATATTGATGACGTTTGCCCCGCTGTTGGCCGCGGCATCAATCGCCCGAGCGAGTGAGCTCACGGTTCCGGACCCAGCGGGCGAGTCATCTCCAGGCTCCTCTCGGGACTCGGCAGGAGAGGAGAATTTTCCGCTGGAATGGCGGATCGACACGATCTCCGCGTTGGGGGCTACTCCGGCAAATCCGTCAGCATGTTCGGAAGCGGCGAGCAATCCGGCAATGAGGGTGCCGTGCGCGTCGCAGTCCTGCAGTCCGTCGAAGTCACCGACTAGATCTCCTCCTCCGCGCAGGCGTGGAAGGCGCGGGTGAGGCGCGACGCCCGTATCGATGATCGCGACCGTTTGGCCCTCCCCAGTGGCAAAGCGCCAAGCCTGGCGCACTCCGAGGTAATCGAGGTGTTCCCCCGGGATTACGTCCGATTCTGGATGTAGCCACGTCGCCGAACACGGGTGTGATTGTGAAGTTCCGGGCTGATCGGCGGGGTCTGCCGTCGCCGGAGATACAAAATGCACAGGGCCAAACGATGCCAGCGCGAGGACGCCGACCGCGGCTGTGACTGAAGCGGCGCGGCTAACCACGAACGGCCTGGACGATGCCGGCGGCACACAGAGCGAGTGGAATGACCGAGCAGGTCAGAAGCACGTCGAGAATGTCCACGGCGCGACGGGCCGTGGGTGTGAACTCCTTGGTGGGAACCCACCAGCCAACGGCCACGACGATGGCGGACACGGCGATGCACAGCACGGCGAATACCGACAGCCACACCAGGGTTTCCACATTCCAGAACGCCGTGGATGCGGTGGACAGGAGTGTGATGGCGCCAGACGTCATACAAACTTTTCCGCATATACGCGAGGGGACTGTGCGCACTCTAAGACACAGCCATGCCGTAAGGACTAGAGCCCAGGCGATCGTCCACCGGGACGTGTCGGGCCCGAGGACCGCGATCGCCGCACCGCCGGCTACACAAGTAGAGGACAGGGCGGTCAAAGTGAAGAGGAGGCGTGAGGAGCGAGCGGAAAAGTGGTGAACCTCGGCCATATCGAGGGGATCGCCTACGGACTTCGAATCGATCGTTGCGCCCGGCAGCGGTAGTGCGGAGAACGCCACGGCCAGGGACGGAGAGAAGAGGTTGACGCCCCAGCCGATCATGCTGAATCCGACGCAGACCTGTGTCGGTGAGAATTCCGCCCACCAAACGAGGATGGCACCGACAAGTACGGCGGTTGCGAGAACGGAGACCCCCACGAACGCATCGCGTTCGAGGTGGGGGTAATCGCTCCGTCCCGTGCGCTCGGGTACGGAATCGATGCGAGTGAATGCGGACGTCGATGCGCCTAGTGCACCGAGTAGGAGTGATGCGCTCGCTCCGGAAACGACGTGGATTGCGCCAGGGTTACCGGGGACCACTGATGCCGCAGCTATAAAAACAAAGCCGCTCGCAAAACCGATTCCACCGAGAGTCGTCGCACCGCCGACGCCGTGGACGCGGAAGATCACGGTAAAAGCGAGAGTGACCACTGCTGCGACGACGGCGACGGCGGCGGTGGCTTCGGTCGAGCCACGTAGAAGACTGACGACAAGTACTGCTGTGAGAAGTGCCGCGATTGCTCCCGAGAGCATGACCGACGCATGCTTTGAATCCTCGGGGCGCCACTCGTCCGTGGTGGTTTGGGCGGATAACGCGGCGAGCGAGTCGTCCCACAAAGGCGTGGGGGTGGCTGCTGGCGGAGCTGCGAGAACCAGTGGTTCGCCGTCTACGACGCCGACCTCTGTGAGGGTGCGGTCGTCAGGAATGGCTTCTCCGCCAAGCCTGGACAACTCCCAGGCTCCATGCGGGCCCGGCCCGCAGAGTTCGTCGACGAGCGAGCCTTCGATCACCGAGGGGGCGGCGCGAACGTGCTCGAAGAAGATGTCGGCGACACCACCCAGCAGGGTCGACACGGGTTCGTGCGCCGGCAGGGTGATGTCGACGCAATGCCGCCCGCACACCACGGAGACGCGTCGCGCTTGCCGCGGTTCGACGCCGTAGGCGGCGGGCACTGCGGGGTGGCCTTCCGACGCGTCGTCCATAGACGTTTCGGCATAGGGTGGGGCAACCATCCGACTCCTCTTTCGTTCCGGGCCTTTACGCCGACTGTGTCCGAGATGTAGCGCACCCCACTCGGTAGCGGGCTGGCTTAGCATCCTCAGCGGAAGTGCATACGAGACGACGATCGCGACCAATGCTTCGCCTCGATATTCAACATCGACGCCGCCAGGCTGTGGGGGCGCTACATCGCCGCAGGCGACCGAGCGGGAAGTTTTACTGACGATGACGATCGCTGAAGCGGCCGAGAGCGCGGCTCCCGGAACGCCTGAGCAGGCTGCGGCGGGAGGCGGCCTGCCGTTCGTGCTTCACGCCCCACCGCAGCTGGCCCGTTCGACCCCGCAGTCGATGATCGTGCGGCTGATGCCGGTGATGATGCTCCTGGCGACCGGCGGAATCATCGCCGTCATGGTGACCTCGGGTGCGGGGCGCAGCCCGATGATGTTCATGTTCCCGGCGATGATGGCGATGTCGACGATCGCGATGCTCGTCGGAAATTGGCAGGGCGGTAGTCGGAAGCTGGAGATGTCCGAAAAGCGAAGGGACTACCTGCGCTATCTCGATCTGACCCGAAGTGACCTCATCGAGGCAGCGGAAAACCAACGTCGGGCACTACTTCGTAGACATCCGCACCCGAACGAGCTCACGGCCTTGGTGGGAGGCGAATCGGGCCGAGCTCGCAGCGCCGAAACTGGGACGGACGAGCATATTGCTGTACGGCTCGGGCTAGGCACCGTTGTATTGGATCGCCCGCTCGTCGCCCCCGAATCGGGACCGGTCGAGGATCTGGAACCGGTATCGGTGACAGCGCTTCGTCGGCTTGTGCGAGCACACTCGTTCGTTCGTCATGCTCCGGTGGCCGTGGAAATTCCCAGTTACCCGGTTGTGAGCGTGTTTGGCGAACCCACCCGTGTGCGCGAAATGCTGCGAGCTATGGTCGGACAACTGGCGGTGGGCTTTTCCGAACGACGAGTTCGGATCGCCGTCGTCGCGGGCGGCAAGGTAGCGGCGGGTGAATGGGACTGTCTGAAGTGGTTGCCACACCATTGGGACCGCGAATTTCTCGACGCGTCCGGACCGGCACGGCTCCATGAGGAGTCACTGGAACGTCTGGAGTTACTTGTCGGCTCGCCGCCGTCGGGGACGGATGCCCATTTGTTGGTTATCTGCGACGGCGTTGACATAGGAGATGCCACCTGGCTTGCTCCCGCGCCATCTTTGGAACGTGTCACTTTCGTTGAGGTGTGCGCGTCCCAGTCGACGCAGCTACGGCGACTGGCCGAACGGGACGGGTTAGCACTTCATCTGGTCCCGGTCGGTGAGAGGGATCTCGTATACGCCAACGAGGTGGTCGTAGGAAAAGAGCTTTTTCGGGCCGACAGGCTTTCGCTCTCGGAGAGTTCAGCATTGTTCGCAAAGGTTCTCCGCGAACGCTCTGACAGTTCCGGGCGCAACGTGCCGAGTCGGGGTATCGGCGTGGAACACAGCCATCGAGGAGGGAGCGGTGGTGGTTCACCAATGCGCCCGTTCGCAGATCTCGTTGTTGAGGGCGGTGAAGGGCCGATCGCCTCGATCCTTGCTGGATGTTCAATCTCTTCGGGCAAGCTAGACGCGCCATGGCCACACCGGTCTGGTTCCGACAAGCTACGAGCGGCTGTGGGGGTCGACGGCTCTGGTGCGCCCGTGTACCTCGACCTCAAGGAATCGGCGCAGGGCGGGCACGGGCCCCATGGACTGTGCATCGGCGCGACCGGCTCGGGCAAGTCGGAGTTCCTCCGAGCGCTGGTACTCGGGCTGGTCGCCACCCACAGCCCGGAACAACTCAACCTCGTTCTCGTCGACTTCAAAGGAGGCGCGACGTTTGCCGGCATGGATCGGCTGCACCACGTCGCCGCGTCGATCACGAACCTGGCCGACGAGCAGTTTCTCGTCGACCGCATGCGGGAAGCTCTTGAAGGTGAGCTCGTCCGACGTCAGGAACTGTTGCGTACGTGCCAAGTGGCCAAGGTGGACGACTATGAGGCGGCGCGGCGGTCCGATCCTGACTTTCCCGGACCGCCATTGCCTGCGCTTGTGCTTGTAGTCGACGAATTCTCCGAACTGCTCACGGCGCGACCCGACTTCATCGACCTGTTCGTCCAACTCGGCAGGCTGGGGCGAAGCCTGCATATCCATCTGCTTCTGGCCTCCCAGCGATTGGAGGAGGGGCGCCTGCGCGGGCTGGAGAGTCACCTGTCATACCGCATCGCGCTGAAGACCTTCTCCGCCGCCGAATCGCGCGTTGTGTTGGGCAATTCGGACGCCTACAACCTGCCGGCCACACCCGGTGCAGGCTATCTCAAGACCGACGCCGGACAGGCACAGCGCTTCGACTCCTTCTTCGTATCGCAGCCCAACGGGCAAAACTGTGCGGCAGCTCCCCGCGCGCTGTCATTCGTGTCGACGGTGCCGCAGATCGTGCCCTTCAACGCCGCGTACACACAGGCCGCGCCCATCCCGCTCAACCCCTCTAAGACCCATGAACCGGAGGAGAATCCACCAAAAGAAAGTGACTGGGATTTGCTCAACAATGGTCTGGCCGGCGTCGGTGTCAAGGCTCACGAGATTTGGCTTCCGCCGTTGGAGTCGCGCATCGACCTCGGTCAATTCGGCGGAGTCGAACTCGTGGCGGCTACAGCCGAGAACGAAGCGTTCCCATCTGTTCCCTGGGCCGTTATGGACTTGCCATTTCAGCAAAGGCAAAACCTTTTCCAGGTCAACTTCTCGAGCGCCGGAAGTTCGTCGCTCGTAGTCGGAGCCCCGCGCAGTGGGAAATCCTTTGCACTTGTTGCCATGGCGATGTCGGCAGCGATACGTGCACGGCCGTCTCATCTTCACATCTATGGAATCGATTTCGGCGGCGGAGTGCTCTCGGCGTTGGAGCGGCTACCTCACACCGTGGGAATCGCGCGTAAAGGCGAAAGAGACAAGCAGCGGCGGATCGTAAGGAGCGTTGAGGCTGAAATCTCGAAGAGGGAGGAGGCGTTTCGCACCCGCGGGCTCACGTCCATCAGTCAGTGCCGGACGCGAGCCGATGATTATACGGAGGCATTCTCCGAGATCGTGATACTCATCGACGGATGGAGTGCAGCTCGCACCGAGATCGCCGACCTTGATGAGACGATCGGTCAGATCGCGACTCAGGGCCTAGCCGTAGGGGTTCATGTCGTCGTAGCCGCATCTCGGTGGATGGATGTACGCCCGGTGGTACGTGATTCATTGTCAACGCGAATCGAATTACGAATAATCGACCCGGCCGACTCCATGTTCGGGCGCCGAGCCGCACAGGTTATACCTCCCGAGTACCCAGGTCGTGGGATGGTCGGAACCGGCCAACTTATCCAGATCCTGGCGCCCGAACTCGATGCGCGGAGCAGAGATGGGGACGAAGCGTATGACCGCGCGGTCGATATCGCCGGTGAACTAGACAAGGTCTCCGACGCTTGGGCGTCGGCCAGGCCTGGTGAGCGCGCGCCTAAGATTCGCCTGCTTCCAGACAAGGTGCCGTTTGCGGATCTTTCCGGAATCTTGGCCGCGGCGCGGTCGCGGGCAACCGCTACTTCGATGTTGCCGCTGCCCGTCGGAATCGAGGAAGAAAACCTCGCGCCCGCATACCTCGACCTCATCACCACACCGCTGGTACTTGCATTCGGAAACGCAGGAAGCGGCAAGACCATGCTCGTCAACGTCGTAGCAACGGCAATCATGGCGAGTGCACCTGCCAGCGACGTTCGGATACTGCTCATCGACTACCGCCGCAAACTAAAAAACGCCGTGGCGAAGGAGTATTTGGCGGGAATCGCGAGTACCGAGGAGGAACTCGCGCCGATGATCGATCATCTCACCACCGTCCTCAAGGATCGTTTGTCGGTCAGCGCCTCCGAGCGGGAGCCGAGCCCACGGATCATCGTCCTGGTGGACGACATCGATCTCGTGGCCGGATCGTCGGGTAACCCACTTGCGCCTCTCGTTCCACTGCTTGCTCATGCCGCAGAGATCGGGTTCGCGCTCGTCCTTACTCGTCGCGTGTCCGGCGCCGCGCGCTCGGCATTCGATCCGGTGATGCAACGGATGAAGGATCTCGGTGCAGCGGGGATCGTCATGGATGGAACCAAGGATGAAGGAAAACTCGTCGGCGAGCTTGTCGCGCGGCCGCTCCCGCCAGGTCGTGCGCAGTTCTACACCAGAGATGCCGGCGCCACGATGTGGCAACTTGCCGTTAAATAGGCCCAACGAAGTAGGACCAACCGTGTGCCCAGCAGCCCGTACCGCCGCCATCGATATATCTTGTGGCCACCTCATACCTGCGACACTGCAGGGAGTCGTCGGTATGCGCCCCGCCGTTATCCTGTCTTCCGACCCGAGGCTGTCGCAGCGAGGAGTCGAGCGACCGGCGCACAGGGTCCTGTGCAGCCCGGAAGTGGACGATATCGCACGAGAAAGCCCTGAGGCCGTCATCACCGAGCCATGGGCACTGATCGATTGTGCAAAAACACGTATCGACGGAGTGGCGATCGACTTCGAAGAAATAGCGGGCGCTACGCTACGCCGAGCACGACGCTGGCTGGAATCGCAAGAGGGCGCGGCTGCCCGGCAGGCACACCTGATCATCCCGACGAGCTGGGGAAACGTTCGAATAGCCCGAGCCGTGAGCACGGCCTCGTATGTGGGGATCGAGGCGACACCGGTGAGAGCCGCGCTACTTCTTTCCGACGCTCTGAGTAGCTCTTTCGCGAAGTGGAATTACACGGTGGAGCTCAGCAACAAGGGCGCCGCTGTCACTCTCATCCACCGTCAACAGCGAACACTGACAATTATTTCCACACGTGTCGTTCTCAGAGTAGACCCCGACGACGACGTCATCGACGGCTTCGCCGCACGTGTTGTTGACTGCATAGTCGGCCTGCGGGACGGCCACCGACCAGCTCAAGATGGTTCGCACGAGGTGCTCGTCTGCGGGCAGGGAGCGCGAATGATCGTTTCCGAATGCGATGCGCGGCGGCTGCTCAGTTTTCCCGTTCCAGCGCAAGCGATCGCCGAAACCGCGGTCACGCTTCCATTTCCGAGGAAGACCAGTAGACGCCAGAAAGGCGATTCAATGTGAAGCCTCGGGAACCGACGGACGTAGTAGGGACGTCCTTATAGGTGAACGGCATGAATACCAAAACTTGCTCACCGCGCTTGCGATGCGTGTGAAGTGAAAGGACTTACCGATGACCGAACAAGCCCCCGGAGGAAGTGGAGCGCTCAAGGCCGACAGCCCGGTGCTCCAGACGGCTGCTGGACACGTCGACTCCACCAATGAAGCAATCAGCGGCCAACTCACCTACGTCCGTGGAGTTGTCGACCAGCTCGCGGGCGCCAGCTGGCAGGGCTCCGCCGCGACCGCCTTCGCGCGAGTGATGACGGACTGGGACGGCGCAGTGGCACGGCTGAACGGCGCCCTTGCCGGAATCGCCGACCAGCTCCGGGTGAATTCCTCGAACTACGACGCAGAGGAAGAGGCCAACACGGCCGCAATCAACCGTGTCGGCTCAGCCGGCCCGCTCCACATCTCCTAGCAGAATCGAAAGGACACTTCATGGGAACGATAAGTTACAACCACGGGAACATCGCCGCAGGGGTAGCGCAGATCAACACGTCCGTCGGCAATCTCAACGGCACGCTCGACCAGCTCCGTGCCTACCTCCAGCCCCTGGTTGCCACGTGGGAGGGCGAATCCGCGATCGCTTATCACGCGCTCCAACAACAGTGGGACACTGCAGCAGCGGAACTCACGTCAATGCTCGGGGCGGTCGCCGTTGCCACGGGGCAGGCCAACGACGGTATGAGCAACATGGATCGCAAGCTCGCGGCCGGTTGGTAAGAACTAGCGCGGACCGTATTGGTACGGATCGTCGACACCGGGCATCGCCGCAGCAGACATAGTCGTCACCGACGGGTTGGCGCGCGCGAGGTCACCGAGCTCGGCGCTCCGTGCCTTCGCACGGCGCCAACCTCTGACGCGTTCTTCGTACGGGGTCTGACTACCTACCTTCACCCAAACGACCACGGGTAACAGTCCGACCATGCGCAGCACCGCTACAAATGGGAACACGAGCCACTGCAGCAGTGATTCCAGAAGGAAAAACGGGGTGACCAAGAGCGCCGGAATCATGAATGGGAACGTCACGATAAACAGTGCCGCGGAGATGATCGACGATATCGGGCCATCACCTACGGTCGTGCCCCAGTCAGGTACCCAATCCCATGCGCGCGAAGTCAATGACCTCGTCCTGCTCTTCCAGGGAAGCCAGCGGCGGCCGGACCTCACGCGCAGATTGTGCGGGGCCGAGGGAGTCGAGGTCACGACGGATTCGACGAATTAGTCGGTCGCGGCGAATGCGTGCGCGAGACGGGAGATCTTCTGCGCTCTTGCGAGTCGCGGGAGGTCCGAACCGTCCTTCGCGCGCTCGCCACCCTGGCCAAGCTCTTCGATGACGGACTCCGCCCAGGACACATCCGCAGCGGAAGGGGAGAGCACCTCGTTGATGTACGGGGCCTGGTCGACGCGGAGACACAGCTTGCCGGTCATGCCCATCTCGACCGCGTGCTCGGCGGCTTCGCGAAGCACGGCGACCTCGTTGGAAATCGTCGGGCCGTCAATCGGCGGGGCGACACGCGCCACGCGCGAGGACACGACGAACTGCGAACGCGTGTAAGCGAGCGCGAGAGGGGAGGAGCCGATTCCGGTATCGCGGCGGTAATCACCGATACCGAAGGCGAGACGAACGACCGGCTTGGTCTTGGCGATGTGAGTCGCCGCGGCCAGGCCATCGGCAGACTCGACGAGCGCGACGATCGGCGTGCCCTCACGCAGACGGGCCGCCGTGAGCGATACATGCTCGGAGTTCTCGGTCTTCGCGAGCATGACGCCCTGCAGGTTCGGGAGGTTGCCGAGCATCTCGAGATCCTTCTCCCACTCGGGAGAACGAACGTCGTTGATCCGGATCCAGGCCTTGCCGCCGTCCTTGAGCCAGTCACGCACGTGCTCGCGTGCTGTGACCTTCTCGGCCGCCGGTACCCCGTCCTCTACGTCGAGGAGAACAACATCCATTTCGGAAGCTACCGCGGCATCGAAATGCGCGGGCTTATTGGCGGGCAGCAGCAGCCAGGAGCGTGCTATCGCGGGCGAAATGGTGTGAATCGGGGACATAGGCCTACCGGAAACCTTCCAGCAATCATCTTGAGGAAATCTAAACCGTGTATACGATACCGCGCCGATCCCCGGCCCTGCGCATTTGGCACCTGCGCGGGGTAGATACGCTGGGGCGATGCGCACCATCGTCGCCATCGGTATCGGCACCGGAAACCCCGCACATCTCACCGCGCAGGCCATTGACGCCATACGCTCGCTCGATATCGTGCTCCTTCTCGACAAAGGGACCGACACCGAAGACATGCGCGCACTCCGCTCGAACATGCTCACTACCCATGGCGGTGAGAAGCTTCCGGAGGTCGTGACCATCGAAGACACCCCGCGCGATCCGGAGCTCGCCAGACGCGACTACCGTGCCGCGGTCGCCGAATGGCATGCGCGCCGGGCGAACAAGATCTCCGACGTCATCCGCGAAAAACTGGATGACGGCGGGGTCGCCGGCTTCCTAGTGTGGGGAGACCCCTCGCTGTACGACTCGACGCTTCGGATGCTCGAGCAGGTCCGCGAGGCGGGCGAGGAATTCGAGCTTCGCTCGATCCCGGGAATCGCCGCGCCGATGGCGCTGTGCGCCGCGTTTGCGATCCCGGCGAACCGGGTGGGCGAGCCGATCCACATCACGACGGGGCGCAAACTGTCCGAAACGGCGCCGGAACTGCTGCGGAATTGCTTCGTCATGCTCGACGGCGGTTGCGCGTTCCGGGACGTGGCGAGCGGGGATACCGAGATCTTTTGGGGCGCCTACCTCGGGGATACCCGGGAGATCCTCATTCACGGCCGGGTCGGGGACGTCGGCGCGGAGATCGCCGAGGCGCGCGAGCGAGCGCGGGCCGAACACGGGTGGATCATGGACACCTATCTGCTGCGAGCGCCCTAGGTCTGGTGCCCGCCGTCCGGGGACGGATATGCCGACTGCAGCGTGAGCGTGGCCACGTCGAAAAGCCACTGCTGAGACGGAGAGCGCGAATGCGGCTGGCGCGCGTAGAGCGCGACCTCGACCTCCTCCATCGGCCACGGGGAGTCAACCCAACGTAGCGGGTGCGAGGCGGCGAAGGACTCGGCGATGAACAGCGGCACGATCGCCACGGCGTCCGAGTTCGCGAGCAGGTAGGGCAGAGCGGTGAAGCGGGGAACGACGGCGTCGAGGCGCACCTTGCGCGCCTGCTGGCGATCGAACGGGCTGCTGTGGCCGGTGACGCCGCGGACGGCGACGTGCCGCTCGCCGTCGAGCGCGGCGGCGGAGATCTCGGCGCCAATGCGCGGATGATCCTCCGCGAGAACCACAACGTAGCGCTCGGTGAACATCACCTCCCTTTGCACGTTGCGCGAGGTGTAGACGGCACTGGAGATAAACGCGTCGATCTCGCCGCGGATGAGCTGATCCTCGACCTGGTCGATATCGAGCGGCAGCACCTCGAGCGACAGTTGCGGACCGGAACGGCGCAGCGCGTTCGCGAGGTGCGGAAGCGTGGAGACCTCGCCCGCATCGGACAGAGCGATGCGGAAAGTCGCGGGCTCGGCTGCCGGGATGAACGGCGCCGAAAGCCGGAAGGCAGCGTCGATGCGGTTGAGGGCCTCGACGAAATTCGGGTACGCGCGCCTCGCGGCCATCGTCGGCGCGACACCGCCAGGGGAGCGGACGAAGAGCTCGTCATTCATCGTGCGCCGTAGACGGTTGAGTGAGTGCGTGACAGTCGGCTGGGTGATGCCGAGGATATCGGCCGCAGCGGTCACCGAACCGGAGTCATACACAGCGACAAAGGTCCGCACCAGGTTGAGATCGGTCGACGCCATGACATCACTATAGATAGCGTCTATGGATAGGGTGAAAAATATTGATTAGACGCATGTGATGACGACCACTATCGTCCTGTGGTGTGGGTCTCAGTAGTGCGTGGATGTGCTGCTCGAGCACGGTTCGGTGGCCACGTGGTGAGTCGCCGGGCGCCCAACGTTTCGACCTTCAGCCCGAGGAGTAACGCTCATGCCACATGCATCTAACGCGAGCACGTCGCTCGCCCCGCGCTCCGCATGGCCGGCGCTGATCTGTTGGTTCGCCGTATTCCTCGACGGGTTCGATCTTGTCGCGCTCGGCGCCATCATCCCCGACCTCCTCGACGGCGAGGTCCTCGGATTCACCAGCAGCTCGGTGACGACCGTGTCGACGATGTCGCTGGTAGGCGTGGCCCTGGGCGCTTCGCTCGTCGGCGTCATCGCCGCGCGGATCGGCCGGCGCAAACTGTTGGTCGCGGCGACGGCGCTGTTCTCGCTCTTCACGCTCCTCACCGCGTTCGCGCCTTCCGTCGAGCTGTTCGGGATCTACCGCTTCATCGCCGGCATCGGCCTCGGCGCGTGCCTACCCTCGGCGCTGGTCATCATCTCCGAGCACATGCCCGCCGAGAAGCGCTCGCGCGCGAACACATACACGATGACCGGATACCACGTCGGCGCCGTCGCGGCCTCGCTCGTCGCGCTGAGCTTCTCCCCGAACTGGCACATTCCGTTCCTCATCGGCGGACTGCTCGGCCTCGTCGCCGTTCCGCTCATGTGGTTCGGGCTCGAGGACGACATGGCCCCGAAGCCGGCCCGGGCAACGCTCGTGGAAGCAGAGACGGCGCCGCAGCAGCGCAAGGAGTCGATCTTCAGCGGGCGGTGGCGTGCGATCACCATCGCGGTGTGGGTCGGCAGTTTCATGGGGTTGCTGCTCGTCTACGGCCTCAACACGTGGCTTCCGCAGCTCATGCGCGTCGCCGGTTACGACGTGTCCGATTCCATCGTCATGCTGTTCGTGCTCAATGTCGGTGCGGTCACCGGCCTCGTCCTCGCCGGTCAGGTCGCGGACCGGGCGGGTATCCGACGCACCGCCAAGCTGTGGTTCGCCATGGGCACGATCTTCCTGGCTCTACTTTCGTTGCAGGTGCCCAACGCGTGGCTGCTCAACGCGATGATCTTCATTACCGGCGTCTTCGTGTTCAGCTCGCAGGTCCTCATCTACGCCTACATCAACACGACGTACCCGGACTCGGCCCGCCCGACCGCGATGGGCATGGCCGCCTCGGTCGGACGCTTCGGCGCGATCGTCGGCCCGCTGGTCACCGGCGCGCTCGTCACCGCCGGCATCGCCTATCCGTGGGGCTTCTACTTCTTCGCCGCAATAGGGCTCCTCGGACTCATTGCCGTGTGGATCGTGCCGAACGAGCGCAAGGTGCGCGCCGAAGTCGAGGCGGAAAATGGCAGGAGGACCATCGATGCGTGAACGCACGACCATCGGCATTGTCGGCGGCGGACCCTCGGGCCTGATGCTCTCCCACCTCCTGCACCGCGAGGGCATCGAGCACATCGTGGTCGAGGCACGCTCACGCGCGGAGATCGAGAACACCCACCGCGCCGGCATCCTCGAGCAGGGCTCTGCGGACATGCTTGTCGACGGAGTCAGCGACAGGGTGCTTCATGACGGCGCACGCCACGATGGCATCGACATCCGCATCAACGGCGACTCTCATCACGTCGATTTCCAGGGGCTCGTCGGCGCCTCGACCTACCTTTACCCGCAGACCGACGTGTTCATCGATCTCGCCGACGAGGCCGGCGAAGACGGTCGGGACGTCCGCTTCGGACTCGGCCCTGTCGAGGTCGACGACCTCACCGGCACACCGGTGATCTCCTATGTCGATCCGCACAGCGGAGAGCGCATAGAGATCAAGTGCGAGTTGCTCGTCGGCACGGACGGCTCGCGCAGCACGTGCCGCCGGTCGATACCCGAAGGGGAGCGGCGCGCGTTCTACCGCGAGTACCCCTTCGCGTGGTTCGGCATCATGGCCGAGACGCCGCCGAGCCACGACGAACTCATCTACGCCCGTAGTGATTCCGGGTTCGCGCTCATCAGCCAGCGAACCCCGGAACTGCAGCGCCTCTACTTCCAGTGCGAGCCGGGCACCGACCCGAGCGACTGGACGGACGAGGACATCTGGGCGACTTTCAGAAAGCGCGTCAACTTCGGCGGCTTCGAGCTCAACGAGGGACCGATCATCGATAAGACGGTGCTCGGCTTCCGCAGCTTCGTCTCCGAGCCGATGCGATGGGGCAACCTCCTCCTCGCCGGCGACGCCGCGCACACCGTGCCACCGACGGGCGCCAAGGGCCTCAACCTCGCGCTGCAGGACGTGCGCATCCTCGCCGAATCGCTCACCGAGTGGCACTCGACCCGCTCCGAATCCGCGCTGGCCGACTACAGCGAGCGGTGCCTGCGCCGCGTATGGAAGGCGCAGAACTTCTCTTACTGGATGACCTCGATGCTCCACGCCAACCCCGAGGCCTCGGAATTCGACCAGCGCCGCTCGGTCGCCGAACTGCGGACGGTCGTCGAATCCGAACACGGAAAAGCCTGGCTCGCCGAAAGCTACACCGGCTGGCCGAACGAAAGGACACTCCCATGAGCGCACCCGCGCACACCACACAGCCCGGCCCCGACGACGCGGCAGACACCCAGGCCGAGATCTCCCGGCAGATCGCCGACATCGAGGCCGACTACCTCGATCGCAGAGAGAGCACCGGCCACGAGCTGTCCTCGCGTCTGGACTACCCGCCGTATCGCAGTTCCCTCCTGCGCCACCCGACCCGCGCCTTCGCGAAGGTCGACCCGGAGGCGATCGAGCTTACGTCCCCGGCATTCGGACACCGCGACGTCAGCCCCCTCGAAGCGGACCTGACAATCCAGCATGCAGGCGAGCCGCTCGGCGAGCGCATCACGATAGCCGGCCGCGTCGTCGACGGCGAGGGCCGGCCGGTGCGCAACCAACTCGTTGAGATCTGGCAGGCCAACTCGGCAGGCCGCTACGTGCACAAGCGCGACCAGCACCCGGCGCCGCTGGACCCGAACTTTACCGGCGCCGGCCGCTGCCTCACCGACGACAACGGCAATTACCGCTTCCACACGATCAAGCCCGGCCCATACCCGTGGAAGAACCACTCGAACGCCTGGCGCCCGGCGCACGTGCACTTCTCGCTGTTCGGCACCGATTTCACCCAGCGCATGGTCACCCAGATGTACTTCCCCGGCGACCCGCTGTTCTCGCTCGACCCGATCTACCAGTCGATCGTCGACCCGAAGGCCCGCGAGCGCCTCATCGCCACATACGACCACGACCTCACCACACCCGAATGGTCGACCGGGTATCGCTGGGACATCGTGCTCACCGGCGCGCGCCGCACCTGGACCGAGGCGTAGAAAGGACATCACATGCCAAAACTTCTTCCCACCCCAGCTCAGACGGTTGGACCGTTCTTCCACTACGCACTTCCCTACGAGCGCGGTAACGAGCTCGCCGTCCCGGGAGCCGCGGATACCGTCGTCCTGCACGGGACCGTGTATGACGGCGCCGGTGCCCCGGTTCCGGACGCCCTGATCGAGCTGTGGCAGGCAGACGAGAACGGCGAGGCGCCCAGCCCGGCCGGGGCGCTCCAGCGCGACGGCATCACCTTCACCGGCTACGGCCGCTGCGCCACCGACGCCGAAGGCCGCTACCGCTTCTTCACCCGCACCCCGGGCGCGATGGAAGGCCAGCAGGTGCCGTTCTTCTCGCTGTGCGTACTCGCGCGAGGGCTGCTCGATCGCGTGTTCACGCGCGCCTACCTCGACCCCGCGGGGGTCGAGAAGGATCTCGCGGACGTGCCGGCCGAGCGGAGAAGCACGCTCGCCGTCATCCGCGAATCCGACGCCGGCGGGCGCGAGCGCTACCGTTTTGATATCCACCTCCAAGGCACCGATGAGACTGTGTTCCTGGAATTCTCGCCCGCCACGGCGAGCCCCGACGAGGTCCTCGAGGCGCAGAACTGACATGGCAGACCACGGATTCCTGTCACCCGGATTCGCCCGCGCGGACGGGCTCGACGACGACCACCTCGCCAAGGCAATGGTTGACGTCGAGCTTGCCTGGGCCACCGCGACGGGCGCGGATTCGGCGCGCCTGGACCGGCTGCGCGACGCGGCCGCGAAGATCGACCCGTCCGAGGTCGCCGGCGGGCTGGAGACCGGTGGAAACGCGCTGATCCCGTTGCTCGCGCAGTGGCGCCGCACTCTCGACGACGCCGATGCCCGCGCGCTGCACACGGGGCTCACCAGCCAGGATGTCATCGACACTGCGTTGGTTCTGCTCACCCGCGATGCGTTCGCCACCGCGCAGGCGGACCTCGCCGACGCAGCCACCGCGCTCGACGGGCTGGCGGCGGAATTCGCGCACGCCCCCGCCGCGGCCCACACCCTCGGGCAGGCCGCCGAAGGCACGACGCTCGGGCTGCGCTTCGCTCAGTGGGCCGCCGGTTTGCGGCGCGCCGATGATGCGCTCGGCCGCGCCGAACTGCCGCTGGCGTTCGGGGGAGCGGCGGGTACGGCCCGCACCCAGAGTGCCGGGGACGTCGCTCGGTGGGGCGCAGCGCTAGGGCTCGCGGTGCCGGGGTTGCCGTGGCACACCTCGCGCTGGCCGGTGCTGCGCATCGGTGCGGCCGCCGGCGAGGCTATCGCGGCGCTCGGCAAGATCGGCGGCGATGTGTTCACCGCCTCGCGTACCGAGATCGCCGAACTCGCCGAACCCACGGGAGGCACCTCGAGCGCGATGCCCCACAAGCAGAACCCTGTCCGCTCGATCCTGCTGCGGCGTAGTGCGATCGCGGCGCCGGGGCTCACCTCCACCCTCTCCGTCGCCGCCGGACTCGCCGAGGACGAGCGCCCCGCCGGCGCGTGGCACGCGGAATGGGAGGCGTGGCGCACGCTGCTGCGTCATCTGCGGACCGCCGCGAGCATCGGCGCGGAGTTGTGCGCCGGCCTCGTCGTCGACGCCGATCGCGCCGCCGCCCACTCCGCGGGGCTCACGCCTCCCGATCAGGCGCGCATCGCTCAGCTCATGGACGGCAAGGACAACACCCGTCGATGACGTCGCACCCCGCCACCGCCGAGCGTGGCGGAGCACCCGACCATCCGTAGACACCGAAAGAACCGCGTTATGACCGAATTCGAAAGCACCGTCGGCCGCGCCGACCGCACCAACGAACAAGCCCGCGCGGAAGGAATGCGCGTGCGTCGCGAGGTGCTCTCCGACGCCCACGTCGATCGTGCGGAAGCGAACACGACCGAGTTCACCGCCGATTTCCAAGACCTCATCAGCCGCTACGCGTGGGGAGAGATCTGGAACCGGCCGGGGCTCGACCGGCGTATGCGCAGCGCGGTGACACTCACCGCGATGATCGCGGGAGGGTACTGGGAGGAGTTCGAAATGCACGTGCGCGCCGCGGTGCGCAATGGGCTTACCCACGACGAGATCAAGGAGATCGTGTTGCAGTCGGCGATCTACTGCAGCGTCCCCGCCGCCAATTCCGCGTTCAAGATCGCCGCTAACGTGCTCGAAAGTTAATTAGCTCGGCAAATCTGGGGGACTTCCCCCATAGGAAATTGTCGGAACCGTATGGCACTGTGATCGGGTGACTGAGAAAACCGGCCCCGATCGGGCCATCGCCGTAGAGGCGAAAGACCTAGTCAAAAAATTCGGCGACTTCACTGCAGTTGACGGAGTGTCCTTCCAGGTCCCCAAAGGGTCCGTGCTCGGTGTGCTCGGCCCCAACGGCGCGGGCAAGACCACCTGCGTGCAAATGATGACAACCCTGCTCACGCCTACCTCCGGCACCGCGACAGTCGCCGGGTACGACGTGGTGACACAACCGAAGCAGGTCCGGCAGTCGATGGGACTGACCGCCCAGTCGGCGACCGTGGACGAACTGCTCACCGGCCGCGAAAACCTCCGCATGATCGGAGACCTATACGGGCTACCCGGTAAGCGGGTCAAGGAACGAGCGGACGAGCTGCTCGAGAAGTTCTCGCTCAGCGATGCCGCGAACAAGGTCGCGAAGAGCTACTCGGGCGGCATGCGCCGCCGCCTCGACCTGGCGGCGAGTCTCGTCGCAGCGCCACCGGTGCTGTTCCTCGACGAGCCGACCACCGGACTGGACCCGCATGCCAGGCTCGAACTTTGGGAGGTGCTGCGCACTCTGGTCCGAGAGGGAGCCACGCTCGTCCTCACCACCCAGTACCTGGACGAGGCCGACCAGTTGGCCGACAATATCGTGGTCATCGACCGGGGCAAGGTCATCGCGGAGGGCACGCCGCTGCAGCTCAAGGACCGCTCGGGCGCGGCATCTCTCGTGGTCACCGTGTCCCGCGCCGAGGAGGTCGATCAGGCCGAGGAGATCCTGCGCTCGCGGGTGGCCGAAGTACACGTCGACCGCGATGCACGCCGGATGACGGCGCCCAGCGAGGGCGTCGGCGCCCTAGCCGCCATCGCGAATGCGTTTGCAGACGCCGGGATCGAACTCGACGACATCGGGCTGCAACGCCCAAGCCTCGACGACGTGTTTCTCGGCCTCACCGGGCACCGCGCCGAAGACACCAGCAACCTGGGCGAGGACGCCGACAAGATCGCCGAGGAGGCGAAATGAGCTCAGCGAATATCTCCGGTGTGATCACCGAACAAGAGGAGCCGGCGCGCCCTCTCGGCCCCGGATTCGGCCGCCAGGTCTCGACGATGGTGCGCCGCAACCTCACCCACATCAAGCGTCAGCCGGAAAACCTCACCGACGTCACGATCCAGCCGATCATGTTCGTCGTCCTGTTTGCGTACGTCTTCGGCGGAGCAATCAGTGCCCCCGGCGGCTCGTACCGCGAATGGCTCCTGCCCGGCATCATGGCGCAGACGATGACCTTCGCCGCGTTCATCGTCGCCGCCGGGCTGTCGCAGGACCTGGAGAAGGGCATCGTCGACAGGTTCCGTTCGCTGCCGATCTCCCGCGCGTCGGTCCTGGTCGGTCGGTCGGTGTCGTCGATCATCCACTCGATGATCGGCATCATCGTCATGTCGATCACCGGCCTGTTCATCGGTTGGAAAATCCACGGAAACATCGCGGAGGCTCTCGGCGGATACCTTCTTCTCCTCGGCTTCGGCTTCGCGATGATCTGGATCGGTATCCTCGTCGGCTCGGCGCTCAAGAGCGTCGAGGCCGTCAACGGCGTCATGTTCGTCACCGTCTTCCCCGTCACGTTCCTCGCCAACACGTTCGCCCCGCCGGAATCCATGCCGACGTGGCTACGCACGATCGCCGAGTGGAACCCCATTTCCGCCGTGGTGCAGGGCATGCGCGAACTCTGGGGCAATGCCCCGGCCGCCGGTGCGGATGCGGCGCTTCCACTGCAGCATCCCGTTATCGCGACGCTCATCTGGGTCGTCGTCCTCACCGCGGTTCTCGCCCCGTTGTCGCTGCGCGCGTTCAACCGCCGAACCAGCGGCTAAAATTCGGCTCCATGAGTTACGAAATTCGCAGCGGCACACCTGATGTCGAGGCGTATCTGCGCCTGCGAGCCGACTCGGGTCTCACCCCGAAGACACGCGAGCAGGCCGAAGCCGGTCTCCCCGGAACGTGGCGCGGCTGCCACATCGTCGACACCGACACCGGGGAGATTGTCGGGATGGGCCGCATCATCGGCGACGGAGGCTGGTACTTCCACATCGTCGACATGGCCGTGCTCCCCGCGCACCAACGTCGCGGCCTCGGCGACCAGATCATGTCCTGGCTTCTCGACACCATCGAGGCCGAGTCCCCGCCCGGGCGCTTTGTCACCCTCATGGCCGATCCGCCCGGCCGCGCCCTGTACGCAAAGCACGGCTTCATCGAGGCGCCGGAACGCTCCGCGGGTATGGGCCTCTGGAATGGCCGGATTCGCCGCTAACGCAAGGGATTCACGTATGACGTCGGAGGAACCAGACCACGAGCCGACTGATTCGCCGCCCCCACAGGACAAGGGACTGCCAAGGCGCAAACCGCCGGGCGTGACTTTCGAGACATTTGTAGAGCGGCAAATTCGTCAGTCGATCGAGCGCGGCGAGTTCGAAGATCTGCCGGGTGCCGGAAAGCCTCTACCCAAGCGCGGCGGGGGAGAGGACTGGTGGATCAACCAACTCATTGAACGGGAGGGGCTCCACGGGCACGAGCTCCTCCCGCCGGCGCTGCGCCTGCGACGCGAACGCGAGCTACTCCCCGAGAAGGCGCGTGCATGCCGCACCGAGGCCGAGGTGCGTGAGCTCGCCGCGGATTACAACCGCGACGTCGCCGAGGAAGTTCGTCGCGGCGTGGGCAAAGGGCCGAACATTCCCGTGCGCAGGATCGATCCGGATACTCTGGTCACCACGTGGCGGGACGGCCGCCACCCGTAAGGAAGCAGGACCTCATGTCCACCGCAGCCCAGCCCGAGCGACTTTCCCATCCCATGGTGTTCATCAACCTCGTCGTCGAGGACGTGAAGAAGGCGATCACCTTCTACCGCGCTCTCGGGTGGCACGAAAACGAGATCTTCCGCGACGAAACGTCCGCCTCGATGGAGGTCAGCGACAACATCGTCGTCATGCTGTTGGAGAACAGCAAATTCTCCCAGTTCAACGACCGCGAAAGCTATACTCCGGGCGGGCCCCGCGAGGTTCTCAACTGCATCCAGCTCACCTCCCAGGAGGACGTCGACACGTTCGTGGATCGCGTCCGCGAGGCCGGCGGCAAGATCACCCGCCAACCCGAAGCCCAGGGCCCGATGTACGGCGCCGCCTTCGACGACCTCGACGGGCACGGTTGGGAACTGATGTGGATGGACCCCGAGGCCCTCGCGCAGATGGGCGTCTAATCTCCCGCGAATCGGGGTCGACTTAGTGGTCATCCCCGATGTGCCCGGGACGACCTGCTCATAATGTGAGCGTCGTGAAAACGACATGGCCCTGGGTATTCGTAGCGGTGGCGGCCGCGGTCGGCGCGCTTGTCGCCGCGCCCGTCGCAGCTGCAACCAAGCCGGACCCTGCCACGCCTGCAGAGACATTCGCCGCCCACACCGACGCGCCCGGGGTTGCCGTGGCGGTGGTCGACCTCGATGGCCACGTCCTCGACTCGAGCACATTCGGCCGAGACGGCAACGGAAACCCGATCGACACCGACACCCCGTTCGTCTGGGGGTCGGTGTCGAAATCGGTGACGGCCGCCGCGGTCCACGACGCCGGCGTGAATACCGACCTCCCCGTCGTCGACGCGCTGCCCTTCCTTACACGGGCGTCGCCGCTGGGGCGAAACGTTACCGTCGGTGACCTCCTCAACCACACGAGTGGGCTGCCGCACTCGCTCTCCGCCACCGATATCGACCGGAGCGCCGGTGCGCTCGAAGTCCTCGAAGGTCCGGACTCTCCACTGCTCGATGTCGACATCGACGAACGCGGCGGGTTTAACTACTCAAGTCTCAACTACCTCCTGCTCCAGGCTATTCTCGAGCGGCAGGGCGACCTGAGCTCGCTGCTGGAGCGCAGTGCGTCCGGCGTCATAACCTCCCAGCACGAGTTCTCGGACGCGGTTCCGCCGGGGCACGTGCCGGTTTTCGGGCTCAATAGGCCACGGAACGTCGAGCAGGACCACGCCGGTCTCGGCTATGGGTATCTCGCAGGCTCCGTGGATGCGCTCGCGCGGTATGCAGCCGAGCAGGCGCGACTTCGCGTTGCCGGTGGGCCGGGTGAAAGGCTGCCGGACACCCTCGCGCGTGACGGCACCAGGTACGCCTCGGGGTGGTACGTCGACTCGGGCGAGGGCGCGACTGGACGCGGGGCGAACTATCGCCATTCGGGAGCGGTGCCCGGCTACTTCGCCCACGTCGCGCTGGCTCCCGACGACCGGAAAGCGGTGGTGATCGTGGCGAACAGGTACGGGGAAATGGAAGCCGGACGCATGTCGGCGGAAGCCGAGCGCACGGTGGCCGCAGCGCTCGACGAATCGGGCAGCGCGGCCGCTTCGCCTGGGCGACCGTGGGGTTATGTGCTGGCCATGGTCGCAGGAGGGATCGCCGTTCTCCTGCTCTGGGTGCGGGCGGCATTCGCCTGGCGCACCCGCGCCACGAGGTCGGAGACGGGCGCTTTGCTCGAGGCGTCGGCCGTGGGGCTGGCCGCGGCCGCGGTAATCGCGGTGCCCGCCTACCTCGGGTATCCGGTCGCTCTCATCGCACGGTGGGCGCCCGACGTGGCGATCCTGCTCGGCGCCTTCGGTGGATTCGCGGCGCTGCTCGCGGGGGTGTGCTCGGCGACAGCCCTCACCCGGCGCTACCGCCGAACGTCGTAGCGCACCTGCACCATTCCGTTGTCGAAACGACGCTCTCGCGTGAGCTCGAGCTTCGAGAACACCCCGGCGGGGAAAACCGGGCTCCCGCCGCCGACGATGATGGGGCAGAGGAGCAGCTCGACCTCGTCGACCATCCCGCGTTCGAGGGCGGAGCGGGCGAGAATGGGCCCCTCGATGGTGAGATTTCCCTGCGCGCCGTATTTGGCGGCGCGGAGAGTCTCTGTGGTGAGCTCACGTTCGAGCCGGGTCCGCTCGGTCCACACCGACTCCAACGAACGCGAGAACACGACCTTGTCGGCGGCCTTCCATGCCTCGGCGAATCGCTCCAACTCCGGCGACTGGGCGGAGAGCGCGGGGTCGGTTTCCCACACGGCCATCTCCTGGTACATGCGGCGGCCGTACAGATACGTGCTGACATCCCGCAGGTCCTCGTTGATAGCCGAGATCACTTCATCCGAAGGCTCCGCCCACGAGTAATCCCCGTCCGAATCGGTCTGGTAGCCGTCCAGCGAACACGCAACTGAAAATGTGACTTTGCTCATGGGTCAATAGTTCCAGTGGTACGTCCGTTATGTGTTCTGTTTTCGCGAGAAAACTTCGGCTCAGTCGAGGATTTCACACGCTTTCTGCAGGTAGCCGTGTAGTGCCTCCTGCGAACCCTTCTCCTCCGGAAGCGAAAGCCAGGCTTGGTACGAGGACATCGCGATGCCCTGGGCGGCGTGCGCCACGGCCAGTGGGATGAGGTCGGTGGTGTTCTCTCCTCGCCGGTCCGCGACGAACTCGGCGATTGCGGCGCGCCAGTCCGAGTACATGAGCACCGAGTGCGCCTGGAGCTCGGGCTCGTCGAGCAGTAGTCGCATCCGCGCCCGGTGCACGCGGGTCTCCGAGGCGGGGAAGGTATTGAAGAACACGAGCGCGTCGGCGAGGGCCTCGCGAAGGGGAAGCGCGTCGTCAATAAGAAGAAAATGCTCGCGCATGACGGCGATCTGATCGGAAAACTCACCCCAGGGAATCGCGGCCTTGTTCGGGTAATAGCGGAACAGCGTGCGCCGAGAGATTCCCGCCGCCACGGCGATGTCCTCAACATTCGTCGAGGCGAACCCGCGGGCGGCGAACAGCTCCATGGCGGACGTAAAAATGCGCTCCCGGCTGGTCGAAGGCCGGCGCCCGGGGGCGTGATCGATGTTGCCGTTCGCTGCGCGCGCGTGGTCTCGGGGCGTGTCGGGGGAGTGCGAAGCCATCGTCTTCCCCCTTCTCTTTTTGTGTCCATTAGTGCAGTTCGACGGCCCTATGATGCCACCTTACCGTGATGTTTGCGGACAAAAACTCCGCAAGCCATTGCAAATGGCACTGGGTGCCAATATGATGTGGAACACACCAAGGACGGCTTTGGTGTGAGGAGGGCAACACAGCCCGCCTGTGTGCACGACGAGTTGGTTGACAGCACTAAGGAGGTTCGTCATGGACAGCACTCGCAACGACGAGGTCATGCTCGACGAGGCGCTCATCGAAGAGGTCTCGATCGACGGTATGTGCGGGGTGTACTGATCATGCCCGCAGCAGCACCGGCCGGTATCCACCAAGATTCGCAGGCAGAAGCCGGCGCGGGTTTCGCGCTGGATGCCGGCTGGCGCCTGCACCCGCACGTGGCACTGCGTCCCGAACCCTTCGGCGCGCTCCTGTACCACTTCCACACGCGCAAGCTTTCTTTTCTCAAGCACCCGGCGATCGTCGAGATCGTCAAGACAATGGCCGATCACGACACCGCGGCCGCAGCCATCAGGGACGCCGGCGTGGATATCGACGACCCGCACGTCGCCCGTCTCTACATGCATGCGCTCGGCCAGCTCGCCGAGTCGCAGATGATCGTTCCCCAGTAAGTCGCCCCACAGCGCCCGGTCGCCCCCGCGCCGCGCTCTCCCACAGGAGGTCCTGCCCATGACCGCCCCGTCCGTAGCCCCACCGCCCAAAGTCGGACGTCTCGTCGACCAGTTCGAAAAGGGACTCGACGCCCCCATCTGCCTCACCTGGGAGCTGACGTACGCCTGCAACCTCGCCTGCGTACACTGCCTCTCCTCGTCCGGTAAGCGGGACCCGCGCGAGCTCTCCACCGAGCAGTGCAAGGCGATCATCGACGAGCTGCACAAGATGCAGGTCTTCTACGTGAACATCGGCGGTGGCGAGCCCACCGTCCGTTCGGACTTCTGGGAGCTCGTGGACTACGCCACCGCGAACCAGGTCGGAGTCAAGTTCTCCACCAACGGCGTCCGCATCGACGAGGCAGTGGCCGAGAGGCTCGCCGCCAGCGACTACGTCGACGTGCAGATCAGCATCGACGGCGCGACCGCCGAGGTCAACGACGCCGTGCGCGGCCCCGGCTCCTTCGACATGGCCTGCCGCGCGCTGGAGAACCTCAACAACGCGGGCTTCCGCGATGCGAAGATCTCCGTCGTCGTCACGCGCGAGAACGTCGGACAGCTCGACGAGTTCAAGGCGCTCGCCGATAAGTACAACGCGACGCTGCGCATCACCCGCCTACGCCCGTCGGGCCGCGGCGCCGACGTGTGGGACGACCTGCACCCGCTGCCCGAGCAGCAGCGCGAGCTGTACAACTGGCTCGTCGAGCATGGCGAGAACGTGCTGACCGGAGACTCGTTCTTCCACCTGTCCGCATTTGGCGACGGGCAGGGTTCGCTCCCGGGCCTCAACCTGTGCGGCGCCGGCCGCGTGGTCTGCCTCATCGACCCCATCGGCGACGTGTACGCCTGCCCGTTCGCGATCCACGAGGAATTCCTCGCCGGCAACATCGTCGACGACGGCGGCTTCGAGTCCGTGTGGCAGGAAAGCGATCTGTTCCGCAGCCTCCGCGAACCGCAGTCCGCCGGGGCCTGCGCCTCCTGCAACTACTTCGACTCGTGCCGCGGCGGTTGCATGGCCGCGAAGTTCTTCACCGGCCTGCCGATGGATGGGCCCGACCCCGAATGCGTTCAAGGCTTCGGCGAGGGGCTTCTGGAGGCGGAGCGGAACGTACCTTCGCCGTCACAGGACCACTCCCGCACCAAGGGACTCGCGGCGCGCAAGCAGCCGTCGGGGCCCGTGCCGCTCACGCTCCTCACGACGCCGCCGCGCAAGCCCACGCACTTGTGCGACGAGTCGCCGATCTAATTCTCCAACCCACCGACCTGCACGCCCGACCCTGAAGGATTAACTCCCGTGGCCTCTCTTTCCGAACTCGCAGAGCTCAACCCGTGGCGCAAGAACCCCTGGTTCGAGTCCGTTGCCGAAGCGCAGCGGCGCGCGAAGAAAAAGCTGCCGAAGAGCGTGTACATGGCGCTCATCGCAGGTTCCGAGCGCGGGCTGACGCGCGACGACAACACGGTTGCGTTCGGCGAGCTCGGTTTCAAGCCGCACGTGGTCGGCGCGAAGGCCGAGCGGACGATGGAGACCTCCGTCATGGGGCAACCCATCAGCTTCCCCGTGATGATCTCTCCGACGGGCGTGCAGGCGGTGACTCCGGACGGCGAGGTCGACGTCGCCCGCGCCGCCGCGGCGCGCGGCACCGCGATGGGGCTGTCGTCGTTCGCCTCGAAATCGATCGAGGAGGTCGCCGCGGTTAACCCGCAGACCTTCTTTCAGGTGTATTGGCTCGGCGGAAAAGAGCAGGTGCTCGCGCGCCTCGAACGTGCGAAGGCCGCCGGCGCCAAGGGCGTCATCATCACGACCGACTGGTCCTTTTCGATCGGTCGCGACTGGGGCAGCCCCGAGATCCCCGAGAAGCTCGACGCGAAGGCGATGGTCAAGCTCGCACCCGAGCTGGCGGTGCGCCCTCGCTGGGTGACCGAATGGGCCAAATCGGTGATCGAGAACAAGGCAATGCCGGATCTGACGACGCCGAACCTCGTCGCCCCGGGCGAGGTGGGCCCAACGTTCTTCGGCGCCTACGGCGAGTGGCAGGGCACCCCTCCTCCCACGTGGGAGGACATCGCGTGGATCGTGGAGAACTTCGACGGCCCGGTCATGCTCAAGGGAATCACCCGCATCGACGATGCCAAACGCGCCGTCGACGCCGGGGTCACCGCGATCTCGGTGTCCAACCACGGCGGTAACAACCTCGACGGCACGCCGGCGTCGATCCGCTGCCTCGGGCCGATCGTCGACGCGGTCGGCGGAGATGTCGAGGTGCTGCTCGACGGCGGTGTGCGGCGCGGCGGCGACGTCGCCAAGGCTCTCGCGCTCGGCGCCCGTGCGGTGATGATCGGCCGCGCGTACCTGTGGGGGCTCGGCGCCAACGGGCAGACGGGCGTGGAAAACGTCCTCGACTTGTTGCGCATGGGCCTCGACTCGGCGCTCATCGGCACCGGCAAGAGTTCCATTTCCGAGCTCTCCCGGAACGATTTGATCATTCCCGAGGATTTTTCTCGCCGCCTGGGCGAATAATCGCATTGAGCGGGATCACCGCGCTCGCATCCGAAGAATATTAAAGAGGGGACCGCCAATGGGACAGTTCGACGGCAAGGTCGTGTACATCACCGGAATCGCGCGCGGGCAGGGGCGCAAGTACGCCACGCGCTTCGCGGCCGAGGGAGCCAAGATCATCGGCTGCGATATCGCCGATAAGGCCTCGGAGTGGATCCGGTACCCGGCGTCCACGTCCGAGGACATGGCCGAAACCGAGAAGCTCGTCGCCGAGGCGGGAGGGGAGCTCTTCGCGCGCGTCGGCGACGTCCGCGACCTCGCGTTCCAACAGCAGCTCGTCACCGACGGTGTCGCGCACTTCGGCGGGCGCCTCGATATCGTCGTCGCTAACGCCGGCATCTGTAACTGGGGCAAGCTGTGGGAGATGGACGAGGAGCAGTGGAACGACACCGTCGACATCAACCTCACCGGCTACTGGAAGACGCTCAAGGCGTCGATTCCGCACATGCTTGAGGCCGGTAACGGCGGATCGATCACGCTGCTCAGCAGCGTCGCTGGGCTCAAATCGATGCCCATGCAGGCGGCGTATTCGGCGTCCAAGCACGGTGTTGTCGGGCTCGCGCAGACGGCCGCGAAGGAACTCGGGCGCCACGGCATCCGCGTGAACACCGTCCACCCGTACGGAGTCCTCACGCCCATGGGCGGCAAGGACGAGGGCGCCCACGAGGTGTTCAACGACATGCCGGAATTCCTCCCGCATTTCGAACCGATCCTGGGGATGGGCATGGCCAAGACCGACGACATCGCCGATTCTGTGTTGTTCCTGTCCTCGGAACAGGCCCGGACGATCACCGGCACGACGTTCACCGTCGACATGGGCGCCACCAAGGTCTAGCCGTGCCCGAACCCGCGCACGAGGCACGCCGCTCTACTTCCGTCGCGCTGGCCGTGCTGCCACTCGGCGCGACCGAACAACACGGGCCGCACCTTCCCACTGACACCGATGCCCGGATCGCCCGGGAGATCGTTTTCTCCGCCGTCATACACATGGAACATGCAGGTATGACGGCGGAGCTGCTACCTACCCAGGCGATCGGCGCCTCCGGCGAGCACGCGGGGTTCGCCGGGCTGGTCTCCATCGGCAACGAGGTGCTTCGGAGCGTGCTCATCGAGATCGGCCGGTCCGTGTGCGAGTGGGCGCCGCGGCTGCTCGTTGTCAACGCGCACGGCGGAAACGTCGGCGCGCTCGCGGCGGCCGTGGCGCAGCTGCGCGCGGAGGGGCGCGACGTCGCGTGGGCTGCCTGCGACACCGCAACCGACTCGGCAGACACGCACGCCGGACTCGGGGAGACCTCGATGATGCTCGCGATCGCGCCGGACGACGTGCGTATGGACCAGGCGAGGCCAGGCCGCGTCGCACCGCTCGCGGAAATCCTCCCCGAACTGCGACGCGGGGGAGTGCAGGCCGTATCGGCGAACGGCGTCCTCGGCGATCCGACGGGTGCGAGCGCCGAGCGAGGGCGCGCGATGCTCGAGGAGAACGCTCGACGCATCGCCGAAGCAGCTCGCGGCTGGCGGCCCGATTCGCGTGGGCTGCTGGTCGAGGGCTGAGCGGCAGGGACCGGAAGGGTTCCCCCGTTAGCCCGCGGGCGGGAAGTCACTAGGGTGGAGGACGTGAAGGACGGCGCAACGGGCGGTGGCATGAAGACAAGGGATAGCGTCTCGCGCGCCAACGTCGCACCGATGCTTGACGTGCGTACGGAGGTGGCCTGGCTGCCCGACGGCAGCTACCGATTCGTCGGCGGGGAACCGATGACGATGCTGCGGCTCGCGGGATCGGCGTTCGTGCGCCCACCGCTGGGGATCGGGATTCTCGCGATCTCCGAGCAGCTCGCCGAGGCGTTCTATGCGCGCGGGCTCGCGCACCCGACGCCGGTCGCATTCAACGGGCCGAACCGGCTCGACGAGACCTCCGATCTGTCCCATCTGGCGCTCGTCGTCCCCGTGAAGGACGACGCCGACGGGGTCGGGGCGCTAGCGGCCTCCCTTACAGAGATTCGTGACCGCGGCGCGCGGATGATCGTCGTCGACGACGGCAGCTCTCGGCCGCTGCGCCCGGCGGATCTGGGGCTGGCCGCAGACGAGGTGGAGATCCTGCGCCACGAGTCCGCGAAGGGACCGGCCGCGGCCCGCAACGCGGGGATCGATGCCGCCGAACGTCGCGGCGCCACCGAGATCGCGTTGCTCGACGCCGACACGGTCGTGGACGGGTCGGAGTGGCTCGCGTTCCTGCGACTGCATTTCCAGCGCGACTCCGTGTGCGCCGTCGCGCCGCGAATCGTCGCCGCGGAACCCGGTACGAGGGGAGTGCGCGGATTCGAGACCGCCCGTTCCGCACTCGATATGGGTGCACGACCGGCGCGCGTCGCACCGCGCACCTCGGTCCCGTACGTGCCGAGCGCGGCGTTGCTGCTGCACGTGCCGCGGTTGCGTGCGCGCCTCGGCGACGGCCCGGTCTTCGACCCCGACATGCACGTGGCCGAGGATGTCGACCTGTGCTGGCGGCTCCTCGATGCGGGCGGGGAGATCCGCTACGAACCCGCCGCGTACGTCTCCCACGCACACCGCCTCGGGCTCGGGGAGATGCTTCGGCGTCGCATGTTCTACGGCGAAGGCGCGGCCCGCCTCGCCAGGGACCACGAGACCGAGATCGTGCCGGCGATCTTCAGCTCCCGCGCGCTTATCGCGGCAGCCGGGCTGTGGTGGTTCCGGCCGTGGTCGCTCGCGTTGGCCGCCGCTATGACGGCGTGGTCCGCGGTCTCGGTGCACTCCTCACTCGGGTCCGACCCCCGGCTCACGGCGCGCGTGATCGCCAAGAGCCAGACAAGCTCGGTGTGGCAGCTCGCCTCGGCCGCGCTGCGCCCCTACGCCCCGGCGGCGATCGCCGCGCTCGGGGCCACGTCGCGGACGCGGGCAGGACGTCGCGCCGCGAAGGTCGTCGCCGTCGCCGCGGTCGCCGAGGGCGTGCGGCACTGGTGGCGCCAACGGCCGGCGATGAAACGGCCGGTCAATGATCCGCTATCGCATCTCGCTCTTCACCGCGCGGACGATCTCGCCTACGGGTTGGGCGTGTGGAAATCGGTGCTCTCCGAGCGCAGCCCGCGGGCGTTGATCCCCGAGATACGGCGATAATGTCTCGCCGGCCGACGACCTATGCGCCGTCGCCCGACGTCATCGTCGTCGGAGCCGGACCCGCCGGTGCCGTGGTGGCTCGGCGACTGGCCGAGGCCGGCGCGGACGTTCTCGTCCTCGAAGCCGGCCCGGACACGCGCGACCTCCGGCGCTTGCCTGCGCTGACGCTGCCGCTGCACGCCGAGGACCCGCGGGCGCGCCCGATCGACGCACGCGTGCCGAGCGGCGAGACACTCGGACTATGGCGTGGCAGGGGGCCAGGCGGCTCGGGTGCGATCAACGGCGCGGCATGGACCCCGGCGCCCCGAGAGGTCATTGAAACCTGGACCGGATTCGATCCCCGGCGCTACGACGACGGGCTCGCCCGCGCCGAAGCGGTAATGGCACCTGCGGAAGTATCCGCATCCCCGCTGGCCGAGGAACTCGCGAACACCCTCGGCATCCCGCTGCAACCCGGCCGGCTGACGATCGAGACCGGCGGCGAGCGCCGCGACCCGTGGACCGCGTACGCCCCTGAACCCGCGGGAGCTCGGCTGCGCTGCGACGCACGCGTGCGGGAGTTGATTCTCTCGCCCGCTACACCCGACGGGCCTCACTCCTCTACTTCTGTCGGGGGTGTGGTGCTGGATGACGGGGAACGGCTCGGCTCCCCGGCCGTCGTGCTCGCGGCCGGCGCGATCGATACCGCGCATCTACTCCTCGGCGCGGCCGACAATGCGGCAACCATGATGGACCCGGCGCACAACGCGGCCCTGCGCTCCGTCGGCGCCGACGCGCGCGAGCACCCCGAGGTGCTCCTTGACGTCCCCGCACCGCTACACGCGATGCTGTCGGCGTCGCCGCAGGGGATCCTGGGGGCACGGATCCCGCTGGCGATCGGCGGCCGGCGCCTGGAGATCCGCCCCTACGAGACGGCCTTTCACAAAGCGATCCCCGGCCTGCCTAAGATGGCGCCGCAGATCGGGATCGCACTGCTCGACCCCCGCTCGGCAAGTACCGTCGACGCCGCCGTGCGCCTCGAGGCCCGCCCGGATGCCTCGGACCGGCAGGCGCTGGACGCGGGAGCGGAACTCGTCTCGGGTGCTCTGTCCACGTTGGCAGGGGGCCGCGGCAGGCCCGCGGGAGAGGAGGTCCGACGTCATACCGGGTACTCCCAGCACCTCTACGGCACGGCCGCCATGGGAACGGTGACCGATGCCGGCGGGCGCATCGAGGGCCTCGGCGGGCTGCGCGTTGCGGACGCGTCGATCCTGCCCCCGGGGCTCGGCGCGGGCCCGTACGCGAGCGTGTTCGCTGTCGCCGAGGCGGTGTCGGAGTCGATCGCATCCGACATGCGCGACGGCCTCGCCCGGTAGTTCGGCGCGCCGGAACACATCGGCAAAAGGCCGCCCGGCGCCGCGAGCGTGGTGCACAATGACGTCCATGTCGACTGCGTCCGGATCAGAATCCCAGGTGGAAAGCTTCACGGTGCGCGGGGCCGTGGGAAAGATCGCCGGGGACCGCTGGAACCCGCCGGAGAATGCCGAACGGCGCGACAAGGCCGGCAACCCGAAACCGCCGGTGCTCATGCTGCACGGGGGAGCGCAGACGAGGAACTCGTGGAACCGCGCCGCGGCGGTACTGTCGAACGACGGCTACGAGGTGATCACCCTCGACGCGCGCGGCCACGGCGACAGCGATTGGGCGCCCGACGGCGACTACGACATCTTCGCCATGGCAGATGACCTCGTCCTCGCCGTCGGCCAGCTCTTCGACGGCGCGCGCCCGGTGCTCGTCGGCGCCTCGCTCGGCGGGATCACCTCGCTCATCGCTTTAGGGCGCGGGGATGACGTCGGAGGTGCCCTCGTGCTGGTCGACGTGGCACCCAAGCTCGAACGCGAGGGGGTCGAGCGAGTCGGCGCCTTCATGCGTTCCGGGATCGAGGGCTTCGATTCCCTCGAGCAGGTGGCCGACATGGTCGCCGCGTATCAACCGAACCGGCCGCGTCCGAAGAACGTCGACGGGCTGCGCAAGAACCTCCGACAGAAAGACGACGGGCGCTGGTACTGGCACTGGGATCCGCGCTTCGCGGACAACGCAAGCGGGGACAACGCCGCGCTCGGTGCCGAGGTGCTCGGACAATACGCGAGCCGAGTGGAGGTGCCGACGATGCTGCTGCGCGGGTCCAATTCGGACGTGATCGCCGAGGACGCCGGGGATGCCCTGCGCGAACAGATCCCGCACGTCTTCACGCGTTCGGTCGCCGAGGCCGGGCACATGCTCGTCGGCGACGACAACGCGGTGTTTCTCGGCAACCTCGGCTGGTTTCTCGACGAGATCGCCGTCGAGCGCGCCGGGCATGCCGGACGCGCCGAAAATTAAGGTCACAGGTTAATTACCTGGGAAAACAGGCCGCTTGGGTGCCTGGGACAAGGGTGCTCGGTGCCCCATCTTTGGGGTGGAGTTCGCGGCGGTGGAATCGGCGTCGCCCCAGGTACGGACCCTTCGGGTGCGCAAAGTTCGATTTTGGAATGAATCTCGTGCCAAGCTGGTTGCACTCATTGAGTCAGCTAAAGCCAACAAAGAGAACGCCGCCCCAGGCGGCAACCCCCGGTAGAACCACTGCCGGCATCGGTTGCGGTGGACTAAAGACGGCGGACACAAACCGTAAAAGGAGCTATATAAATGGCAACCGTGGACGTCACCAGCAGCGAATTCGAGAAGACGGTCACCGAGAACGACATCGTCCTCGTCGATTTCTGGGCTTCCTGGTGCGGACCGTGCCGTTCGTTCGCACCGACGTACGAGAAGACCTCCGAGAACCACGAGGACGTCGTGTTCGCGAAGATCGATACTGAGGCCGAGCAGGATCTCGCAGCGCAGCTGCAGATCCAGGCGATCCCCACCCTCATGGCTTTCCGCGAGGGCGTGGCCGTCTACCGTAACTCCGGCGTCGAATCCGCCGCCCGCCTCGAAGAGCTCATCGGCAAGATCAAGGAGCTCGACATGGATCAGGTACGCAAGGCCATCGAGGAAGAGACCGCGAAGGCTGCACAGGGCGACTCCTAGTCGCCTTTCGGCGCGGACTTTCCAGAGCCCCGTCAAGCCCCCGCAGGGAACACATTCCCCGCGGGGGCTTTTTCGTGCGTCCGCGAGAAAAACTAGAACACGTTCACGCACGGCCTGTGTCGTGTGCCACAATACTTGGCAGACACGTAGAACGTGTTCTAGATCTCGTCGGGCTCGCCGCGCTTCGAGTAGGGGCGGAGCGCGCGATCCCGACGCACGACACGCAAGACAAGTGAGAGGGCCGAAAGAACGTGAAAACCAAGGTCGCCGTAGCGATGGAAGTCGGTAACCCGTTCGAACTCGTGGAGGCCGAACTCGACGGCCCCAAGGATTTCGAGGTGCTCGTCAAGTGGAAGGTCGCCGGCCTGTGCCATTCCGACCTCCACATCTCTTCCGGGGATATGCCTGCCATGCTTCCGCTGGTTGTCGGGCATGAGGGCTCGGGCATCGTGGAGGAAGTGGGGCCCGGCGTCACCCGAGTCAAGCCTGGCGACCACGTCGTCGGTTCCTTCATTCCCGGCTGCGGTACGTGTGGCGCGTGCTCGCGCGGCATGTCGAACCTGTGCAACGAGGGCTGGAATGGCACCACCGGATACATGGCCGATGGCCGCCTGCCGTTCAAGCTGCCGGGCGGGCGCGAGGCCGGCGGGATGACCAACCTCGGCACGTTCGCTGAGCGTTCGGTCGTCAAGGAGGCGTCCGTTGTGCCGGTGCAGGAATGGATTCCGTTCGAGACCGCGGCTCTCGTCGGCTGCGGTGTGACCACCGGGTACTCCTCAACGATCAACACCGCCGGAGTCAAGGCCGGCGATATCGTCGTCGTGTTCGGCATCGGCGGGCTCGGCGCCAATGCGCTGCAGGCCGCGAAACTCGCCGGCGCGCGCTTTGTCATCGCCATCGACACCGATAAGACGAAGGAGGACGTCGCGATGAAGTTCGGCGCGACGCACTTCTTCTCCGACCCGGCCGAGGCAGGACCAGTGGTCAACGAGCTGAGCTGGGGCGAGCAGGCGGACAAGGCGATCATAACCATCGGTGTCGCCGACGCCGCCGTCACCGAGGCCGCCTTCAACCTGCTCGGTAAGCGCGGCGTGCTGGTTCTCGTGTCGATGGGCGCGATGGACAACTACTCGGTGCACATCCCGGGGCTGTTCCTGTGCCAGTTCGAGAAGGTCATCAAGGGTTCGCTCTTCGGTTCGGCCAGCGCGAACTACGCGATCCCGGACCTGCTCAAGCTCTGGGACCAGAAGCACATCATGCTCGATGAGCTCGTGTCCCACCGTTTCACGCTCGACCAGGTCAACGAGGGCTACGAGATGATGGAGACGCCGGGCTCCGGCTTGCTGCGTGGCCTCATCATCCACGACGACTAGGCGGCGAGCAGCGGACCGACCGGCCGAGAGCTGTTAATCTGCACCCCATGGGAGACCTGTACGACAACGACCGAGAACGTGCCGCGAAGGCCCTGGAGAGGCAGGTCGGTCTCGGCCGGTTGACGCTCGGGGAGTTCTCCGACATGTCCGGCAGGATCTGGGAGTCGGAGACCGCCGAGCAGCTCAACGCGATCCTCGCCGAGGCCGGCGCGTTGCCCGAGAAGGGCCGGCCGATCATGGCGGAAGAGGCGGACTCGCAGGCGGTCATCCGCCGGGAAAGCTCGGCGGTGACCATCCGCAATGTCGGCCCGGTCAAGGGCTGGATGGACGATGTCGAGCGCAAGGGGCGCTGGGACCTCACCGACGGGGCAGAGGTTTTCACGCTCATGGGCGACATCTACCTCGATCTGCGCGAGGCGATTATCGACTCCGAAGTCACCGACCTCAAAACGCATTCCGTTATGGGCGACACCCGCATCCTCATTCCGCCAGGGGTGCGGGTGGAGCTCAGCGGTAGCCGAATCATGGGTGCGCTCAAGACAGAGGAGGGGCGGTACGCCGCGCCGTACGGTCCGATCATCCGCATCCAGGCGGACACCTTCATCGGCGACGTCAAGATCCGTGTGCTCGAACCAGGGCAGCGGGTGCCCAAGAACTGGAAGTGGTTCTAGATCCGCTCGTAGCGGATAAACCGGTAGCGCACCGGCCCATCCCAGCCGTCGATGTGCCCTGACTCCGAGGTTTCCCACTCGCTCGTCTCCGCCGCACGCCAGTGCTTCGGGTCGAGCTCCGGCGCGCGCACGGTGCCGATCGCGTCCGCATCGAACTCGGTGACGATAGCCTCGCTGGCTACGTCGTGCACGGCGGCATAGATCGAGCCGCCCCCGAGAACGTCGGCGCCGTCTCCCACCAGGTCCAGAGCCTCGTCGAGAGTACGCGCCACCTCTGCGCCCTCGGCAACGAAATCCGGGTCTCGAGAAAGAACGATATTTCGGCGGCCCGGGAGCGGGCGGAACTTCGGCGTCAGACTTTCCCAGGTAGCGCGTCCCATGAGCACGGTGTTCCTGCGGGTGACCTGCACGAAGTGCTTCATGTCCTCCGGCACGTGCCACGGCATGCCCGAGCCGTTGCCGATAACGTGGTCGCGCGCCTGCGCCCACACCATGCGCAGGTGCGGCGCGGACGAATCCTCGCTGGGCGAGACGCTCATACCGCCACCGGAGCCTTGATGCCCGGGTGGTGCTCGTAACCGACGATCTCGAAGTCCTCGAAACGGTAGTCGAAGATCGAGTCCGCCTTGTGCAGCTCGAGCCGCGGGTACGGGTACGGCTCGCGGGAGAGCTGCGTGCGCACCTGCTCGACGTGGTTGTCGTAGATGTGGCAATCGCCCCCGGTCCACACGAAATCGCCGACCTCGAGGCCGGCCTGCTGTGCCATCATGTGCGTGAGCAGCGCGTACGAGGCGATGTTGAACGGCACTCCGAGGAACATGTCCGCCGAGCGCTGGTAGAGCTGGCAGGAGAGTTTGCCGTCGGCGACGTAGAACTGGAACAGCAGGTGGCACGGCGGCAACGCCATGTTCTCCAGCTCGGACACATTCCACGCGGAGACGATATTGCGGCGCGAATCGGGATTCTCGCGCAGCGTGTCCAGCGCGGCGGCGATCTGGTCGATATGGCGGCCGTCCGGGGTCGGCCACGAGCGCCACTGCACCCCGTACACCGGGCCGAGATCGCCCTCCGGCGAGGCCCATTCATCCCAGATGCTCACGCCGTGCTCGTGGAGGTACGCGACGTTGGAGTCTCCGCGGAGGAACCACAGCAGCTCGTGCGCAACGGATTTGAAGTGCACGCGCTTGGTGGTGATCAGCGGGAAGCCCTCCGAGAGGTCGTACCGCAGCTGGTGCCCGAACACAGACTGCGTTCCCGTGCCGGTGCGGTCTGCCTTCGGCGTGCCGTTGTCGAGCACGTGCTGCAGGAGGTCCTCGTAGGGCGTATGGATCGCGGACATACCCTAAAGTATGGCCGAGTTTCGCCCGGTAGGTCGAACCGCACCCTCCTCCGGCGTGGCACAGGGTGGGGGAGTAAACCAGTACACCGAAACCGCACACCGATTATCCCGGAGGGCACACATGGCGCAGGGTGCAGGCTCGGCAGCAGACGCAGACACATCGGGTATGACGCCGGACGCCGCCGATTTCGTGTTGGCCGTCAACGGCGTCTCGCTTATCCGCCAGCGTCGTCCGCTCCTGCAGGACGTGAGTTTCCACGTGCGTCCGGGGGAGCACTGGGCGTTGCTGGGCCCGAACGGTGCGGGTAAGTCGACGCTGCTCAGCCTGTGCGGGGCGCGCGAGCACCCGACGCGCGGTGAGGTCCACGTCCTTGGCCACCGCCTCGGCCGGGTGGACACGCACTGGCTGCGCACGACCATCGGCCACGTCGATCCGCGCTCGCGCATCGAGCCGTGGCTCACGGTGCGCGAGGCCCTCTACACCGGCCTGTTCGGCGCGGCCGGGCTGCGCCGGCACTGGGCGCCGGACACCGCCGAGCGCGAGCTGGCCGAGCGTTTGCTCGCCGCGCTCGGGATCGAGGAGAAGGCCGACCGTAAATGGGAGGTGCTCTCGCAGGGCGAGCGCGGACGTGTGCTCATCGCGCGGGCGCTCATGCCGCAGCCGTCGTTGCTGTTGCTGGACGAGCCGACGACGGGCCTCGACCTCGCCGCGCGCGAGATCCTGCTCAAGGTGATCGGGCAGCTGCGGGAGATGCGTCCGGAGTTGGCGACGGTCATGGTCACCCACCACCTCGAGGAACTTCCCGCCTCGACGACGCATGCGATGGTGCTCGCAGATGGGCAGGAACTCGCGTGCGGGACGGCCGAGGAAGCGATCACGTCCGGCGTCATATCCGATGCTTTCGACTACCCGGTGCGAGTGGAACGTCGCAATGGGCGCTGGTCGGCGATCGGTTCTTAACGGCGCGCTGCGGCGGGGTCGCGGCGCTCGTAATTCTGTGGCGGCAGCTGAGCAGCCGCGGCGAGGACCTCGTCCGCGATCTCCGGGCGACACACGAGGAAGTCTTTTCGCCATACGTCCGCCTGATTGAAGACGATCGGCGAGCCATCGAGATGGGAGCAGTGCAGCCCGGCGCGCAGCGCGACGCCGACCGGTGCCGCCTGGTCCCATTCGTTGTGGCCCCCGGTGTGGATGTAGGCATCGGCGTCGCCGAGGAGAACGGAAATCGTCTTCGCGCCGGCCGAGCCCATGGGCCGGATCGTCCGGCCGAGGGTGGAGGCGAATTCGTCGATCCCCGCCGGCGGGCTGTTCCGCGAGACGACGATCTTGCCGCTCATCGGTCCGTCGACGTAGGAGCAGTAGTCGTCGCGGAACACGCGCTGCGCGTCCGGCATGCCGACCGACGCCGCCTCGATCGTGCCCCAGGACGCCAAAGCGACGTGCACAGCCCAGTCGCCGCGCCCGGTCGCATACTCCTTCGTCCCGTCGATGACGTCGAGGATCCACACGCGATCCGAGTCGAGCCGGGCAAGGTCGTCGGCATAGTCCTCGGACAAGATCGCATCGTCCGGGCGATTGACGCGCAAAACCTGGTCAACCCAATCGTGAGCCACCCGGTTGGCGACCTGCGCGAGATCGCGCGCCTCGATGAGGCCGCCGGTACGCGCGCCCGTGGCAATCGCGCCGATGCCCTCGGCGATGTAATAAGCCAGTTCGTGATCGTTGAGGTCTCGCACGCCCCCAAGCATAGGGAGACACGGCGACATTTGCGGGCGAGCGCGGGCCTCGCCTGCAGAATGCTCATCGGTTGACCGGATCACCCGACCACGAAAATCCCTTGTCGAACAAGTACTCGCCCTCAGTGTCTCGGGTGGCGTGTAGAGTGCGCTCGCCACCCAACTTGAGCTCATCCCCGCCGACCGACACGGTAAACGATTCCTCGATGACGTCGCCGTCGTGCGGCTGCGGATCTCCACCGTCATTGGCGGCCCGTCCCAAGGTCGTATTGCCGCCGAGCTGGGCATCGAGAGTGACGTCGACGGTGGCCTCCGCATCAGCGCCGGGCTCGCCTCGGAGGGCGTACGTGCCGAGCCACAGCGTGCCGTCGACCTCGCGGACCGCGACGATCCGCGACTCCTGCTCGCTATCGGCCGTTGACGTCGCCGGTCCGCTCGCCTCGCGCGTGCCGAACGCGATCTGGCTCCATCGGGAGTCCTCGGCGAGAGTCTCGGCGGGGCCCCGCGAATCCGTGCTCACCCGCCACACCCCGGCGAGCGGGGTGGGCTCGTCCTCGGAATCGGAGCCGGGCAGGACCATCGACTGCGTGGCAAACGGCAGTGCGATAGCGAGAATCGCGGCGAGCGCGGGGAAGAAGCGCGTCACTCGGCGCAGTTTCTCCGGTGTCACCGCGTTCGGGAGCACGGCGCGGTCGACGGGCGCCCCGGTGAGGAAGCGGAAGACCCGCGGGATCCAAGGAATGAGGATGACGGCGCTGAGCACCGCGAGCATGCCCGACAGAGTCTTGACCGGCACGTCGTACGTCATGTTGAGCAGCCAAACCGAGAATCCGGCGGCCACGCCTCCGAGCGCTCCGAGTGCGGCGGTGCGCCGCCACAAAAGTAGTAGCCCGACGAGCACCTCGATGGCGCCGGCGGCGAACTGGATCGTGGGCGAGTAGCCCATCCACGTCCACAAGATGCCCATGGGCGACTTCTCTCCGACGGTGATGAGCGATTCGGGGTAGTCGATCGTCCCCATCTGGAGCAGGAACAACTTCGACCAGCCGTAGATGAAGAAGTAGCCGGCGACGAACATGCGAAGAAGCCAGTGCGCGCACCACGTGGCCGTGATCCAGCGGCTCTGGCGGGCCGGTTCCGTGCCGTTGGTTCCGGCCGGCGGGGTGGGCGGCGGTGAGGTCGCGTCTGTTCTCGTCGAAGCCATGCCACGATTCCTACATGTAATCCTCACGCCCAACCAGCGGTCTCGCAACAAATCAGACTCAGGTATGACGGCGAACTTACGAAATCGTTCTGTGGTCCGAGGCAACGGCTTACGGATTAAGAGGTGCGCTAGACGCCAGGCGCGTTCGACCACCCTGGGGACGGTGGAATTGAAGCCGAGGGATCATTCTTCGGCACGGTCTTACCCTCGTCGGGCACGCGCGGGATGTCGCCTCTGTTCGCCTCGCAACTTTCACGTGCCTCCAAGCGCGCTGCCTCGGGAGAGTGGTACCTCATATCGTAGTCAATCGCGTTGATCTGCCACTGACCGAAAATATCGGGGTTGTTCGGGCGTGGCGATGGACCTGGATCAACGAGCTTCGGTTGCGTTCCGGTTTGAGTAAACGCGATCTCTATGACTCTGAGCGCGCCTTCGCTACTTGCACCAATCAAATATTCGTTGGGTTTTTCAGAACTTTCACGCAGCAATCGATCCTGGAAAGCGCACACAATCGCGGTTGTGCGTCCGTCACGTTCTGAAACCGAATCGACCTTCAAATCCTTTGCACCTGACCAAGAAGATTCTTGGTCTTCGCGCCAATCCTGGCCGTCTAACGTGTCTTCGGCGATCGATGGGGAACTGTTCGCTACGGCCAGTTCAAACCCGGGAAAAGAATATTCGATATCGCTGAAGTCCAATCCTCGTAGATACGATTCAGTCGTTGCCCGAATAAATCCCCCGAGCGGAGTCTCCAGGTCAACGACGGGACTGTCGTGCCATACGATCGAATAGTCCATCGTTGGCACGTGCGGGGCAATCGGGGCCTGATCCACGGTCTGCTCGCCTTTGGTGGCGCAGCCGCTCACCAGAACGCACGCGAAGATCGTTGCAATTGCCCTGGCGGCGACGCCGCGAGACCGATCTGCCCCCAATTGCAGCGCCCCTTCATCTAATGACATGAACTTCGAGAGTTCCACATTTGCCTATCCTGCATTAGGTATTTGAGTCGCGGAATTTCCTGGCTCCTAAGTCGCTGGGAACTTCCCGAACAAGCTGTCCGAATTGGCTGGCCTAGGCAAGTCGCGGTTCAAACGGCGGGCAGAGTCTTCGGCAAAATCGACATTTGCGAATCCAATGACGCAGTCGAAGCGACCACAGGCTGGATCTAAAATCCCAGCGGAATCGCCCTAAGCTCCGTAACGCCGATCGCTCATCCACTCCGGACGTCTCCATAACCAAATCAACTCACTCCAAAACCCGAGTGGTCAACAAATCACACATGCAGGAAATAAGCGACAAGTCGGTTGTTGCCCATTCATGGGGAACATCTTGACAGGTTCGAAAGCTCCCAACATGGTACGACTTGGCTATACTCCGGTCCCGGAAGGATCCATCGATGTTGCTTAAACGTGGTGCAGTGCTCATCGCATTATTCGTTTCTTCTGTACTGTCAGCGTCCGCTTGTTCAGTAGTGCAAGAAGGTGCATATCTTTCGAGCCAAGAAGCGATCACGGATGGCACAAGTGCCACCCCTGAAAAGCAGCGTTATGCCACTAATTATATTTGGCACAAATCAGACGGTTTCGATCCCACTAGTTCACTTGGCACCTTCGTTCGGGCCTATGTCGAATCAATGCTTCGAATGCTTATGGATGGCGGAAAAAGCGCGCTTTTTCCAGGGGCAGAGGATGCTACGAAATTTGATACGGCGCTTCTTGAACGCGTCGCAATCGACCATCCCGTCGGGCCGAGTGGACGTAGAGGCGCGAAAGATTTGCACGTACTCGCTGTGAATGAAACTGATTCAGGATCCGAAGTGATCGTTTGTGAGGATCCCTCCGGCGTTGCGGAGAAAATTGGCAACGGACAGTGGCAAGCCAGGGGGACTGAGACCCATACCCGTGTACGGATTTCACGTTTGGTTATAGACAACGTAGGGGATTCCCCACCGTCGAATGTCGTAGGAACGGCACAGTACCCTCCCGAGTCAGTTTTTGGCGACTGGAAAGCCTTGGAGTACCAACCTATGCTCGGTCTGGATTCTGCAGAGGGGCGCGGAATTGATTTTGAGTCGCGGTGCTTAGTTGAAATCGGTAAAGAAAGAACACCTAGTAGTGCGAGTGACCCCATTGTCCCGGAGCCGCCAGTAGAAGCCCCTTCCCCTGTGCCAGGCTGGCCGGAAGGCGAGCCCAACTAGATGGTGGTCGTGCGAGGCAAAAATTCTAGCGAAGGACCCCGCCAAATCTCGTCGGGGCTGACGCGCGAGGAGAAGAAAGGTGTCCCTCAATGCGCGGCAGCCAGCTAGAGTCTCGAAGTCATCGGGAACTTCTATACCCGCGAGAGCATCCGAAAATCGCGTGGATTGATCCACGCACACGTGATACGAGACCGTCATGAACTCGCCGGCGCCCCGGCGTCATACATTGCGAGCGGCAGCTCGGCACGCAGTTCTCGCAAGATAGGCCCAATGGCCGATGCACGCGGCGCTGAAGAGTGCCCTTGTTGTCGCAGGACGAGTTCAGACTGGAGAAGGAGCTCTTGCCTTGTCATACATCTACGAAGAGTGCGAAGACCTATTGCACGAGAATCTAGTTGAGAGGCTCGGCTGGACGCCGCTGGAAAGCGGCGACTACGTTCGGCCGTTTTCGCTGGAAGGTGCACCATCGTCGTTGTCGAGATGGCGAGTTTCGCCAAGGATGTTCGACCTCGGACCTCGAATCTGGATGAACTGCGAGTTTGCGCTCGAGGTAGACGTGTCGAGCGCCGAAGCCCCAAGTAGTTTAGCGCGCTTTTCCCGAACCCTAACTTCTGAACCCGGGCGGTGTTGGTCGACGCTGTACGAGTCATCGCCATTCCACGAAACGACATGGGCTCCCACGACTGCCGGCTGTGTCGATCTAGATGCAGCAGCCGGTCTGGTCCAGAAGTTCGTCCTCGATCCAACGCTGGAATTCACGGTAAGCGACCCCGCACGGCTGACGACCTCCAAAGTGTCGCAGATCGCACTGACCTCCTCGGACGGCTACCGAGTCGACCCGAAAAGGTGGAGGACCGCCGTGATTGTCGTAGCTATGTGCGGGCATCCGAGGTACGCGTCGGAGATTATCGACGAAGTCGGCACACGCCCCCGAATGCCGATCGATTCCGATGCCGCCTTGAGCGAGTGTCGGGCGGACTTGGGGTCGATATCGACGTGCGACTCGACCCTTCTCTCGCTCGCCGATGACGGTTTGGGCGTTCCTCCTCAACTTCCTCGAAAAGGCGAAGTCGTTCCCGCCCGCGCATCATTCAGGCGCGGAGCCGAGCGTTCTGTAGCCACTCCCGAGACACAAATCGGAGCGGAGTTCCTGGACGAGTCCTTTCTCGGCTTCAACGACCTCGAAACGTGGCTGGGCGGTATGTCGATTCTCGATATC
>NZ_DYXM01000104.1 GCF_020742175.1 Dietzia timorensis
GAGGTGCAAGGCCCGGTCGCGGTCCAGGACCTCGTCCCGGAGTAGGCGGCAGGCCGAGTAACCGAGCTGCCGAGCAACGAGGCAAACACATTCGCCCGCCGTGTGCGCTACGAGCGCATACGGCGGGCGAACGCGCGTCGGCGCGCGGCGATGCGCTCGGACCACTGTTCGGGCGTCACCTTCTGCTCGGCGAAGTCGGGTAATTCCGTGGCGATATCCGCGGCGTACACGAGGCGCGCGGTAGGTCCGGCGTCATCCGTGATGGGAGCGGACACCCGCTGCCACCGGAACTGCATGATGCCCTCGGCGTGGCCCATCGTGTCGATCCAATTCGCGACGCCCGGGTTCTCGGCGGCGAGGACCATGTGGATCATCCCGTCGGTCGTGTGCGCCTGCCGCGAGGTGAGCGAGGTCTGCTGATCGACATACTCGAGCGAGATATACCAGGGGCTGCCGAGTTGAAAACCCTGGTACGGCGCATCGGAGTTGGGCACCGAGACGATCATCGCCTGGCCGGGGGCGAGCGCGAACCGGCCCGCCGAGGAGTACTGCGTGGCGAGCCCGCCGGGGGTCAGCCGAGGCGCGCCGAATGTGTTGGGTTCCTGCTCGCCGAAGAACCACTCGGGGAACGCGAGCCACGTGTGCATGCGCGAGACCAGCGCCTTGCCCGCACGCTCGTAGAACTTTCCCATCGCCTCGGGTGTGACGTCGGACTTCGGATTCTCCTCGCCGAGAGTGTCCGTGCGTGTCAGCCAAATCCGCCCCGGCGTTTCGGAGTCCCAGTCGGAGAAGACCTCGCGGATCGACAGAATCGAGGAGCCTTCGGCGAGGCCGAGGTAGCCGGGTTCCGGCGGCGCGCCCTCGCCGCGCATCGGGCCCATGCGGAACGAGAACGATCCGTCAGCGGCGATCTCGATATCGCGGTCGTCGAAGGCGGTGGCGCTGCCGGCGACCTCAGAGGCCGAGTAGTTGCCCTGGAGGACCTGGAAGGACAGGTCGGTGGTTGTGCCGCGCACTCCCTCGACGAGGTACTCGGCGCCGTCGACGAGGTTCGCGTGGTAGTAGATCGTGTCCGGGTTGTCGAGGCCCATCTTCGTGAACGGGCCGGTGGACTCGGACAGGAGCGGGAAGCGGCGATCGGAATGCTGCCGCGATTGGATGATCGCGCGCACCGATCCCGCGAGGTAGTCGAGCCCCTCGGCGAGCATCTGCTCGCTGGTGCAGAGCGGAGACGAGCGAAGTATGTGCTCGGCCTCGGCGATCGCGTCGGTGAGCGGCCTGGTGGCGGTGGTGTCGAGAGAGCGTGGTCGCGCTTCGTTGTCCGGTCCTTCGGTCATGATCGCCAGGCTAATGCGGTGCCACTAGATACGCGGAAGAAACCGGGGGAGTGGAACCATTGAATAGTACAGAGAAACCTGTACTATCCGAGGGGTGTCGAACACAGTGACTCTCTCCCATACAGCGTCGGTGTCCCGATTCGGGTATGCCCTCTCCGACGAAACCCGCGCCCGAATCCTGCTCGAGCTGCGCGGCGGTCCGGCGACCCCTTCCGAACTGGTCGACATCCTCGGAGTGTCCAAGCAGCTTCTCTCCAATCATCTTTCGTGCCTGCGCGGGTGCGGTCTCGTCGCTGCCGAGCGTCACGGGCGGCACATGCGTTATTCGCTCGCTGTGCCCGAACTCGGCGCCGCCCTCGGCTCACTGGTGCAGCTCGTGCTCGAAGTGGACCCGCACTGCTGCGAAAGTGCCAGCTGCGCGGAGAACGGATGTACTTGCTCATGACAGCGCCGCACACACTTACCGATGGACGCCGCGATGTGCTCCGGCGCCGAATCCGATGGATCGTCGCCGCGACCATCACCTACAACGTCATCGAAGCGGTCATCGCGCTCCTCGCCGGGCGCGCCGCAACGTCGGCGGCCCTCGTGGGGTTCGGGCTCGATTCGGCGGTGGAAGTGCTGTCCGCGGCGGCCGTCGCATGGCAGTTCTCCGGCCGGGACCCCGAACGGCGAGAACGCGCCGCGCTCTACGCCATCGCCCTGTCCTTCTTCGGTCTCGCCGCCTTCGTGACCGTCGACGCCGTGCGCTCGCTCGCGGGTGCCGGCGAAGCAGAGCATTCGACAGTCGGCATCGTCCTCGCCGCCGTGAGCCTCGCGATCATGCCCGCATTCTCCTGGTTCGAGCGGCGCACCGGCCAGGAACTTGGCTCGGCCACCGCAGTCGCGGACTCCAAGCAGACGCTGATCTGTGCGTATCTCTCCGGTGCCGTGCTCCTCGGGCTCGCGGCGAACTCGCTGTTCGGGTGGGCATGGGCCGACTCGGTCGCGGCGCTGGTGATCGCCGTGTTCGCCGTCCGCGAGGGCATCGAGGCCTGGCGGGGCGAGACGTGCGCGCAGCCGGTGTCCGCGCTTACCGGGGAGAGCGACGGAAACGACTCCTGCTGCTGATGGCCCGAGGCATGAACCTGAGGCCGACTACGATGTGGGAATGATGACGATGGGAACCGTGGCGATCATTGTCGCGGCGATCCTCGTGGGCACCGTGCTGCAGCGGATTTCCGGAACCGGCGTCGGGCTCGTGGTCGCTCCG
>NZ_DYXM01000105.1 GCF_020742175.1 Dietzia timorensis
TCATGGTCGAGGTCGGCTTGTTGCTCTGCACGGCAGGAGAGTTCATACCCCTTACCCTACTCGCCGGTAGGGACTTCGAGAAAGCGCCGTCCAAAATGGCGAATGCCCGGGCCCCGCGCTTTCCGCAGTTCCCGGGCATTTTCACCTATGCCGCCGGACTTACGCCTCCGCCGTGGGGATCGGCGGCGCGGGAGCCTCGGTCACACCGGTGTGCCCGGTGCGGAAGTATTCGAGCACCGCGGCGTCAACGGTCTCGTTGCCCTTGGCGAACTGGCCGTGGTCGCCCCCGCCGACCGTGATCACGTGCGCGCCCATCCGCTCGGCAAGCACCATGCCCGGCTGGTAGGGCGTCTGCGGGTCACGCAGTCCCTGCAGCTGCAGCGGCTGCGTCTCCAGCGCTTCGCCGGACACCGCGGGAAGCTTGGTGACGGGCGCGTACCCGGCACACGCGGCGCCGGAGGTGAACATCGGCCCCATCATGTTGTAGATATCGCCCGACACGAACGTGGCCCAGAGGAAGTCCGGGTAAGTCAGCGGGTTTGCGGGCACCTGATTCTCGTTGCACATCACGATGCGCTGCATGTTTCCAGCCTGCAGTGTCGCCTCAACCACCTCGGGGTCATCCATCGGGCCGCCGCCGACGCCGCCCTCTGGCAGACCGTCGCGGATCGCGGCGGCGAGCTGCGGCCACGCAGCGGATTGCGGAACGATCTGCCTGGTCTGGCCGAGCACCGTCGAGCTCATCTGGTTCGCGCCCGGGTTCATCAGGGTTCCGACGAGGTTCTCGAACTGGACACGTGCAGGGTTGGTCAGATTGGTGCCGTCGATGTACTGCTGAGCGATCATCTCGAACGCCGGGGGCACATCGCCGACCTGCGCCGGCGGCGGGGCGACCGACGGGTTCACCCCGACCTCTTCGACGATCAGATCGGACCAGCGCTGGTAGACCTGCAGTGCCGTGGTTCCGAGGTGATAGGTCGCGTCGTTCTCCGCGATCCAGGCGAACATATCGTTCGTGCGCGCCTTGTATGCCGGGTCCTGGGCATTCATAAGCCCGTTCCATGCGTCATCCGGGTTCACGCCCGAGTCGAGCACGAGCTTGTCGGTCTGCGCCGGGAACAGCGAGGCGTACACGGACCCGAGCGTCGTGCCGTAGGAAAGCCCGAGGATGTCGATGCTGTCCTCGCCGAGCGCCTTGCGCACCTCTTCCCAATCGCGCGCGGTGTTTTCGGTGGTGATGTGCTGGGCGTAGCCGGGCTGGCTCTGCTCACAAAGACCCCGCAGCGCACCGCCGTAATTGGTCGCTGCGGTCACCGGGTCGATCAGCTCCGCGCCCTTGCATTCGAGAGCCGTCGAGTCGGGAAGCCCGCGCGGCTGGACAGCCACAAGATCGAACTCGTTGCGCAGTTCCTGCGGCCACGTGAACAAGCCATCGTCGAAGAACGGCAGCGAGTCCCCGCCGGGTCCGCCGGCGTTGCCGAACACCACTCCCTTGCGCTCGGAAGGGTTCGCCGCCGGCTGCTTCATCACCATGACGTCGATCTTTTCGCCTTCGGGATCGGCGTAGTCCAATGGCACCGGAAGCGTCGCGCACACGGCAGTCGGCGTAGTCACACGCTCGGGGCACGCTGCCCAATTCAGCGTCTGAGCGGGGGCCTCTGCCGCGGGCGCCTCCTGCGCGACCGCCGCCGGAGCCAGCGCGGCCGAGGAGCCGAAGGCGAGCACCGCCGCCGCGGCCAGCGAGGTAGCCGAGCGAACGCCGCGACCCCCGAATCGATTGCTTAGTAGGTTCGGAGGCGCTGAACTCATTGGCGGGCCTTTCACATCTGCGTTCACGATAATCTTCGGCGTCGGTTATCCAGAACTTATTGTCCCTTAACCGGTTCGGCCTCGCCACGATGTAACTCGATTGTTAGGTCGGATGGAAATGAGAGAAAGCCCTGCCTCTCTCACGTGAGAGAGGCAGGGCTTTCGGCAGACTTATTTCGCCCTAGAGCCGGCTGGCCAGCAGCTTCGCGAACGCAGCCGGGTCAGACAGTTCGCCGCCCTCGGCCAGCACGGCGACGCCGGCGAGCAGCTTCGCGGTCTCGGCAAGCTCGGCGCGCGCCTTCGAATCCTCGTCGCTCGTCGCCGCGAACTCGCTCCGCAGCTTTTCCACCGCAGAATGCTTCGGGTTGAGTTCGAGGATCCGCTTCGAGGTGGGCACCTCCATGCCGTTCGCGCGGTACATGCGCTCGAGCTGTGGGGTCATGTCGAAGGTGTCGCCCACCATGCACGCGGGCGAGTCGACGAGACGATGCGACAGGCGCACCTGCTTGACCTCGTCCTCGAGCGCACCGCCGAGCCACTCCAGCAGCCCGGAGAAGTCCTCGTCCGCCTTCTTCTCCTCTTCCTCGGACTCGGCGTCGGGCTTCGTCCCAACCTTGTCGAGGTCGACGTCGCCCTTTGCGATCGAGCGCAGCGGCTTGCCCTCGAAGTCCATGGCGGCGTCGACCCACACCTCGTCGACGGGATCGGTGAGCAGCAGCACCTCGACACCGCGGGCGCGGAATGCCTCGAGGTGTGGGGAGTTCTCCACCGCGGCACGCGAGGCGCCGGTGATGTAGTAGATCTCCGTCTGCCCCTCGGCCATGCGCTCCACGTACTCGGCGAGCGTCGTGCGCGGATTCTCGCCCTCGCCCACCTTGCGCGTCGACTCGAGCTCGGTGAACTTGAAGATCTGCTCGCGGTTCGCGTCGTCGGCGATGAGGCCTTCCTTGACGACGGCACCGAAATGCTGCCAGAACTCATCGAACTTCTCGCGCTCGTTCTCGCGCATCGCGTTGACCGCCTGCAGCACCTTGCGGACGATGCGCTTGCGGATTGCCGTGATCTGCCGGTCCTGCTGCAGAATCTCGCGCGAGACGTTGAGGGACAGGTCTGCCGCGTCGACGACGCCCTTGACGAAGCGGAGGTACTGGGGGATCAGCGCTTCGGCGTCATCCATGATAAACACTCGACGGACGTAGAGCTGGACCCCGCGGCGATGATCCGGGGAGAACAAATCGAACGGCGGCTGCGAAGGGATAAACAGCAGCGCCTGGTACTCGAACGTGCCCTCGGCGGAGATCGTCAGCGTCTCGGCAGGCTCGTCCCACGCGTGCGAGACGTGGCGGTAGAACTCGGTGTACTCCTCGTCGGTCACCTCGGACTTGGGCCGCGTCCACAGCGCCTTCTGCGAGTTGAGCGTCTCCTCCTTCGTCTTCGGACCCGCATCTATGACGTCGGAGTCCGCGTTCTCATCCTCGCCGGAGTCCGCGCCGTCCTCCTCGGCGGAATTATCGGGAACAGCCATCCGAATCGGCCACGCGATGAAGTCCGAGTACGTCCGCACGACGCGGCGCAGGGTGTGCTCGTCGACGTAGTCCGGGAGATCGGTATCGCCGCCGGTGGGCTTGAGATCGAGCGCGATCGCGGTGCCCTGCGTCGGCACCTCCCCGTCGAAGCCGAGCGAGGCCGCCTCGGCGACCGGGACGGTCGCGATGTCGTAGGTGTCCTCCCCCGACGAGCGCCACAGCGTGACCTCGTCCTCGCCCGCCTTGCGGGTCACGAGGGTGACGGTGTCGGCGACCATGAAAGTCGAGTAGAAACCGATGCCGAACTGGCCGATAAGGTCGGCCGAAGCCTGCTCGGACAGCTCGCCGTCCTTCGCGGCGGCGCGGGCGGCCGCGAGCTGCTCGCGCATCGCGGCGGTGCCGGATTTGGCGAGCGTGCCGATGAGGTCGATGACCTCCTCGCGCGACATACCGATGCCGTTGTCGGTGACCGTCAACCGGCGCGCGGAATCGGATGCTCCGCCGTCAGCAATAAGTTCGATGTGCAGGTCAGAGGTATCCACGCCCGGAAGGTCCTCGGTGAGCGCGGCGAGGCGCAGCTTGTCGAGCGCATCCGAGGCGTTCGAGATGAGCTCGCGGAGAAACGTATCCGGATTCGAGTACACAGAGTGGATCATCAGGTCCAGCAGCTGCCGGGTCTCGGCCTGG
>NZ_DYXM01000106.1 GCF_020742175.1 Dietzia timorensis
CAGGAAGCGGCGCAGGAGCGAGCCCAGCGGGGGGACGAGAGTGAGGAGCTTGAGGGCACCGAACGTCACATGGTGGATGCGTTCCGGCGGGAAACGGAACAGCACGAACAAAAGAACCTTGTACATTGACCAATCCTCGGGTGGGCTCGAAAGACCTGCGCCGCTGACGCAGGGCACCACATGACTCTAGGGCAGCTTCTGCTCTTCCGGCGAGATGATTTGCGCTCCCGAACCGTCCGCGGACCCAACGACGAGGGAGCCGTCCTCCGCGACGCTCATCGAGTGCGGGGCGGACACGGTGTCGAGAGAGGCGACCTCGCGGCCCTGTCCGGACGAGATATCGATGGCGACTACACGGTTCTCTCCGCTGAGTGCCACCCACACGATCGACGTGCCCGGCGCAGTCGCCACCGCCCAGGGCGCCTTGCCGACGGGGAACATCTGGTGAAGACGCAGGGGATCGGCATCGAAGATCATCAGCGCGTTGCCGGTTGTATCGCTTACCGCGGCCCAGCCGTCATCTGTCGTGGCGGCGACACCTGCGGCTTTACCCGGCCGTAGGACGGGACCGATCTCGTTCGAATCGGGATAAACGCTGGCCACAGTGGTGTCCGCGCGTGAAACGGCGAAGCCGACGTTTCCGGAGGCGGCGAGCTGATCGATCCCCTCGAGCGATTCGAGTCGGGCGTTCTCCCCGCCGTCGGAGGTGCGCACGGCGACGGTGCCGTCGGCGTGCCCCGTGAGGATGCGGCCGTCCTCCAGCTCCGCGACTGCCGTGACCGGACCGGTATCTCCGATCGGCTCGTATCCTCCGTCTGCGGTGGCCCGGCCGATGCCCTCGGCACTGCCCACGAGGACGCCGTCGGAGGAAGCGACGATGGGGAGCGCGTCGTCGGGGAGTTCCACCTGCTCGTCGGAGACGAACTTGCCGCCTGAGATGTGCCCGAATTCGACGCGATCCGGATCGTCGAGCTGAAGAGCGACTCCGCCGTCATCCAGTGACACCGCGCCGGCCACCGGGGAATCCAGGTCGGTGACCTGCCCCGCAGGATCGGTTTCGGTCGGGAGGATTTCCGGCGTGGCGTCACCCATCTCTACCGAGTTGAACTCTTCGAGATGCGAGGTTGCACACCCGGAGACTCCGAGCACAACGGCTCCTGCAAGGGCGGCGAGGCCCGACGCCCTGTGGCGTCCACGTACAGCTCGATTGATCCGCATGATTGCTTCTCGATGTCCTTTCTTCGCCCGTGAAGGGCGGTGCGGAAGAGGCACGGGGCCTGCCCTTTGCACGTGCGTCGACCCGGTCGCCACATTCCATTGTGGGTTCCATTGTGTCGAAAGGGCCAGATCGCCTTGCGCGGGGCTACCCTGGTGCGGGTTCGACGCGTCAAATCTTCTCTCCGATCCGCGCGTCGCATGATCGTTATCCGCGCCGGGCGTGGAGGAAGGACCGAAAGTCGCATGGTCGTTGAAGAATCGATGTCGTGGCTGCAGGTAGTGGTGCTGTCACTACTCCAGGGGCTCACCGAGTTCCTCCCCGTCTCCTCGTCGGGGCACCTATCCATTTTCTCGAAGATCTTCTTCGGATACGACGCCGGCGCGTCCTTTACCGCCGTCGTGCAGCTCGGCACCGAGGCAGCGGTGGTCGTGTTCTTCGCAAAAGACATCTACCGGATCGCCGTGGCCTGGTTCCGCGGCCTCGCCAACGCGAACGCGCGTGGGGACGAATATCGGCTCGGCTGGATGGTGATCATCGGCACCATCCCGATCGGCATCATCGGATTCGTGTTCAAGGACCTGATCCGCGACAACGCCCGCAACCTCTGGATTACGGCGATCGTGCTGATCTTGTTCTCCTTCGTCTTCCTCGCCGCCGAGCGCTGGGGCAAGCAGAACCGTGAGGTCGACCCGAAGACGCTCAAGGGGATGGATATGAAAACCACCCTCGCGATGGCGTTCGCACAGTGCCTGGCGTTGATTCCCGGAGTGAGCCGTTCGGGCGCGACGATGTCCGCCGGTATGTTCATGAATCTCTCCCGTGAAGCGGCAGCGCGGTACTCGTTCCTCTTGGCGATCCCCGCCGTACTCGCCTCGGGCATCTTCAGCCTGCCGGATGCCTTCAACCCGGAGGCCGGACAGTCCGCCTCCGGCATCCAGATCGTCATCGGCGTGGCCATCGCCTTCGCCGTCGGTTACGCCTCGATCGCCTGGTTGCTCCGATTCGTGCAGAACCACTCGCTCGCGTGGTTCGCCGGCTATCGAATCATCCTCGGTCTAGTCGTCATCGGACTTCTCAGCGCCGGAGTCATCACACCTACGCTGACCTCGGCTTAAGCGCGGGGCCGGTGGTGGGGCGGGCCTGCGACCGAGACGCGCAGCGTATGCTGGGCGTATGACGGTCCTGTTGATTCGGCACGGTGTATCCACCGCAAACCAGGCGCGTATCTTGGGCGGTAGGCAGCCGGGCGTGTCCCTTAACGAGGCGGGGGAGAAGCAGGCCAGGGCGCTGGCAGATCGGCTCGAGGGGCTCGAAATCGCGAAGATCGTCCATTCTCCCCTTGAGCGATGCGGGCAGACGGTCGGCCCGCTCGCCGAGGCGCTCGGGGTGACCACCGTCGAGGACGAGCGTCTCGCAGAGGTCGACTACGGCACGTGGACCGGGAGCAAGCTCGGGGACCTCACCGACGAACCTTTGTGGCAGACCGTGCAGAACCACCCGTCGGCGGCCGTGTTTCCCGACGGGGAATCACTGGTCCACATGGCTTTACGCGTGGTCTCTGCGCTTCGCGAATGGGATGCCAAGCTCGCCGAGGAACACGGCAAGGACGTGTTGTGGATCGCGTGCTCGCACGGGGATCCGATCAAGGCGGCGATCGCCGATGCCTGCGGCATGCATTTGGATGCGTTCCAGCGCATCGTCGTCGAGCCGGCGTCCGTGTCGGCGCTCAGGTACACCGCACATCGGCCGTTCGTGATGCGCCTCAACGACACCGGTTCGGATTTCGCGCTATTGTCGGCGTCCCTGGCCGCGCCGATGGCGAAGGGAACAGAATCGTCCGACGAGTCGAACGTTCCCCCCGGCGGCTCCGTCCGCTGACGATTCGTTCTTCAGCACCGATATCGTCGGGGGATACATGGTGGACGAGAAGAGCCTGGCAGTTGCCGGACGAGAGGATGAGCACATATGAGCAGGATTGTGCATGACTTTGTGGATCCGGACCGTTTTGTCCTGGGCACCGTCGGTCAACCGGGCGAACGCGCGTTCTTCGTGCAGGCCAGCGACGGACAACGGACGGTGTCGCTCTCGCTGGAGAAACAGCATGCCAAGGTGCTCGGCGAGTCCATCGACAAAATGCTCAACGAGCTGGCCCAGAACAACCCCCAGCTCGAACTTCCGCCTTCGGCGGAACAGCTTGAGGATGCCGAGCCGCTGACGATGCCGGTTGATCCCGAGTTTCCGCTCGGGGCGATCGCGCTGAACTGGTCTCAGGAGGCCTCGTTCGTGGTAATCGATCTGGTGTCTGCGGAAAACGGGATGATCGCGGACGAGGAAATCCTCGACGACGAGAACCACGAACACGACGTGGTGCGCATTCAGCTCACCCCATACTCGGCACGCCAGTTCTCGCTGCGTTGCCAGAAAGTCGTCGACGCCGGGCGCGCCGAGTGCCCTCTGTGCGGCGAGCTGATGAGCGCACAGGCACACCTGTGTGTCCGGCTGAATGGCTACCACAAGCGCAGCCCCGCAGAGCTCGCGGCGCTTCTCGAGAACTAGGCCGGGCGTGGAAGTCCGGATCATCGGTCGTATCCGTTCGGGTAGCAACGCCGTCTTTCTCACCGAGGAGGTCCCGCCTCCGGGCGCAACGGATACCGACGGCGAAAGCGCGCCATTGTGGGTGCACAAACCTGTGCGCGGAGAAACACCTCTGCACGATTTTCCCGCCGGAATCCTCCCACCGGCGGCGGCCGTACCCGGCGCAAGCGTCGCATCGAAGCTCGCCGGCACACTCGCAGCGCGCGAAATCGCGGCCTACCGCGTCTCCCACGCCGCGGGGTGGGATGTGGTCCCGGAGACACTGCCGATCATCTCGGCCGCCGGCCCTGGGATGATCCAGCGGTTCCTCGACATCCCCACCGACGCGGACCCCGAGCACGCACCGGTGGACCTCTACACCCCGGAATCGATGCCCTCCGACGTCACTGGTGTGATCGCACTGGACACCGAGGACGGCGACACGATGGTGCTCGGGCACCGCACTACTGCGCGCATCCGCACGATCGCTCTACTGGACGCAGTAATCAACAACTCCGATCGCAAGGGCGGACACGTCCTACGAAGCTCGGACGGGACGATCTGGGCGATCGACCACGGCCTCGCATTCCACACCGACCCCAAGATTCGCAGCGTGCTGTGGGGCTTCGCCGAAGAACCGCTGGATGACGTCGAACGTTCCTCATTGCGTGCGCTCCGCGCGACCTGCGCCACCGGCTCCCTTCGCGACGAACTTGCCGAGCTCCTCGCCCCCGAGGAAGTCGACGCACTCCTCGAGCGCATCGACTCCCTGCTGGACGCGGGCACGTTCCCGCCTCCGAACGGCGGCTTCCCGCTGCCGTGGCCACTCTTTTGATCCACGGCCGGGACGGCCGGCTCCTGCACCGCGCGACCCCCTCGAAGTCGGAGGGTTTGCCGGGTGCGCGCGCGGGCGCTCTACACTGGCTCCTATGCGTTCATGGACCGGTCCTGCCCTTGACCCCGTCGCCGGATCCGCCCAGTCTCTGCGGCTGTATGACACTTCGACGCAAGTGTTGCGTCAGGTCCCCACAGGCGGCACGGTCGGCATCTACGTATGCGGCATCACCCCGTACGACACCACCCACCTCGGTCATGCGGCAACGTATGTCACGTTCGATCTGATCATCCGCCTACTCCACGATGCGGGTCAGCGCGTGCATTACGTGCAGAACATCACCGATGTCGACGATCCGCTGTTCGAGCGCGCCGAGCGTGACGGCGTGGATTGGCGCGAACTCGGGACCAGCGAGGTCGAGGCGTTCCGACGCGACATGGAGGCACTATCCGTCCTCCCGCCGCAGGACTATATCGGCGCCATCGAGTCGGTGGACGAGGTGATCGAGATGGTAGGCGAGCTTCTCGACAACGGTAGTGCCTACCAGCTCGGCGAGGAGGACAGCGGCGACGGCTACCGCGACGTGTATTTCTCCTTCAACGCCTCGGGCCATTTCGGGTACGAATCGAACTACTCACGTCCGGTGATGGACGACTTCTTCGCAGAGCGGGGCGGAGACCCGCATCGGCAGGGCAAACACAGCCCCCTCGACGCCTTGCTGTGGCGCGCCGCCCGCCCGGGCGAGCCGAGCTGGCACGCCCCCTGGGGGGACGGGAGGCCCGGCTGGCACATCGAATGCTCGGCCATCGCCCGCAATCGCCTCGGCATGGGCTTCGCCATCCAGGGCGGCGGCGACGACCTCATCTTCCCGCACCACGAGTTCTCCGCGGCTCACGCCGAGGCCGCCTCCGGGGGAGGTCGATTCGCTCAGCTGTACGTGCACGCGGGAATGATCGGACTCGACGGCGTCAAGATGAGCAAATCGCTCGGCAACCTCGTGCGTGTCAGGGAACTGGTTCGCGAGGGCGTGGATCCCGCCGCTATCAGGCTCGGACTGTTTGCCGGGCACTACCGGGAGGCGCGCTCCTGGTCGGCGACCGTGCTCAACGACGCCGAGGACCGTCTCCGTCTCTGGCGAGCGGCGATGTCGGCAGACGAACCGGCGCCAGCAGCCCCGGCGATCGCCAAGGTCCGCGAAGCTCTCTCCTTCGACCTCGATACCCCGGAAGTTCTGCGAATCATTGACGCCTGGGCCACGAGCTGCCGCGGGCCGAAGACCGGCGAACTGCGTGCGGAGACACAAACCGCCGACGGCGCCGAGATGGCCGGCGCCGTCCGCAATCTACTCGGCGTCGACGTTTAGCGGTCTTCGGGTCGGCCCGGCGTGCCTCCATCGGAGTCCGGGCCGAGCTCGGTGGGCGGGCCACCTCCGCGGCGTCCTTCGTCCTTCCCACCCGATTGAAGGTAGTGCTCGAATTCGGCCGCCAACTGGTCGCCGTCGACGAGCCTGATTCGTTCCTGCGGGGTCCGTCGTACCTCAATGCTCACCGAGGTGTCCTCGACGGAGTCGAACTGCTCTTCAAGCTCGTGGACGTATCCCTGGAGATCGTCGTCGGCTTCGGTCGCGCTGTCGACCTGTTGGCGCCATTCCTCGACCCGTCCCTCGAGCGCGAGAGTCGGCATGTCGAGCTCGGTTACCGACGACAACCATGTCAGCAACCGGAGCGTCGCCGCCGGCGCGGAGTTTCCGGCGACGTAGTGGGGCACGGCGGCGAAGGCTGTCGTCGCCGGCACACCCTCTCGGGTAAACGCCTCCTGGAGCACCAGCGGCAGCCCGGCCGGCCCATGAAAGTTGCCCGGTTCGAGCCCGACTTCTTGGAGCCGACGCTTCGAATACGAGGCGCCGCTGAGCGGGGTCTGCCGGGTGTGAGGAACGTCGGCGCTGATCGAGCCGAGAATATAGACCTCACGAACGCCGAATGTGTCCGCGAGCGTGAGCAGATCCATTGTGAACGCCTGCCAATGCGAGGCAGGCTCGGGGCCGAGAACGAGGAGCACCTCGTTCTCCGAATCCGGGGGAGACGCCGCGAAAATGTCGATGCTCGGAACCGAGAGCGAACGAACGACCCCATCGACGAGTTCGACCGTCGGGCGGACCTGGCCGTAGGGGAAATAGACCTCGTCGGCGATCTTCGCGATCTCCGTGGTGTCCCATTCCAGCGCCAACTGCTCAAGACCTTGCGTCGCCGCGTCGCCGGCGTCGCTCCAACCCTCGAGCGCGATCACCATGATGGGAGCCGTGATCGACGGGGTTTCCTCGTCATTCCATGCCAAGCTCATTGTCCCAGGGTAAGTCCAAACGCAAGAAAGCACGAAGTGCAGACGCAAACGCCCCGGTTTCACACCTCCCCGCTACCGCGCGCGGCCCGCGTAGTTGTTCCGGGTGCCCGGATATCGAGGGAGGCCGGTTCCATTTACAACACCAACACGCGGTAAATGTGGGCCGGGACGGACCTGTTGATGCACGATTTGCCATCGTCTCTAAACTGGGCTTATGTCTAACTCTCGTGCCGCATCGGGTACCCCCTTCGATTCCCCACTTTTCGACGCAATGTCGTCGCGAGTACTCATCGGAGACGGTGCGATGGGCACGATGTTGCAGAACGTCGATCTCAGCGTCGAGGACGACTTTCAGGGCCTTGAGGGATGCAACGAGATCCTTAATGTGACCCGGCCCGATGTCGTGGAGAACATTCACCGCGCGTTCTTCTCCGCCGGCGCGGACATGGTCGAAACCAATACGTTCGGCTGCAACTTGTCGAACCTCGGCGACTACGACATCGCCGACCGTATCGCCGAGCTCGCCGAGGCCGGTGCGTCGATCGCCCGAAGGGTCGCCGATGAGATGGGGCCGAGCGAAGACGGAGTGCCGCGCATGGTGCTCGGTTCGCTTGGGCCGGGCACGAAGCTGCCCTCCCTGGGACAGTCGACATACGAGGAGATGCGAGATGCGTACGCCGAGGCCGGACGCGGCTTAGCTCTCGGCGGGATCGACGCGTTCCTGGTCGAGACGTCGCAGGATCTCCTGCAGGTCAAGGCTGCGGTCGTGGGCATCCAGCAGGGCATGGAACAGGCCGGTCGCCGCATCCCGATCATCTCGCACGTGACCATCGAGACCACGGGCACCATGCTGCTCGGCTCCGAGATCGGCGCAGCGCTCAACGCGCTCGAGCCCCTCGGTATCGACATGATCGGCCTCAACTGCGCCACGGGCCCGGCCGAAATGGTCGAGCACCTGCGCTACCTCTCCCAGCACGCCCGAATCCCCGTGTCGGTCATGCCGAATGCCGGGCTTCCCGAGCTGGGCAAGAACGGCGCCGTCTACCCCCTCGGGCCCGAGAAGTTCGCCCCGGCGGTGGCCGATTTCGTCTCCGACTTCGGCCTGTCCATGGTCGGTGGCTGCTGCGGCACCACCCCTGAGCACATCACCCAGCTGCGCGACGAGGTGTCGAAGCGGGAACAGGCAACACGCGAACCGGTCCTGGTCAACGGACTGTCGTCGCTGTATTCGGTCGAACCATTCCGACAGGATGCCGGGATCCTGATGATCGGCGAGCGGACCAACGCGAACGGTTCGAAGCGCTTCCGCAATGCGATGCTCGATGTCGACTGGGGCACCTGCATGGAGATCGCCAAGGAGCAGATGCGCGATGGCGCGCAGATGGTCGATCTCTGCGTCGACTACGTCGGCCGCGACGGCGCACAGGACATGGCCGAGCTCGCGGGCCGGCTGGCTACCGCATCGACGTTGCCGATCATGATCGACTCCACCGAGCCGGCGGTCATCGAGGCGGGCCTCGAACGTCTGGGCGGACGCTGCGCGGTCAACTCGGTCAACTACGAAGACGGCGATGGCCCCGATTCTCGCTTCGTCAAGATCATGCAGCTGGTGCGGAAGCACGGCGCCGCCGTCGTCGGTCTCACGATCGACGAGGAGGGCCAGGCGCGCACCGCGGAGCACAAGGTCCACATCGCCGAGCGGATCATCACCGACCTCACCGAGAACTGGGGGATGGCCGAAGAAGACATCATCATCGACTGCCTCACGTTCCCAATCTCCACCGGCCAGGAGGAAACGCGTCGCGATGGCATCGAGACGATCGAGGCGATCCGTCAGCTCACCGAGGCGCACCCGAAGGTGCACACCACTCTGGGCCTGTCGAATATCTCCTTCGGTCTCAACCCTGCCGCACGGCAGGTGCTCAACTCGGTGTTCCTCGCCGAGTGCGTGAAGGCGGGCCTCGACTCGGCGATCGCCCACTCGTCGAAGATCCTGCCGATGAGCAAGATCGACGAGCGCCCCCGCGAGGTCGCCCTCGACATGGTCTACAACCGCCGCTCGGAGGACTACGATCCGCTCTCGACGTTCATGGAGCTGTTCGAGGGCGTGTCCGCCGCCGGCGCAAAAGATGCGCGTGCCGCCGAGCTTGCCGCGATGCCGCTGTTCGAACGCCTTTCCGCGCGCATCGTCGATGGTGAGCGCAAGGGGCTGGAAGAAGACCTCGACGAGGCGATGAAGGAAATCCCGCCGCTGGAGATCATCAACACGCACCTGCTCGGCGGGATGAAGACGGTCGGCGAGCTCTTCGGCTCGGGCCAGATGCAGTTGCCGTTCGTCCTGCAGTCCGCGGAGACCATGAAGGCCGCCGTCGCCCATCTGGAGCCGCACATGGAAGCCTCCGACGATGACGGCAAGGGCAAGATCGTTCTCGCGACCGTCAAGGGCGATGTGCACGATATCGGCAAGAACCTCGTGGACATCATCTTGTCGAACAACGGCTACGACGTAGTCAACATCGGCATCAAGAAGCCGATCGCCGAGATCCTCACCGCCGCGGAGGACAATCGCGCCGACGTCATCGGAATGTCGGGGCTTCTCGTGAAGTCGACCGTGGTGATGAAGGACAACCTTTCGGAGATGAACTCGAAGGGTGTGGCAGGTCAGTTCCCCGTGCTCCTCGGTGGTGCTGCCCTCACGCGAACCTACGTCGAGGGCGACCTCCAGGAGCTGTATGACGGCGAGGTGTTCTACGCCCGCGACGCGTTCGAAGGCCTCCGGCTCATGGACGACGTGATGCAGGCCAAGAGGTCGGGTAACCCCGTCGCCCAATCGGCGGAGGCCGCAGCCAAGGCGGCCGAGCGAAAGGCACGCCGCGAACGAAGCGAGCGCATCGCCGCAAAGCGCAAGGCCAACGAGACTCCCGTGGAGGTTCCCGAACGCTCGGACGTGGCCGTCGACGTTCCGCTGGCGACCCCGCCGTTCTGGGGCACGCGAATCGCCAAGGGGATCAGCGTCAACGACTACCTCGACCACCTCGACCAGCGCGCGCTGTTCATGGGCCAATGGGGCCTGCGCGGTGTGCGCGGTGGGGAAGGGCCGTCGTACGACGATCTCGTGGCTTCCGAGGGGCGTCCGCGTCTGCGCGAGTGGATCGACCGCTTGACCACCGAGGGCATTCTCGCGCATGCCGCGGTCGTCTACGGCTACTTCCCGGCGGTCTCCGAGGGCGACGATGTTCTGATCCTCAGCGATCCCCACCCTGACGCCGAGGTGTTGCGCCGGATGAGCTTCCCGCGACAGCAGCGGTCACGGTTCCTGTGCGTCTCGGACTTCATCTGTTCCCGCGAACGGGCCAAGGAGCTCGGCCAGGTGGACGTTTTGCCGCTGCAGCTGGTCACGATGGGACGGCCGATCGCCGATTTCGCAAACCAGCTGTTCGCCGCGAACGAGTACCGCGACTACCTGGAGGTTCACGGCATCGGCGTGCAGCTGACCGAGGCGCTCGCCGAATACTGGCACCATCGCGTTCGCGACGAACTCCGTCTACCGGACGGTGCCGTGTCGGACGAGGACTCCGAGGACATCAACGAGTTCTTCAACCTCAAGTACCGCGGAGCCCGCTACTCCTTCGGCTACGGCGCTTGCCCGGATCTCGAGTACCGCAACGACATGGTCGAGCTGCTCGACGCAGGGCGAATCGGTGTCGAGATCTCCGAGGAACTCCAGCTCCACCCAGAGCAGTCGACCGACGCTTTCGTGCTGTACCACCCTGAGGCGAAGTACTTCAATGTGTAGCTCGAATACGTCCATTGACTGATAAACCCACCACCGCACACTAAAATCGACACCATGCCAGAACGTTCCCGTGTGACACGGCAGAAACTGCTCGTTTCGGGCCGCCGCCATTTCGCCGAAGAAGGCTGGATGACGGCGCGCATTCGCGACATCGTCGCGGACGCGAAGCAGTCCAACGATTCCGCGATCAATTACCACTTCGGTTCGCGGGCCGGGCTGCTTCGCGCGATCCTGCGCATCGGCATCGAAGCGATGGAGGAACAGCGTCAAAACGAGATCGACGCGCTCGCGGAAAAGGGCATCAAGGTCGACAAGACCCTTGATGTGTCAACCTTGTCCACGCTGGTCATCAGGCCGGTCGCGGACGTCCTGCGTTATCACGAGGGCGTGGAGTTCATTCGCATCGTCGGGCAGATAGGCCCGTACACGCGGGTGCAGAGTGCCCTACAAAATGAGGTCATGCAGGACACCCTGCTGCTCATGGAGGTCGAGCTCCTCGTGGACTCGATCGCTCAGTCGATCGGCGAAACTCCCGGGCGCTACCGGATTCACAACTTCCTAATCGCGCTCATCGCGATTCTCTCCGCGCGGGCCCTGGCTATTGCGGCGATTCGGCGCAAGAACACCTCGGACGAGGATTATTCGGCCGAGGAAATCGATGACTTGCTCGAGGAGTCGGGCCAGCTCCGCCACGATCAATTCGTCGAGGAAGTCGTGTCCACGCTGTCGGCCGGGCTGGCCTCGGGAATCCCGAGCAATAGTTAGCGCCCGAGCCCCAGAGCATAAAGGTACTTCGACAACGCCGCGCGGGAATCGTCCTCGGCCGCGGAGATCCCGACGAATTGCAACTGCTGCATTCGTCCGAAAACGTCCTTGGCTGCGGCATCGATTTCGGCCGGATCCGCGTCCGCAGGCAATCCCACGGCCTCGGCCGGGTTCGAGGCGGACAGGGCACGTCTCGCCATGGCCGTCAGCGGGGACTGCGGTGAGGAGGCCACGAGACCGCGATACGAACGGAAAAGGGCGACCTTCACCATCGCCGGCCGAGAGAAAAGCACGCCGAGGATATGGCGCACACGATCGCGGGCGGGATGGTGGATGGCCAGCTGCTCAAGCTCCCCGGTGATGCGGAGCGCGCGCTGCATGGCGGCGAAGGGGAGGAGCTCGCCGCGCAGGTAAGCGTCCAGCTCGCTCACGCCGGAAGACGCATCGAGCCACCCGGACAGTTCGGAGGCACCCCGCGCGGCGCGTTCGATACCGTGGATCGTGCCGTACTCGCCGATAAGGTCGAGAATCATCTTGCGGTCCAGCGCGCTGAACACACCGTCATCGGTGCGTTCTAGCTCCTCGAGCACGTCCTCGTGCTCGAGTGCGCTGAGCTTGCCGAGTTGCCGCGAAATGTGTTCGGTGACCTGTCCCGTACGCGAGGCCTCAGCGAGGAGACCCGCAATGGGGATGACCGTGGAGACCAGCTCCTCCATGCGCCCCGACAACACACTCGAGTATTCGCGGGCGTGGGCCATCGGGTCTTTCGCACCCATCGCGCCCTCGCCGAAAGAATCGGCGCGGGCGAGCACACCGACCACGTTGAGCGGCGTAAAGCCTAGGCGGGAGACGAAGTCTCGCTCGTGCGCCCGCGGCAGGCTCTCGAACACGAACACGGCGGCGTCAGCCTCGGTCGACGCCTGGCGCGTCTGGTCGTAGCCGGGCAGAAGTGCGCGCTTGGCGACCTCTTCATTTTCGGCGGTGAGCGTGGCAAGCCCCGGGGTGTCGATGAGAGTCACGTCGGCGATGGCCCGGGAAGGCAGAAAACGATCCACGTAGGAGATGTCCTCCACCGGCACCGGTAGCTGGGTGACGACGCCGGAGGCGTTCTGCGCGAGCAGCCGTTCCCCGCCGCGGGTGACAACCTCGGCGCGCGACGGCGCGCCGTTGTGGAACACGGTGACCGCGTTGGTGACCTCGAGCGCGCCTGTCGCGGCGATACGTTCACCGACAAGAGCGTTGACCAGGGTCGACTTACCGGCCTTGAGCCGCCCCACGATCACCACACGCGGCGGGGAGAACAGGATCTGACCCAGACGGTTGGCATGGTCGATGAGGTCGCCGCCGTAACCGGCGAGCGCGCGGAGCGCCTGATCCAGTTCGGCGGTGACGGGGTCCATGTTGGGCGCGGTCACAGTGCGTTCCTCTGTTCTTCGGGCAGCCCGGCGATCACGGCCTCCAGATAGTCGATGTGCGAGGAAATGATCTTCGCGTTCTTGCGGAGCCGCTCGGACTGTCCTTTCCGGGAGCTTTCATCGGCGCGGACGGCGGACTGCGCAGCTTGCAGCCGGCTCTGGATATTGTCCTGTTCCCAACGCAGGTGGGCGCGGTAGCGAACGACCATCTCCGTGCGCGAGAGATTGATGAGTGTGTCGATTTCGCGGCCTGCGGCGATGCGCGCGCTGTTGCAGGACTCTCGCACCCATGTGTGCAGGTGTTGCTTGCCGTTGCGCATCGCTCGGTAGGCGAGGTTGATGGCGATCCAGCCGCCGCCGACGGCCACGGCCGGAAACGCCACCATGCTCAGGCCCACCGTGGCCAGTGCCGAGGAGCCGAGCGTGGCGAGGCCGGTGCCGCCGAGTATGCCGACGCTGATGACACTGGGGTCGATGAGGTTGTCGGTCTTCTTCCCGACCTCGCGGGAGGAATACTGCTGGGGGCCTGCGAGCCCGCGGATCGCGGCGTCAGCAATCGCGAGCCACACATTCTGGTCCTCGAAGAGGCTGTCGCATTCGGACTTCAATGCAGCAGACATCGAATTGATTGCCTGCTCGATGGCCTTGTTGACGTCGGCCTCGATCTGCGCGGTGAACACCTGTGGCTTGCTGCGAAGAACGACGAGACCCGAGCGGTTGATCTCCTGCGTCCACTTTTCCTTGATCGATTCGAGTGCCAAGTCGAACTCACCGAGAACGCGCTGGCGCGCCACCGAGATGTTGCGGGAGAGGAACTGTTCCCATTCCTGCCCGTGATCGCGCAGCCCCTTGAGCTCTTCCTTACGGGTCTCCAATTCCTCGACGACCTGGGACGGTTGTTCCGTGGCACGGATCTGCTCGTCGACGGTCTCGGAAACCTTCTTGAGCGCGGCGACGCCGACGTTGAGCGCGACCGCCCGCGACAGGGCGTCCGCGCTGCGTGCACGCTTGGCGATGAGTGTCCGCAGGGCCGCGATGCCGGAGGTCGACTCGATCTTCTCGCGACGTGCGACGTCATCCAGCAGGAGCGCGGACTGTGCGCGGAGGCTGGAGACCCCGAGAACGGGAACGTCCATTCCGGCGTATTCGCGGATGAGTCGACGGTTCTCCTCGACGATGGAATGCCAGCGGGTCAGGGCCTTGTCGATTTTCGACACGACGACGATGACCGAACCGACCGTTTGCGCGGCGCGCGTGAGGATGTCGATTTCCGGGGCGGTGATGGGCGTGGTCGCGTCGCACACCATGACCAGAATCCCGGCGCCTCGGGCCGAGGACAGGGCAAGGTCCACCGCGGCGTCGTCGAGGCCGCCGGCTCCGGGGGTGTCGACGAGGACGGCTCGCAGCTCCACCCCGCGGCCGATGTGGACGGTGGCGTGGGACGGCAGCTCGACGATGTCGGCGGCATTGACGCGCGCGCCGGCAGTGGTCGACCAGTGACCGAGCTCGGCGAGGGCGTGAGACTCGGAATGATCGCCGAAGTGCAGGTCGATGCGCTCGGGCGACTCGGCGTCGACGGGAAGGACCTGGATCGGCATCGACGTGGACTCGTCGACGTCGGAGGGGAGGAGACCGGGACGGCCGACCAGCGCGTTGACCAGCGAGCTCTTGCCGCGCTTGACCTCGCCGACCACGACGACGCTCGCTGTGGATTCGGTGGCGAAGAACTTGGATTCGATGAGGGAGGCCGCGTCGGTTTCCCCGTACTTGCGCAGAATGCCCGCACTGTTGCGCACATAATCGGTGAGCGATTTCCTCGCCGCTGCCGGTGCCGCCACGAAAGGCACTCCCTTCCGCTCCCGCGGGAGCGATTTACTCGTCCTGCGGCGAGAGTCGACCACGCCGAGACGCTGTATGTACGCACGTTCCACCAAGCACCTTAATTGGCACCGACAATCGAGTATCGCGCAGAGGTGCCCCAAGATCTAGTGCCGACAGGCCCTCGAACGCGTAGCGTGGGCGATTGTGACGACGCCGCACGCAGTATTTCTCGACATGGATGGCACGCTCATCGACTCCGAAAAACTCTGGGATATCGCCGTCGGTGAGCTCAGCGAGGAGATGGGCCGCCGGGTGGACGACGAGACTCGTCGCCGGACGCTCGGCGCCTCGACGGAGACGTTCTTCGCCGTGCTGTCCGAATACACCGGTCACGCAGTCGATACCCCGGAGGAATTCGCGCGGCTCAAGGCCATCTTGCACACACGGGTCGCCGAGCTGTTCGCCACCGATCTCGAGTGGCGCCCGGGCGCGCAGGATCTTCTCGACGGGCTCGCGATACGGGGCGTGCCGCTGGCCCTCGTGACGAACACCGAGTCCGCGCTGATGGCCGCGCCCCTGGACGTCATCGGGAGATCCCGCTTCTCCGCCGTCATAACCGGGGACGCGGTGGCCAATGCCAAACCGGCGCCGGATCCATATCTCGCCGCCGCGGAGGCGCTGTCGGTCGCGCCGGGGGATGCCGTCGCCATCGAGGATTCGGTGACCGGGGCGAGCGCCGCGGTATCCGCGGGGTGTCGCGTGCTCTACGTGCCGACCGAGCCGGAACAGCCGGACGTCGACGGCACGACTCGCAGGGACAGCCTCGTCGGTGTCGACCTCGACGTGCTACTTGATTTCTCCCGTGTGGGAGAATTAAAGGCGTGAAATCCTTCGATTCTCTTTTCGCCGAACTCGCACAGCGCATCGCCGACCGCCCCGAGGATTCGGGCACCGTCGCCGCCTTCGACAAGGGCATTCATCACCTGGGCAAGAAGATCAACGAAGAGGCCGGGGAAGTGTGGATCGCCGCCGAGTATCAGAGCGACGACGAACTATCCGAAGAGATTTCCCAGCTGCTTTATTGGACTCAGGTGATGATGCACAAGCGCGGCCTGAGCCTCGACGACGTCTACCGCTACCTGTAAGGAGAACGCATGCTGCGCGTGGCCATGCCGAATAAGGGCTCACTTTCCGAGTCCGCCGCCCACATGCTCGCCGAGGCCGGGTACAAGCGTCGAGGGGAGGGCAAGGACCTCACCGTTCTCGACCAGCACAACGGTGTCGAGTTCTTTTTTCTACGCCCCAAGGACATCGCGATCTATGTCGGTAACGGGCAACTCGATCTGGGCCTCACAGGAAGGGATCTCGCCGCCGACTCGAAGGGCGACGTCTCCGAGCTTCTCGCTCTCGGATTCGGGCACTCCACGTTCCGCTATGCCGGCCCGTCCGGAGAGGGCTGGGATGTCGACAAGCTCGCCGGGGCGCGCATAGCGACCTCGTACCCGAACATCGTGCGCGACGACCTCGCCGAGCGGGGCGTGGAGGCGACGGTCATCCGACTCGACGGTGCGGTGGAGATCTCGATCCAGCTCGGCGTCGCCGACTGCATCGCGGACGTCGTCGGTTCGGGGCGCACCCTCCGCGCGCATGGGCTCGAGGCTTTCGGCCCGGTGCTGTGCGACTCGGAAGGCGTGCTCATCGGTCGGCGGGGCGCGGAGACGACGACCCAGATGCGTCAGCTCATCGCACGACTCCAGGGTGTGGTCTTCGCCCAGCAGTTCATGATGCTCGATCTCGACTGCCCTAAGGAGCTGCTCGATACCGTCACCGAGATCGTGCCGGGCATCGAGTCGCCGACCGTCTCTCCGATGGCGGATCCGAACTGGGTCGCCGTCCGCTCGATGGTTCCGCGCGCCGATATGAACACGATCATGGACCAGCTCTCGGCCGCGGGCGCGAAGGCGATCCTGGCTTCCGATATCAGGTCCTGCCGGATGTAATGACGTCGGAGGCCACAAATATCGGCGCCTCCGACGTCATCGACGTGCCTTGAGCTGCGGCAGCTGGGGGACTCAGCCCACCCGGCGCGTGCCCGGCCAGCCCGGATACTCCGGCGGCGTCCCACCGAACGCCGGGCAGTGGGCCTTGTGGTTGCACCAACCGCACAGCTTCGATGTCTTCGGCTCGAAGGTTCCTTCCTTGCCGTCGCGCTCGATATCGGCCCACAGCGAGTCGAGCTCGCGTGCAGTCTCGGTGAGCATGTGGTCGGTGGGCGACAGCGTGAGGAACGACCCGTTCTTCAGGTAGATGAGCTTGAGCTGCGTGGGAATGTCGCCGCGGATGAGGAAGTACATCAGCGCGTAGAACCGCATCTGCGCGAGCGCGGTGCGCTCGTACCCAGGCCGCGGCGGCTTACCGGTCTTGTAGTCGACGACGCGCACCTCGCCCGTGGGCGCGACGTCGATGCGATCGACGAAGCCGTGCAACGGGGTGCCGTGCTCGGTGGAGGTGACGAGATAGTCCTCACAGGAGGTCGGGTCGAACCGGGTCGGGTCCTCGACGACGTAGAGGCCCCGGACGAGCTGCGCCGCCTCGCCCGTGAATGCCGCATGCTTATCCGGCTCGATGACGTCGGCGGCGATACCGCCCTCGGCGAGCGATTTCTCGGCCTCTGCCTCGGCAAGAGCCGTCGCCTTCGCGGTCGTGCGCTCGGACTGGGGCAGCGCGTAGAGGTTCTCGAGCGCCGAGTGCACGGTGGTGCCGAGCACCTGTGCCTTCGTCTTCGGCTCCGGCAATTTGTCGATCGTGCGGAGCCGGTAGAGCAGGGGACACTGACGGTAATCCGAGGCGCGGGAAGCCGACAGCGCGAGCGGGCGCGGGCGCTTGACCTTCTTGGGTTCGGGCATACCCGGGAGCTGTGCCGTTTCGGGCGTGGTTTCGGATTCGGAAGTACTGCTCATACCTGGCAGGGTAATGGTCACGATTCGAAAGAACCCCCATCCGGCGCGGGATGCCGTCGCATTGCCGCACAGACAGAAAGGTCCAACCACGGTGCAACGCTCAGGCCCCTTCGTTCAGGGAGACCGCGTTCAGCTCACAGACGCGAAAGGGCGAAAGTACACGGTTGTGTTGCAGCCTGGTTCGGAGTTCTTCACCCACGCCGGCGCCGTCCGGCATGACGACCTGATCGGTACCGCCGAGGGCAGCATCGTCACCTCGACCGGCGACGCCTCGTACCTGGCGTTACGCCCCCTGCTCACGGACTACGTGCTCTCGATGCCACGCGGCGCCCAAGTGATCTACCCGAAGGACGCGGCACAGATCGTCCACGAGGGAGACATTTTTCCCGGTGCCCGCGTACTTGAAGCCGGCGCCGGGTCCGGGGCGCTCACGTGTTCGCTCCTGCGCGCCGTGGGCCCGGAAGGTGAGGTGATCTCCTACGAGATCCGCGAGGACCACGCGGTGCACGCCGAGCGCAATGTGAAGACGTTCTATGGCGAGCATCCCGAGAACTGGCAGTTGCGCATCGCCGATCTCGCGGACACGTCGGTCGAGGAGCTCGGGGGGCCCGTCGACCGCATAATCCTCGATATGCTCGCGCCCTGGGACACGCTTCCCGCGGTGCACAAGGTGCTTCGGCCCGGCGGCGTGCTCATCTGTTACGTCGCGACGACGACCCAGATGTCCCAGGTCGTCGAGGCACTGCGCGATCAGCAGAACTGGACCGAGCCGCGGGCGTGGGAGTCGATCAACCGGGATTGGCACGTCGTCGGCCTCGCCGTCCGCCCGGAGCACAGAATCCAAGGTCACACCGCTTTCCTTATTACCGCGAGGCGGCTGGCGGACGGTGTGACGACCATCAAACGGCAGCGTCGAAGCGGTAAGCATTAGAATAGGAAGGTACGCCTTACAACTGATAGGGCCCAACATCCCAGTCGTCGATGAAAGAAGGTGAGTTGCGTGACGGACCGCACTCAGAGCGGCGATTCCTCCTCGGTGGCCCAGATCTCGCGGGAAGAGCTCAGCGGTCTTCGCAGCAAGCTGCAGCATTCCGAGCGGAGCGCTCGCGAGAAGACCATCAAGGTGGACGCGCTGTCGTCTCGCAACGCCAGGCTCGCCGATCTTCTCAAGGATGCGCGCGACCAGCTTGAGGCGCTCAAGGGTGAGGTCGAGCGTCTCGGAACCCCTCCCTCGACCTACGGGGTCGTGGTGGCTCTCGGCGAACCGGTCCCCGGCGACGACGACACCGTGTCCACGTCGAGCACCGCACGGAGCCGGATGGCACAAGCCGACCAGCTCTCCGGAGCCGGCGGAACGCTGCCGGGGTCGTCAAGCTCGGACATCGAGACCGCCGAGGTCATGACTTCCGGCCGGCGCATGCTGCTCACGATCTCGCCGAAGGTCAAGCCCGAAGCGCTACGCCCCGGGACCGTCGTTCGCCTCAACGAGGCGCTCACCATCGTCGAGGCGCTTCCCGAACAAACTGGGTTCGGTGTGACCGCGACGCTCCGCGATGTGTTGTCCGACGGAGAGCGCGCCCGCGTCGTCATGGGTAACGACGAAGAGCACATCGTCTACCTGTCGGACGAACTGCGCGGACAGCGGCTGCGCGGCGGGGTCTCGCTGCTCGTGGACACCAAGTCTTCGTTCGCGTTCGAGGTCGTTCCGAAGGCCGAGGTCGACGAGCTGCTGCTCGAAGAGGTGCCGGATGTGTCCTACACCGAGATCGGCGGGCTCGGACGCCAGATCGAGGAGATCAGGGACGCCATCGAGTTGCCGTTCCTCCACCAGGACCTCTATCACGAATTCCAACTGTCCCCGCCGAAGGGTTTGTTGCTCTACGGCCCGCCCGGCTGCGGTAAGACGCTTATCGCGAAGGCCGTGGCCCGCTCGCTTGCCGAGGCCTCGGCGCGTCACGATGCAGGCACAACGGAAGCCGCGAGCGAGAAGCCGGTCGCGGACTCCGACGTCATTCCCGAGTCGAGCTTTCTGTCGATCAAGGGTCCGGAGCTGCTCAACAAGTACGTGGGTGAGACCGAGCGGCACATCCGGAACGTCTTCGAGCGCGCCCGGGACAAGGCCACCGACGGCCATCCCGTGATCGTGTTCTTCGATGAGATGGACTCGATTTTCCGCACGCGCGGCGCCGGCGTGTCCTCGGACATGGAGACGACTGTCGTGCCGCAGCTGCTCGCCGAGATCGACGGCGTCGAGGACCTGCGCAACGTCATCATCATCGGCGCCTCGAACCGCGAGGACATGATCGACCCGGCGATCCTGCGGCCCGGCCGCCTGGATCTCAAAATCCGTATCGACCGTCCCGGGCGCGGCGAATCCCGCGACATCCTCTCGAAGTACGTGGTCGGGGATTTGCGGTTCGAGCCGGCCGAGGTGGGCGATTCCGATCCTTCCGTCCACGCGGCGATGATCACCGACAAGATCGTCGAGCACATGTTCCGCAGGGAGCCCTCAACGCACTACGCGACGCTGCGATTCGCCTCGGGCAAGTCCCAGGACCTCTACCTCGCGGACCTGGTGTCGGGTGCGATGCTGCGCAACGTCGTCGACCGTGCGAAGAAGCTCGCGATCAAGGATATTGTCGCGGGCGACGGGCAGGGCCTCACGCTTGAGCACTTCCTCGACTCCGTGGACGCGGAGTTCGGGGAGAGCACCGACCTGCCCAACACCTCGAACCCGCAGGAATGGGCTCGGCTCACCGGCGTGCGCGGCGAGCGGGTCGTCGAGGTTCGCGCCGTTGCCGCCAAGGATCTCGCGGCCGACGCCAGTGCCGGCGCTGCTGGAAGGGATGCGTAGATGACGTCGGAGGCAGAGACCACCGGGCGGATCCTCGGCACTGAGATCGAGTTTGGAATATCGGTACCGGGATCGCCCCTGATTTCGTCCATCGTCACATCGACTCAGGTGATCCGCGCATATAACGAGCCGGAGGTCTCGCGGGTCGCGAGCGCGCGCTGGGACTACGAATCCGAGTCGCCGATGCGCGACGCGCGTGGCTTTGACCTTTCCGATTCGCGTCCGACGTCCTTGATGGATCCGAGCGAATTCGGGATTACCAATCGTGTTCTCCGCAACGGTGCACGCTTCTACGTCGATCACGCGCACCCCGAGTACTCCTCGCCCGAGGTGACCTCCCCGAGGGACGCGGTCCTGTGGGACAAGGCGGGGGAGCGGATCATGCACCAGGCCGGGGTCGACTCCGCAGCGGTCGAGGGCAACGAAACCGTCCGCCTCTACAAAAATAATGTCGACGGCAAGGGTGCCTCATATGGCACGCACGAGAATTATCTCGTCCGGCGGGATGTCGACTTCGACGTCATCGCGGAAAATGTCGCTCCGCACTTCGTCACCCGCCAGGTGTTCACAGGCTCCGGACGCGTCGGGATCGGTCAGTTCGGCGAGCGTGCGGGATTCCAGCTTTCGCAGCGCGCCGACTACATCGAGGTCTTCTCCGGGTTGGAGACGACGCTTCGCCGCGGCATCATCAACACCCGCGACGAGCCTCACGCCGACGACGATAAATGGCGCAGGCTCCACGTCATCATCGGCGATGCGAACCTCGCCGAACTTGCCACGTATCTCAAGCTCGGCACCACCTCGCTCGTGCTCAACGCCATCGAGGGCGGGGTGCGTTTCGACGATCTGCAGGCACTCGACCCGCCGCAGGCCGTGCAGACCATCAGCCACGACATCTCGCTCAGCCGGGAGATTCACCTCGCCGACGGGCGCTCCATGACTGCCCTGGAGCAGCAGCGCGAGATCCTTCGACGGGTTTCCGAGTTCTGCCGGGACAATCCTGTGCCCGAGTGGTCGGGCGATGTGCTCGCGGAATGGACAGAGATCCTCGAGCGTTTGGCCGAGGACCCGATGGGGTGCGCGGATTGCCTCGACTGGCCGGCCAAGCTCGCGCTGCTCGACGGCCTGCGCACTCGCGACGGACTCGAATGGGATTCCCCGAAGCTCGCCGCACTCGATATCCAGTACAGCGACATCGACCCCGACCGTGGACTCTACAATCGTCTAGCCGCACGCGGCCGGATCCGTAGGCTGCTCTCCGACAAAGAGGTCGAGGCTGCGGCGCTGACACCTCCGACCAACACACGCGCGTGGCTGCGTGGGCAGGCGATCTCCACTCTGGGTGAGCACGTTTTTGCCGCCGGATGGGATCAGCTCACCATTGTCGACTCCGACGGAGAGCCCCGGTACGTGGAGATGCCCGATCCGTACGCCGGGAATAAGGCTGAGGTCGAAGGCCGCGAGCAGCTGCTCTCCATTGACGGGCCCTCGCGCCTTGTCGCGGGCATATCCTAGATTCAACACGCCAAGCCAGCACGAAGGGAGCGTCCACATGGCTCAGATCAACACCACTCGTTCGTCCGGGGGAGAAGGCGACGATGAGGCCGGCCAGGTAGCGAAGGCGGCCAACACGTCCGAGGCGGACTCGTTGCTCGACGAGATCGACGACATCCTCGAGACCAACGCGGAGGAGTTCGTCAAGTCGTACGTGCAAAAGGGCGGACAGTGATCCGTCGAATCGTCGGAATCGAGACCGAGTTCGGGATCACCTCCGTCTCCGCTCGCGGGTCGAGGGCACTCGGTGCTGACGAGGTCGCCCGATTCCTCTTCCGTCCGATCGTCGAGAGGTCGCGTTCATCCAACGTGTTTCTCGCAAACGGTTCGCGGCTGTATCTCGACGTCGGCTCGCATCCCGAGTACGCGACTGCGGAATGCGACGGTCTGCGCCAGCTCATCGCCTACGACAAAGCAGGAGAGCGGATCGTCGATGACCTCGCGCTCGAGGCTGAGCGAATGCTCGCCGAACAAAGCATTCTCGCCAAGGTGTTCATCTTCAAAAACAACACCGACTCGTCCGGGCACTCCTACGGCTGCCACGAAAACTACCTAGTCGACCGCACGACAACGCTTCGCGATATCGCTGTCGAGTTGTTGCCCTTCCTCGTCTCCCGCCAACTCATCTGTGGCGCGGGCAAGATCCTCACCGAGCCGAACGGGGACGTGCGCTACTGCTTCTCGCAGCGTGCAGAGCACATGTGGGACGGGGTGTCCTCGGCGACGACACGCTCGCGTCCGATGATCAACACGCGCGACGAGCCTCACGCGGACTCGAAGAAGTTCCGGCGCATGCATGTCATCGTCGGCGATTCAAACATGATCGAGGCCTCGACGATGCTCAAGGTCGCCTCGACACGCCTCGTTCTCGAGCTGCTCGAGTCCGGGGTGTCGATGAGTCATCTCGCCATTGCGAACCCGGTGCGCGCCATTCGAGAAATCTCCCGTGACCTCAACGGGACTGCGGAGATCGCGCTTGCCGACGGCACCACCACGAATGCGCTCGCACTCCAGCGAGAGTTCCTCTCCGCCGTCAAAACATATTTCGACGGCGGAGGCTGTGAGCGCCCCGACCGCGAGGATTATGCAGAGATGATCGAGCTGTGGGAACGCGCGCTCGATGCTGTCGAAAGCGGCGACTATTCGTCCATTGCCACCGAGATCGACTGGGCTGCCAAGCTGCAGCTGATCAAGGCCTACCAAGCCAAGGGCGGGCTGGAACTCGGCGACCCCAAGCTCGCACAGGTCGACCTGACCTACCACGATGTGAGACCGGGGCGCGGCATCGTATCGCTGCTGGAAGCTCGAGGAAAGGCCGCAAAGATCGTCACGGACGAGGAGGTCGAGGCTGCTCGCATCGAGGCTCCCGCCACGACTCGTGCGAAGCTGCGCGGCAAGTTCATTGCCGCGGCCGAAGCGGCCGGCGCGGAATTCACCGTTGACTGGGTACATCTCAAGGCAGGCGCGGGGACATCGACCGCGAGTAATACGGTCGCGCTGCTCGACCCATTCGTCCAATCCGATGAGCGTGTCGACAACCTCATAGCAACTTTTTCTTCCGTACCCTAGATTTCGTGTCCACCTCGAAGTCTCAGCGCCTGGTCAACTTGGTGATTTGTCTACTCTCCAGAGAGCAGTTCATCTCTGCCGAGCAGATCCGCTATACCGTGCAAGGCTACGAGGATTCCTCAACGCAAAGCTCTTTCGAGCGCACCTTCGAACGAGATAAGGCCGAACTCGAAGCTGCCGGTGTCCACCTCGAAACCGGCCCGACCATGGACAACGAGGCCACTCCGGGGTATCGAATCCGGCGCGCCGATGTCGAACTCCCGCCGTTGGAACTCACCCCGCGGGCGGCCGGTGTTCTCGCCATCGTCAGCGAGGTATGGAGCGGCGCCGCACGCAATGCCGAGTTGACCGGAGCGCTCACCAAGCTGCGCGCGGGTGGAATTCGGCCACAACTTGCCGCTCCCGTCGCCGCCGAGCCCGGCGATTCCCGAGAACTTGAGCTTGCCGCGGATCTCGCGGAATACAGCACGAAAAATTTGGTCGTTACTTTCTGCCATACAGGGGCGGGCGAGCACGATCCGCTGCCGCGGAGGCTCGAGCCTTGGCTTGTCGGCACCCACGATGCGCACTGGTACGTCGTGGGATACGACCTCGATAGAGACGACGTGCGCTGCTTCCGGCTGTCGAGGATCGCCGAGCTCAAACCGGTGAAGAATCAGACCGCCACGCATTCCAGGCCGCCCGTAGAGGAAATCCAACGCATTCTCGAAGAGTCTGTCCGCACTTTCGACCCGAGTATCGACGCTCGCGTGTGGGTGGCGGAGGGTTCGGGTGCGGAGCTTCGCGCTCATTCCCATCGATCGACAGAGTCCGTGCTTGATGGCATCGAGGGAGATGAGCTCGAACTCACCTCGGTATCGCTGGTGACGATCGCCGAGCTCGTCGCCGGTGCAGGTGTCAACGCCCGCGCGATCGAACCGCCAGTACTCGTCGATGCCGTAATAGGAACGCTACGAGCAGCGTTGGAGGCGGTTCGATGACCCCACGTTCGCCAGTTTCCGCAGACAAGATGCTCACAGTCCTCGCGTATTTCCGCGAGCAGGGTGGACCGGTCGCCGTGGCCGACGCGGCGCGTGAGCTCTCGCTCACCGAAAAGCAGCTCCGCGATACGCTGAGCCAGTTGTGGTGCTGTGGTCTTCCCGGCCATGGGCCCGGCCAACTCGTCGACCTCGCGTTCTGGAGCGAGGTCGGTGATAGCGACCGCGGTGGATGGGTCGACGGCACGTCCGATCCCGCACGCGAGGTCGATGCATTCGATGACTACACCGACCTCGCCGAGGCAGACTTTGTCGAGGTCACCTTTTTCGCCGGAATCGATAGGCCGCTACGGCTCACCTTCGAAGAGGCGATCACGCTCAAAACGGCGCTCGCCACACTCGTGGGCCGGCCGGAAGTCGTGGACCAGGAAGGACTCGACGAGGCGCTGCGAATGTTGGGCGCTATTTCGCCGACCAATGCCCGCCTGGACGCTGCCTCGACCACGGCTCCGGCGCCGTCAACAAGTGAAAAGACGGCAGAACACCTGCGCTCTGCCCTCGAGTCCGGCTTGGCAGTCCGTTTCGTCTATCACTCGGCCGGTTCGGATTCGACGAGGATTCGCATCGTCGACGGCGGTCGTCTACATGTGCACGCCGAACATGCGTACCTGCGCGGTGTCGACCGGGAGATCGGGGAGTGGCGCACCTTCCGCACAGATCGGATCGCGCACGTCGAGCCACTTGGTCCCTCCCACCCGGTGGGCCCCGAGCCGGAACAGGCGTCGACCACACCGACACAGTCCATTCGTGCTGTCGTTCCCGCAGGTGCGGCCTGGTTTGTCGAGCAATACCCGTTCCGCGATATCCACTGGCGCGAGGACGGTTCCGCAGAGGTTACGGTCGACTATTACAACCCGGACTGGCTCCGACGCTTCCTGCTCGGCAATGCGACGACGCTGCAACCTCTGGATGAGGGACTGCGCGCGGACATCGCCGAGCAGGCGAGCAGCGCACTTTCCGCGTACGGAATATAAAGCCTCCAACCGGCGCGTTAACCAAGCGTTAGCCGGGAAGTTGCTGTGAGGTCACTGTCTCCAATTGACCTGCGTGACACCGTCTCCATACTCTTGAATCATCTTGAGCGGCACCCACTCCAGCAGGGGTGGAGTCCACCGCACGGCGGTCCGGCGATAGGGCGGCGGCGGGGTACGATTGTGCTGCGAGAAGCAAAAGAAACGGAAGGTACCTCCAATGGGCGGATTGAGCCCCTGGCATTTGCTTATTTTCTTGGCGGTAGTCGTGCTGCTCTTCGGCGCGAAGAAGCTCCCGGACGCCGCGCGCGGGCTCGGACGCTCGATGCGTATTTTCAAGTCCGAGGTCAAGGAAATGCAGCACGAGGGCAAGGACGGCGAGCAGCCTCAGCAGGCTCTTCCGTCGAACGCCCAGTACCCGCAGGGCGACCAGCAATACCAGCAGTACGCACAGCCGCAGCAGAATTTCCAGCAGCCGCAGCAGGCATATCAGCAGCCGCAGCAGGGTGGCGTTCAGCAGGGCTTCCAGCAGCAGCCGCCGCAGCAAGGCGGGGTTCAGCAGGACTACCAGCATCCGCAGCAAGGCGGGGTTCAGCAGGGCTACCAGCATCCGCAGCAGGGTGGGGTCCAGCAGGGCTACCAGCAGCCGAATGTAAATCCGGGTCAGCCCTACAACCCGGGCGGCAACGCCCCGTACAACCCGGGTACGCAGAACCAATAGGCACAATTATGTCGCCCGGCCCTCGAACGAGAGGACCGGGCGCGGTGGGGAAGGACGAACACGGCCATAATGAGCGACAGCGGAGTCTCCGCGCCACAGGCGCAGCACCCGGCTCCCGGCAACGGTCCGGCCCCCACGTCCACGAAGACTCGCCGCCGCAAGCGCACCAAGAGAGCTCCGGACGGCTCGATGCCGATCATGGAGCACATCTATGAGCTCCGAAAGCGAGTGCTGATCTCGGCGGCCGCGGTTCTAGTCATGACCATCTTCGGTTTCATGTGGTACCAGTACTCGCTCGGACCGATCCGCTCACTCGGCAGTATCTTGACGGGGCCGTACTGTTCGCTCCCCGAATCTGCGCGAGCCAGTTTCAACGCCACCGACGAGTGTCGTCTTCTCGCCACCGGCCCATTTGAGCAGTTCATGCTGCGCCTCAAGGTCGCGCTCACCGCCGGCGCGGTGCTGTCGTGCCCGGTGTGGCTGTATCAGCTTTGGGCGTTCATCGTTCCTGGGCTGCACCAGAAGGAACGCCGCTTCGGGCGGATCTTCACCACCCTTGCCGCGTTGCTCTTCGTAGCCGGCGCCGTCATCGCCTACATCGTCGTTTCTCAGGCCCTCGACTTCCTGCTCACCGTCGGCGACGACGTCCAGGTCACCGCACTTTCGGGTAGCGAATACTTCAACTTCGTCATCTACCTGATCCTCATTTTCGGCGTGAGCTTCGAGATTCCGCTGCTCGTGGCCATGCTCAACGTCGTCGGCGTGCTGTCGTACGAGCAGCTTTCGAAGGCCCGCCGCGGGATCATCGTCGCGGTTTTCGGTTTCGCCGCCGTCATGTCGCCCGGTTCGGATCCGTTTTCGATGCTGGCGCTTGCCGTTGCGGTGTGCGTGCTGGTCGAGGTGGCCACCCAGTTCGCGCGCATTAATGACAAACGGCGGGGCAAGCGCCGGCGGGATTGGGACGATCTCGACGACGACCAGGCCTCGCCGATCTCAGCCGAGGAGGCCGACACGTCCGGCGGCGACTACCAATCGACGTCCGTCGCCCGGCCCGCACCGATCGGCACGGGCGCGGACCATTACGGCACCGCTTCTCTTGGTGTCGGAGGCAGCGCTCCTTTGCCGCCGCCCAGTACCACGCCCGGACCGTATTCGACCCCGGGGCAGTCCGGTCCCGTGGACCCGGGCGACTACGACGACGTGCTCTAAGCTCGTCGGTGTACCTGCCCCCGACGCACAAGTGATTTCTTGACTAACTCCTCTTCAGCCGACCGCACCTCCGAGGGCTCGGACTCGCTCGAGTCGCGCCCTCTGTTGGCCTCGTTCCTCACCGCCTCGAACGTCCGGCCTGACGCGTTCCAACAGCAGGCGTTCGACGCGCTCGACGACGAGCGGGACGTGCTCGTGTCCGCTCCGACGGGGTCGGGAAAAACCCTCATCGGCGAGTACGCCGCGCACCGTGCGCTCGCCCGCGGAGGCACGTGCGTCTACACAACGCCGATCAAAGCGTTGAGCAACCAGAAGTTCCGGCAATTTCGCTCTCGATTCGGCGCGGATGCCGTCGGTCTCCTCACCGGGGACCATTCGATCAATCCCGACGCCGACGTCGTTGTCATGACGACCGAGGTGCTCCGCAACATGATCTACGCGGAGTCGAAGCTTCTCGATTCCCTCTCGTGTGTCGTGATGGACGAGATCCATTATCTGGGCGATCGGTCTCGTGGTGTCGTGTGGGAGGAGATCATCCTCACCCTCGGCACCCACGTTCAGCTCGTCGGCCTGTCGGCGACGGTCTCCAATGCGGACGAACTCGGAGACTGGCTTTCCAGCGTGCGCGGCGACACCGCCGTGATCAGCAGCACCCACCGCCCCGTTCCGCTGCGGCATCTCCTTCTTCGGGAAGGTGAAATGGTCCCGATCACCGACGGACTTCTCCGTGAAAGCCGCGGCCGCAGAGAGGGCTACCACGATCGACGCATGTCGACGAAGGGTCGTCCACTGTGGGCCAAGCGCCTCGACGCCATCGAGGCGCTGGACGACGAGGAACTCCTCCCCGCCATCTACTTTATTTTCTCCCGCGCGGGTTGCGATGGTGCCGTCGAGCAGATGCGCCGTAGCCGGCTCCGTCTCACGACAAAAGTAGAAGCGCGCGATATCGCCGCTTTCGCCGACGAAGCGGTTCGCGAGGTTCCCGCAGCCGACCTGGATGCGTTGGACTACGGCGCCTTCCGATCAGGGCTTACCTCGGGGATCGCGGCCCATCACGCGGGAATGCTTCCGCTTTTCCGCACCATCGTCGAAGAGTTGTTCTCCGACGGGCTGATCAAGGTCGTTTTCGCCACAGAGACCCTCGCCCTCGGTATCCACATGCCCGCCCGCGCCGTTGTCTTGGAAAAACTCACCAAGTTTGACGGCGAAGGGCACGTGCCACTCACGGCTGCTCAGTATTCGCAGATCACCGGACGCGCGGGCCGCCGTGGAATCGATGTCCTGGGCACCGCCGTCACACTCGACGATCCCGAGCTCGATCTCCACGTCCTGATCAATCTCGCCAATTCGCCAAAGTTCCCTCTACGCAGCGCGTTCGCACCCGATTACTCGATGGCCGTGAACCTCGTGTCGACCATCGGAGACAAAGAGGCCGAAGCCCTCGTCGGTCGAAGCTTTGCCCAGTTCCAGATCGACAAGGACGTCGTGCGCGAAGCCTCCGCGTTGGAGCACACTCGCCGCCAGGCCGCCGAACGCCGCGACGCCTTGGACCGACTTGACCCGCCGGCCGAGCTCGACGAGTACATGGCGATCAGAGCGAAGCTCACTGCACTCGAACGCGAGCACAAGCAGAAGCAACGCGAGCATGCCGATGCCGAGATCGCGAAGGCGCTCACCCGCGCCGACGAAGGCGATGTGCTTCTCATCGATCGGAAACGCCTCGCGTTTCTCGGAACGGTGCTCACGGTGAAGAGCGATTCGCCTACCGCCGCGCGAGCGCTCTGCCTCCTCGACAACGGGCACACCAAGTGGCTCGATGTGCGCGATTTCCACCGCCCGCCGGTGACCGTCGGACGCCTCGTGCTGCCTTCGGGTCGTCGCGCTACGACGGGCGGGAACCGTAAGCGGCTGGTAGGGCAGATGGACCGGCTCGCGCCCAAAGCTCGGGCGCGTGCAAAGAAGCTCCGCAAGAAGGAGAGCCGGCCCTCGGACCCGCGGATCGGCGCGGCGCGGCGCGAGCTTTCCTCCCATCCTCTGCACGGTAACGAGAAGCTCGAACTGTGGGCGAAGGCGTGGCATGCGTGGAATGAGGTGGCCGCGCGGGAGCAAACGCTGACCAAGCGCATAGAGGACGACCAGGCTTCACTTGCCCGGCGCTTCAGACGGATTGTCAATCTCCTTCGTGAATTCGGATACCTGGAGCAGGGCCCCGGCGGGCACATCGTCGCGACCGAAGAAGGCGCACTACTCTCACGCGTGCATTCGGAACAGGAGCTGCTCATCACAGAAGCGGTTCGAGGCGGTGCGTGGTCGGCTCTCGATTCGGCGGAGCTGTCTGCCTGCGTGGCAGCCGTGGTAGCGCATGGCCGACGTCAACAGACGGTCCGGCCACCCAACTCGCAGAAGCTGCAGGCAGCCCTGGCCGCGACCGAGGCATCCGCGAACAAGATTTCCGCTGCTGAGCGCAAGCGCCAGCTGCCGCAGACGAGCGACATCGATCTTGCCTTGGCACCCGTGATCCACCATTGGGTATCGGGCGGTTCGCTCTCGGAGGTTCTCGCAGCTAGCTGGCAGGAAGGTGTGGACCTGACGGCGGGCGACTTCGTCCGCTCGGCACGGCTCGTACTCGACGGTCTGATCCAGGTCGCCAAGATCGCCGACGACCAGACCGCAAAGAGGGCCCGCCACGCCGCAGACATGATCCGCCGCGGTGTCGTCGACGAAAAGGTCACCTAAGCACCTGAAAACCCGCCTTGCGCAGGAGCGGCTGCACGAGGCCGGTGGCCGTGGCACAGTGGGGCCATGACGCAAAACAGCGAAAGCATCACCGTATCGCGCACGATCGACGCCCCGGCGGACAAGATCTTCGACGTATTGTCGCTGCCGGCACGTCACAACGAGATCGACGCATCGGGGACCGTGCGGTCCGCGGAAGACACCGAACGAATTTCTGCGGTCGGCGACGTCTTCGTGATGAACATGTACGCCGAGAAGATGGGCGGCGAGTACAAGATGTTCAACCACGTCACGGGCGTCATCGAGAATAAGCTCGTCAGCTGGCAGCCCGCCCAGGAAAAGAACAAGGATGAGCCCGCCGGCTGGGAATGGGTCTGGGAGATCGAGTCCGAGGGATCGGCCGAGTCCAAGGTGTCTTTGACCTACGACTGGCGCAAGGTCACCGACGAGAAGCTCAAGCAGATCTTCCCCGCATTCTCGGAGGAAGAGCTCGAAGAGTCACTCAACGCACTCGCGAAGGCAGTGGCCTAACGACTTGGCGCGTGCAAGGCCCGTACCGATTGGGACAGGATCCCCGACGGTACGGGCTTTTTGTGCGCGCTAGGGGCGCACCACCTGATATTCCAAGCGGGCGAACTGCCCCTCCGGGCGCGCACCAACCAGCCGTAGACGATCGGATTCGATCGTCCTGGGGAGTAGCGGTGCGCCTCTGTCGAGCACGACCGGTGCCACCGAAAGACGGATCGAATCGAGGGCACCGGCATCAAGGAACTGGCCGACGAGGTCGCCGCCGCCTACGAGCCAGATATCTCCGCCGCCTGCCGCGGCGCGAATCTCTGTGAGCGCATCCGACACTTTTCCCGAGACGACGTGCACCGGCGCTTCCGGGGGCACCCAGAGTTCCCTCGTGGAGAACACAAACACCGGCTTTTTGCCGAATAGCTCCGTCCAGCGTGCCGGATTGTCTCGGATGTTCTCGTTTTCGAGGACCCATTCGTAGGTGGTGGATCCCTTCACGATGACGGCAGCTTCGCCAATGGGGCTGTCGGCCCAGTCATCTTCCGCAGACGACCCCGAAGACTCCTGCGGGACGTCGAACAACCACTGGAGCGAATGGTCGGCGTCGGCGATGAAGCCATTCATCGTAGTGGCAGTGTCGAAAAATATTGTGCCCATGCCGGTCACGCTACAGACGGGCTCTGACATACCATCGCGGTCATGAAGCTGCTACTGACTTCTCTCGGCGTCGGCGCCATACCGAGCTTCGTCGAAGGCGCCACGGGCCGGGCACCGGAGGGCCTACGGCTCGGTTTCGTCTGGGATGCCGCAGCCGCCGAAGCACAGGATCCGGAAGGGCAGTGGCAGCTCGATCGCCTGGAGGCGCTCGGGTTTACGGTAACTCGAATTCTGGCCTCCGATGCCACATCGGCAGAGAGCTTCTCCCAGACGCTGTCCCGGATAGACGTCGTCTACCTCGCTGGCGGCAACTCGTTCGCCCTTCTCGCCGCGCTTCGCGGAAACGGGTCGGGGCAGGCACTTGTCGCGGCCGTCCGTGCAGGCCTCCCATATATCGGAATGAGTGCCGGCTCTGTCGTCGCGGGAACGGATCTAGACCCCATTACGCTTCTCGACGATACGAGGGCGGCGCCCGGGCTGGACGGGTACGCGGGACTCGGTCTCGTGCCGCACGTCGTTGTTCCGCACGCCGACGGCAAGTTACCCGACTACCCGCCGGCGATTTTCGAACGCATCGACCGCGAATACGAGTCCAGGTTCCCTCTGCTTTTTCTGGATGACGACGAGGCGCTGATGGTGTCCGGTGGCAGCGCTCGCATCGTCGAATCACCGTAGCTCGGCGAGCCTGTTCTCGAGGTTTCTGATCGCGCGTTCCTGTCCGGTGCGCGCGATGAGTTCCTCGAGCGCCGCAGAGTCGGCCGCTCCGAGCGCGCCGCTTCGTGCGCCGTCACACTCGGGTGTTTGTGGCGGTTCGTCGAGTGCGACGATCCGCTTGGCGGCACGCACATAGTCTGCGGATCCGAGCAGGTTCTCGCGCTGGCGTGGGGGCATCTTTATCGAGTCGTCTCCGGCTGCGGCGATGATGTCTTCGACGTCGCCGTATGTCGCCACGAGTGTCGCTGCGGATTTGGCACCGATCCCGGAGATCCCGGGGAGGCCGTCGGAGGGATCGCCGACAAGCACGGCGTAGTCGGCGTATCGGCGAGGGTCGGTGCCTTCGGGGAAGCCAACGCGCTCGGCCACTTCGGCCGGACCGTAGAGGACGCGCTTGCGCATTCCCGCACCGATGTAGAGAACTTTTCGGTCTTCTCGGGCGATCTGCAGCAGGTCCCTGTCGCCGGTGACGACGACCGTGTCTCCAGTGGACGCGCCCGGGAAGGGGAGCGCGGCGAGAACGTCGTCCGCCTCGCCGTCGGGAATGTGCGCGGTGCACACGCCAAGCGCTTTGAGTAGCTCCCAGATGATGGGCACCTGGTGGTGAAGCGCCTCGGGCGCGTCCTCGCCTCCGCCTTCTGCGACGCGTGCGGCCTTGTATTCGGGGACGAGTGACACCCGCCAGTTCGGGCGCCAGTTCTCGTCTCGGGCCGCGATGAGCCCCTCGGGCGAATATTCGCGGAGAAACTCCGCGGCCATGTCGCAGAAGCCTCGCACGGCGTTCATGGGTCGGCCGTCGGAATCGGTGATCTTGTCCGGAATGGCGTGGAAGGCGCGGAAATAGATCCCTGCGGTGTCGAGTGCCAGGAGCGAGGTGCGGTTCGGGGTGCTCATCTGAAAAGGCCTTTCGCCGTCAGGGTTAGTCTTGGGATATGACTTCTTCAGTTTCGCACGGTAACCAGCGCCCCAGTTCCGAAAGGACGGCGCGCCTCGCCTCCGAGCTCGCCGATTCCGGCGTGGATGTGGCCTTTGCGTTCCCGGGGTCGGACCTGAAGTATCTTCTCGGCGAAGAACTCCATAGTCACGAACGGCTGACGACATTGGTGGTGCCGGCACGGGGCACACCCACGCTGGTTCTCCCGGACCTCGAGGCCACGGCCACAGTCCGTGAGCTTGCCGGAGCGGCCGGCGCCGCGGTACGCACGTGGCAGGACGGCGAAGACGCCATCTGGTTGGCCCTCGGCGCCGGCGGCGCCCTCGACGGAGGTGCGTCGGTTGTTGCGGTGAGTGACGATGCGCCGGCACGCCACGTGGTTCCGCTGCAGGACGCGTTGGGTGCGCGTGTCCGTCTGCTCACGCCGGTGCTCGATATGCTTCGAGCAATCAAATCCGACGGTGAGATCGCCGAGCTTGCCGCCGCAGGTGAGGCCATCGATCGGGTGCATCGCCGAATGTCAGAGTTCCTGCAGGTGGGCCGCACCGAGCGGGAGGTTGCCGAGCTCATCGACGCTGCCATCGCCGAGGAAGGGCACACGCACGCCGAATTCATCATCGTCGGGTCGGGGCCCAACGGTGCCGATCCGCATCACGACGTATCCGATCGCCGAATCGAGTCCGGGGACATTGTCGTTGTCGATATCGGAGGCCCACTTCCCAGCGGATATAACTCGGATTCGACGCGCACGTACTCGATGGGCGAGCCCTCGGAGCAGGTCGCCCGTGAATACGCCGCGCTCGAAGAGGCGCAGGCGCGGTCGAGGGCCGCCGTCCGCCCCGGCGTGAGCGCCAACGAGATCGATGCCGCGGGTCGTCGCCATCTCGAAGCCGCAGGCCTGGGTGAGCGCTTCATCCACCGGACCGGGCACGGTATCGGGCTCTCCGTCCACGAGAGCCCTTACATTTCCTCGGACTCGGAGACGGTACTCGCCGAGGGCATGGCGTTCTCCATCGAACCGGGCATCTATTTGCGAGGCTCCTGGGGTGCGCGGCTCGAGGACATCGTTGTCGTGACGGCGGACGGAGTCCGCGAACTCAATAACGCCCCGCGCGGTCTCACCGTTCTCTGATGCCTTCGCCCGGTCTCGACGAACGCATACGGCTCGCCGAACGACTTATCGCCAGCACTTGGCCGCATTTGCGCTTCGCGGATACCAGTGTTCCGACACCGGGAATGGACCATGCCGTGATCGTGCTCCGCGACGTCATCGATACTGGCGACGGGACGGGCGATGCGGAAAGACGCCTGGGGGACCTTGACGTGCGTGCGCCGCTGACGTCGGATTATCGCGCCCAGTCCGGCGCCGAAGCCGATGTGCTGGACGAGCTCCGGGCTGTGCTGCAGCGGCAGGGAAGTGGTGTACGGATTCCTCTTCCGGTCCTTCGCACCGTCGATGGCACGATCGGCGCCCAGACTTTTGTAGAGGGAGCGGCGGTCACCGCCGCCGAGTGGGCGGCGATGCCCTCGGGGAAACAAGAGAAATTCGTCGACGAGCTCGCCGAACTCCTCGCCGCGATGCATACGAGGGACGTCGATTCGCCCCCGTTCAACAAGGTGGAGTCGTGGTGGCTTCCCACAGAGCATCGTGAGCTCACCGAAGCCGTTCGAGGCGAAGGGCTGGGGCACACGAGGCTCAATATCTCCTCGCCCAGAGCTCTGCCGGCAAAGGCTGTCAAGGTCGCCGAGGCGGCACCCAAGGTGATTCCGGACGACCTCTCGGATTCGGACAGGGACGTCATCGAGGAGATTATCCGCGACGTGAGCGCGGTGCTGAGGACGCCTTTTTCACCGAGGTTGGTACATAGCGACCTTTACGACGCCCACACGCTGTGGGACGGGGAACATCTCGGTGTTATCGATTTCTCCGATATGAACCGCGGAGATCCGGCCATCGATTTCGCGCATCTCACCGACCTTGATGCCTCGCTCGCCGACGTGGTTCTCGAGCGCACGAAAGCCACCATCGTCGACGGCGAGCGCCCGAAGTACGACGACGACGTCCTCGATCGAGCGTGGATCTACAAAAGGTGGGACGCGGTGTTCCTGCTCATCGATCACCTCCGCACGGGGTTCACCCCGGCCGCCGACGCCTGGGAGGCTTTCGCGTCGGTAAGGAACTCGAGACGCCCGGGATCAATTTAGCCGGGTAGCCGCGGGGAGCGGCCGAGCAGGAAGGCTGTGCCGAGCACCCGGTCGACGCGGATTTCGATGACAACGCGTTCGGGGTTCGGACGGGGCTTCCGGTAGCGCTCGGCATAGAGCTGCTCGGCCCGGCGCACCTCGCTCGCCGCCGTCAATACGCGAACCGGCCCCTCCAACGACAGCCATCTCCGCCCATCTACCTGCGCGACGGCCGCGCGCCCACCGCGGCGCGCATTGGCCGCCTTCTGATTTCCGCCCGAGGTGATGACGCGAACGCACCGATCGTGAGGATCGTAGGTGAAGCCGATGGCGGCCACGTGCGGAGATCCGTCGCGGCGCAGCGAGGTCAGCGTCCCGAGGTGCCGCTCGGCCAGGAACTCGATCGCCTCGGCGGTGAGGTCGGAAGGTGTGCTCATACTTTTAAGCCTCCCACGCCCGTAACCCGGACGCACATGCGAAGATGGACATATGACTTTCCCACCCGAAACTCCCGACACATCAGCCACAGCCGCTTCACAACGCGGCGAGGACGTACGCGTTGTGGCCGTTTTCGGTGGTCGAAGCGAGATCGGCGTCGCCATCGCCGAGCGGCTCGCACCGGGGGCTACCGTCGTGCTCGCCGCGCGACCTGGTCCGATGGACGAGGCGAAGGCAAAGGTCGAGGCCGCCGGTGCCGCGAAAGTAGTGTGCATGGAGTTCGACGCGGATTCGTTGGAGTCGCAGCGGCAGATCCTCGAGCGCATCGAGACCGAGGTCGGCACCATCGACACGGCCATCCTCGCCTTCGGGATTCTCGGAGATCAGGGCCAAGCCGAGACCGACGCGGCGCATACCGCGCAGATTCTGCACACGGACTTCTCGGCGCAGGCCACGCTGCTCATCGAACTGTCGAATCGGATGAAGTCCCGTGCACCGAAACCGGGCCTCGAGCTGAGTAGGGCGCGCGGCACGATAGTCGCGTTCTCCTCGGTCGCGGGCGTGCGGGTGCGCCGCGCCAATTTCGCCTACGGCTCTGCAAAAGCCGGGCTCGACGGTTTCGCCCGCGGTCTCGCGCACGCGCTGCACGGCAGCGGGGTGCATCTCATTATCGCGAGGCCGGGTTTCGTCATCGGCAGGATGACCGAAGGTATGGATCCCGCACCGTTCTCCTCGACACCGGACCAGGTCGCCGATGCCGTCGTCGAACGCATTTACACGGGCAAGGGCACTCAGCTGTGGATCCCGTGGCAGCTGCGCGCGATGTTCTCGGTCGCGCCGTTCATTCCGGATGCATTGTGGCGCAGGATGCCGCGATGAGCGAAGCGGACGCTCGGGGAGAAGACCGTGTCCTCACCATCGTGGGTATCGGCGTCGATGGCCTCGCCGGGCTGAGCCCGCGCGCGTGGGCCGCGCTCGACGGCGCGACGACGATACACGGTAGCCCCCGCCAGCTCGCGCTCCTCGATGGCGCGGACTCACTCTCCGCGACTCCGCGCAAGCCCTTGTCGCGTCCTCTCATGCCCGGCCTCGTGGGCGACGTCCGCGAAGCACTCGACCACGGCGGGGTGTTCCTTGCCAGCGGCGATCCCATGTTTTTCGGGCTCGGCGCGACCATCGCGCGAATCGTTCCGGACTTCGGCGGCCGCATCGCATCCATTCCCTCGCCGTCGTCGGTATCTCTCGCCGCCGCGCGCCTCGGCTGGCCGCTTGCCGAGATCCCCACGGTAAATCTGCTCACCCGGTCGCCCGCGATGCTGCTGCCGCACATGTTCCCCGGGGCACGCTTCTTCGTACTCTGCGCGGATGCCGAAGGCCCGGCCTCGGTTGCCGAGTACCTCACCTCACAGGGCGCCGGGCATGCACAGGTGCACGTGTTTTCGGAATTGACGCCGGACGGCGGTCAGCACCACGTCACCACCGCCTCCGACCTCGCGAGACAGAGAGGCGGTGAGTGGTCCGACCTCGTCATGCTCGCCGTCGAGATGCCCTCGGGTACCTGGTCCGGACCGGCGCACGGTCTCGCCTCACATGCGCCGGGGCTCGCCGACGACGTCTTCGAGCACGACGGTCAGATCACCAAGCAGATCCCGCGCTCCGTCGTCATGAGCCTGCTTCGTCCCTATCCCGGCGCGCTGCTGCGGGACGTCGGCGGGGGTTCGGGCAGCATCTCGATCGAGTGGATCCGAGCGGCAGCGGGGGCACGCTCGGAATGTTTCGAGGCCGATCCCGTCCGCAGGGCCCGCATCGAGAGAAATGCCCGGCGCCTCGGAATCGACGTGGACCACCACGTCCTCCAGCTCAGGGGCGCCGCACCGCAGATCGCGCCCACCACGCCTTACTTCCCACTCGCCGACGCGCCGGACGCGGTGTTCATCGGCGGCGGACTCACCGCCGAGGGCATGCTCGACTGGGCTTGGGGGGCTCTCCGCGCAGGTGGCCGCCTCGTCGCGACCGCCGTAACGGCCGAAGCCGAGGCTCTCCTTCACGCCCATCGCGACGTCTACGGAGGGCAGATTTTGCGCCTGGGTGTCGAACATCTCCGCCCCCTCGGTCGGTATTCGGGCTGGGAACCCACACGTAACCTGGTAATTTACTTCTGCGATAAGCCCGAACAGCCGAACGCGGGCGAGAGTGCGTTACAGGAGGGAGGCCCGGAGGCGACATGACCGTCTACTTCATCGGTGCCGGCCCCGGCGCCGCGGATCTGCTCACCGTACGCGCGCAGCGACTCGTACGCTCGTGCGGGACATGCCTCTACGCCGGCAGCATCGTCCCGCCCGAGGTGCTCGCGTTGTGTCCGCCGATTTCGCGGATCATCAACACCGCCCGGATGCCGCTCGCCGAGATCATCACCGAGCTGCGCGACGCCCATGCGCGCGGCGACGATGTCGCCCGTCTGCACTCCGGCGACCCCAGCCTGTATTCGGCGATCTCCGAACAGCTCGACGCGCTGGACTCCTATGGGATCCCGTGGGAAATCGTTCCCGGAGTTCCGGCCTACACGGCCGCCGCAGCGGCGCTGCGCACCGAGCTCACCGTTCCGCACATCTCGCAAACCGTCGTGCTCACCCGGGTCGACGGCCGCTCGACGTCCATGCCCGAAGGGGAGGACCTGGCCACGGCGTGTGCCTCGGGCGGCACGGCGGTCATCCATCTCGCAGCGCATCAGGCCGAGCGCGTGCGCGACGAGCTGCTGCCCGTGTACGGCGGCGACGCGCCCGTCGCGGTCGCCGCATATGTATCGCGGCCGGAGGAAGTGCTCCTGCGCACGACGCTTTCCGAGCTTCCGGAGAAGCTCGCCGACGCCGGGATCACGCGCACCGCCGTCATCATGGTGGGGAAGGTTTTCGCCGACGGCGTGCGCACAGGCAAGAACCCGCTTGTTGACGCCGAAGGTACCGAGCACTCGAACCGGTCCTTCCTCTACTCCGATTCTCGCCCGAGAGACGCGGCGGGCCGCACCCTCTGCGACAACGGCGAACCCATCGACGCAACGGAAGTAGAGGGAGAGTCTGCGCGTCTGCGTCCCGTGCCCGACGCCTACGCGGAGGCCGAGAGCGCGGGACGGGAAGATTCCGACGACGACCGCGGGAGCGGGGAGCACGCCGCAGTCGACGCGTCGCAATCGGGTGACGAACAACGAGTTTCGGACGACCCGGTCGACGCGGAAGAGTTCGTCCCCGAACCGCTCACGGCAACGCCGCTCGAGAGGACCCGCGACGAGGTTGACGAATCCGAGCTTGCCGTTCCCGAACCGGTTCTCTCGCCCGAGCACAAGGCGGCCGTCATCGACTCTCATCGCCATGAGGGACCGCCGAACAAGATCCTCATCCTCGGCGGCACGTCGGAGGGCCGTAAGCTCGCGGATCTCATCACCGAGGCCGGCCTCGACGTGGTCACATCGCTCGCAGGAAGGGTCAAGCGTCCTCGTCTGCCCCAGGGCGAGGTCCGTATCGGCGGCTTCGGCGGTCCGCAGCGCATGGGCCGCTACCTGATGGAAAGTTCTGTCGATCTCGTCATCGACGCCACGCACCCCTTCGCGGAGAGGATTTCCGCGTCCGCCCTCGAGGCGTCGACCTCGACGGGGACGCCTCTGCTGCGACTCAATCGGCCGCAGTGGACGCCCGGGGAGGGAGACAACTGGCTGTCGGTCTCATCCGCGGAGGAGGCTGCACGCCTCGTGCAGGAACGGTTCAAGCGCCCCCTGCTCACGATCGGTAGGCAGCAGCTCAGCGCCTTTGCCGGGGACGCGCGCAGCTCGTATCTCATTCGCTGCGTCGAACCACCGGACGGAAAGCTACCGCGGCGCTACCTACTCATGTTCGACCGCGGCCCTTTCGACTTCGATTCGGAACATTCGCTGCTGCGGCGCCATCGCATCGATGTAGTCGTTACCAAGAACAGCGGCGGAGATGCCACGGCGGCCAAATTGGAGGCCGCACGGTCACTGCACATACCGGTGATCATGATCGAACGTCCTCCATCGCCGCCCGTGCCGACGGTTCATACCGTCGCCGAGGCGGCCCAGTGGATCGTCGAGGTGTTCGGCTCCTCCCGCGTCTAGGGTTTCGGCTCCCGAATTCTGCAATACGAATCACAGGAGCGAAAATGAGCCGCATCTTTTCCATCACCCCGGCGCCCGGGCATCGGCTTCTGACCATGGAGCGGGTGATGAAACTGGGACCGGCAGGGTTGCGCCCATACGATATCGACGGCGACGACGTCGACGCGTTCCTTGCCACGACCCCGGACGAGGTCATCTCGCTGTGGGGAATAGACCCGTACAGTTCGCGCGGCTTCGAGCTCGATTTCTCCGCCGGGGGTTACAACGTCCGTGTGTGTACCCCGGCCTCGCCCAACGACTGGCGCATCGCACTGGACGTCCTCGCCGCATTATCACGGTATCTCGGCGAGCCGATAAGGGACGAGGACGGCAGCTCATACTCGCCGGAGACGATCACATCGTTCCCTTTCGCCCGCGATATCGGCGCTTGTCTGACCTCACTGCGCACCGCAGTGGAACGGGGGAGCACCATCCAACTCGGCGGGGTGCGAAGGTCCGTCTCCTTCACAACCGACATGCTTCGACGTGTACTCGACGCCCAGTCGCCCGAGGACGAATTCGGCGAGACGATGCGAGTGATCCAGCAGCTCGATGCCTACGACGCGAACCAGATGGTCGCACGTGCACCGAAGGGCGAGGTCCTCGGCATGTACACACTCACCGAGTCCGTAGCCACCATCCTCCCGCTCGAACCGAGGCTCAGCGCGAGCATGCGCCGCCAAATCGGCACGGAAGTCCCTGTCGAATGGACACTCACTCTCATCGGAATCGAAGGGCCCGCCGACCGCGCCGAATCCTATGTCCGCGCGGGAGAGGTTCGGTACCGAGAGGCGTTGGCTCGGCTGCCCCAGCACAAGATTCGCGTGCTCGACGGCGCCTCGATGCTCGTCGACGGACTCGACCGTGCCGAACTCGCGGCGCTTCGCCGTTAGTAGCTGCGAGGGGTGTAGGCGCGGGGCCCCGCCGCGGTGGACATCATCCGGGTGCGGCTGGATCCGATGATGAGTAGCGTGCGCATGTCGACGGTGTCCGGGTCGAATTCGCACGCGCGAAACACCTCGACACGCTCGCCGGGGCCGCCGATGTCACGCCCCTGCACCATCACCCGGTCTTCACCACCGATCTCACGGACGAGCGCGGAGAGTCGGCGCACCTGTTCGCGCCTGCTCTTCGAGGCCGGGTTGTAGATGGCGATGGCCAGGTCGGCCTCCAGTAGAGAGCGCAGGCGCCGTTCGATCACGTCCCAGCCTTTGAGCCGGTCCGAAAGCGATACGAGAGCGAGATCGTGCCCGAGGGGCGCTCCGGCCTTCGCCGCTACAGCCGTAGCGGCTGTCACCCCGGGCAGGACCTCGATCTCTACATCTGCATAGTGCCCGGTTTCTGCGGCCTCGAACACAGCCGTGGCCATGGCGAAGATGCCCGGATCGCCACCGGAGACCACCACCACGTTCCGGCCGGTGCGTGCGAGGTCGAGGGCGAACGTAGCTCGTTCCACCTCGACCCGATTGTCCGAGGAATGGATGCGCAGGCCCGGGCGCGCGGGCACCCGTGCGGTGTATGTGGCATACCCGACGACGTCGGTGGCGGCGGCCAGGCTGGCCTCGGTCTCCGGCGTCATCCAGTAATCGGGTCCGGGACCGGTGCCGACGACGGTGACGCGCGGAACGACCGCGGCGTCCGCGGTCGCGTCGCCCGGATCGACCGAAGAATGGCCGCGGTTTCGGGTATCGGTAGGGCTGGGGATGACGGCGGCGGAGAAATACGGAACCTCGTCCGGGGACACCTCCGCGAGCGCCGCCACGCGCTGCTCCGGTGTCGTGGCGCGTTCGACGTACCGCGCCTCGTCCAACCTCCCGGACGCGGCGAGCGCGTTGCGAACCTTTCCGAAAGTGCGGCCGAGTTTCATGATGACGGCGGAGTCCGTATCCGCCAGGCGCCGAGTCAACTCGTGCTCGGGAAGGGTTCCCGGCAGCACCGTGAGGACCTCTTCGTGTTCGGTCAGCGGGCGCCCTGCTGCGGTCGACACCGCGGAAACCGACGTGATCCCCGGGATAATCTCGCACGGGTACCGCTGTTCGAGGCGCGTGTACATGTGCATGAACGAGCTATAGAAGAGCGGGTCACCGGCGGCGAGCAGGGCGATGGACCGCCCGGCGTCGAGGTGCGCGGCCAGTCGCGCGGATGCCTCTTCGTAGAACTCCTCGATCGCGGCAGCGTAACCGCCCTCGTGGTCGGTCTCTTCGACGGTGAGGGGATATTTGAGGAGCTCCTCGATGTGCCCTGGTCGCAAGTGTGCCTCGGCGGTGCGGCGGGCGATCGATCTGCCGTGTCGGGCGGCGTGGAAGGCGACGACGTCGGCGGATTCGATGATGCGTGCGGCCTTGATGGTGATGAGGTCCGGATCACCGGGGCCGATACCTACGCCGTAGAGAGTTCCGGGCGCGGCGCTCATTCGACCACGCTCGCAAGGGCGTTGACGGCGGCGGCCGTGATGGCGGAACCGCCCCTCCGGCCGCGGACTGTGATGAATGGGACTCCGAGCTCGGCGGCGTCGTGGGCGAGGGCCTCCTTGGACTCGGCGGCACCGATGAACCCGACCGGGCAACCGACGATCGCGGCCGGGACCGGGGCGCCCTGTCGCAGCATTTCGAGGAGATGGAACAGCGCGGTCGGCGCATTCCCGATTGCGACGACCGAGCCGCCAAGCCGAGGCACCCACGCCTCGAGTGCGGCGGCAGATCTCGTAGTGCCGATATCTGCGGCCAGCGCGGGGACGTTTTCGTCTCGCAGGTGGCACAGCACGTCGTTGTCGGCGGGAAGCCTCTTCCTCGTGACCCCGGAGGCGACCATGTGGGCGTCGGCGAAGATGGGGGCGCCTGAGACGAGGGCTGCTCGCGCGCTGCTCACCACGTCGTCGGAGTACTCTACGTCGCCGGCGAGGTCGGTTTGACCGGCAGCGTGGATCATGCGCACCACGACGCGGGATACGTCGTCCGGGAAGCGCTCGAGACCGGCCTCGGCCCGAATGGTTGCGAACGACGCGTCGTAGATCGCCTGGCCGTCCCGTTCGTAGTTGTAATGGAAAGCGTGGCGCTCTCCGTGTCCCGCGTCGGTCACTTCTCGTCCTTCGGTGAAGCGTGTGTGACGTAGCCGTCCGGTCCGGCTTCGTACAAGGTGGATTCGTGGTCCCAACCGCAGGCGCGATCGCAGCCGACCCAGTGTTGGGCTAAGGGGTCCAACCGGAGGTCATTTGCTGCGGCACGGATGTCGCCGTGCACGTCGGCGTGGGATTTGCTGCAGCCCGACGATCCGATGCAGGCGGTTGCATGGACCCACGGGGAATTGGCATCGAAGATCAGGCCCATCGGGGCGAGCACGCGCACGACCTGTTCCGCCTGTCCCTCGCTGAGCCCGTGGATGCCGAGTACGCGGTCGGGGGAGATCGTGGTGTCGGTGTCGATTGCGCCAAGGAATTCGGCTAGGCGGTGGTCGATGATCGCCAGCTCGGTGACGGCGAGAAGGGAGACCGATCCGTCGGGGGAATCGATCCAGCCCACCGGCGGATGGGGCTCGGGGAGCGGATGTTCGTCGCCAGCATTTTCGCCTGCGCCTGCGACGTCGGCGGGGACCTCCACAGTGCGCTCGTGCAACCGCGCCGCCGCCAGAACGCTGCGGTGCTGGTCGGTTCCCGGCGCGAGCCGCCAGCCGTGTTCGGGGATTGAGACGAAGTGTTCGGCGAGATCGGCGAGAATCTCGGCGATCGAGTCGACACCGCAGTACACGCCGGCCGTATCGCCGGCGACGAGCAGTTCCAGCGAGCCGGTGCGGTGCCAGCGCGCGCCGAGATCGGGACGGCGTCGCGCGATATCTCCTGCGCCGTCATCCAGCCCGAAAAGGAATCTCCCCGAGAGACCGGAAAGCGAGGACCGGGAGAGGAGCTCGACCTCCAGCCGGGGGACGAGGCTTCCGATGGGGCCGTGCCCCGCGAGGCGACCGGCGAGGGGTGAGGCGAGGATGTTGCGTGCGCGGTCGTGGGTGGCGCTGGGGGCGAGTCCTGCCTGGGACAGGAGATCGAGCAGTTCTTGCTGATCTGCCTCAACGAGCCCGCGGATCTGCACGTTGCCGCGGGAGGTGACGTGCAGGTTGCCGTCGCCGAGTCGGGCCGCCGCGGCCAGCGCCTGCCAGGCCATTGGGGACATGCGCCCGCCGGGTACCCGGATGCGGGCGAGGAGTCCGTCTGCGGCCTCGTGAAGACGCATGACGCCGGGGCAGCGGTCGTCGCGGGTCGCAGAGGTGTCCGATGGGCAAGTCACCCATCCAGGTTAAGCGGCGTGCAGGCTAGGCTGTCCACTAGCCCGCCGATCGGGAAGCCGGTGAGAATCCGGCGCGGTCGCGCCACCGTGAGTTCGGCCCGGAAACGGGTCGATCGAGTCGGACCTCGATGTGCGGGAGGAGTTCGCACGCGCGGCGGGCTCCGGATGTTTGCTTCGCGGGACGCGTACCCACCCACGGAAGGTCACGATGACGATTTTGTTGCTGTCCACCTCGGACACCGATCTGCTCTCCGCACACGCCTCGGGCGCCGATTACCGGGTGGCGAACCCGGCCCGGAACAGCGCCGAGCGCAACGCCGAGCTCGCCGCCGACTGTTCCGTGGTGGTGCTGCGTTATCTCGGCAGCAGACAGTCGATCGAGGAGCACACCGAGGCCATCAAGGCCACGGGCGTACAGCTCGTCGTGGTCTCCGGTGAGCAGGCGCACGATGCGGACCTGATGAGCGTGTCGACCGTGCCGGCGGGTGTCGCGAGGGAAACCCATGACTACCTCGCCCACGGCGGGCCGGGGAATCTCGAGAATCTATATGCATTCCTGTCCGACACGATCGCATTGTCAGGCGACACGTTCGAGCCGCCGAAGGAGATGCCGGCGTGGGGCTACCTCGAGGGGGAGTGGGTTCCCGCTGCCTCGGGCCTGGCCTCGGTGATCGCGCCGAACGCCGCTGCGCCGCGCATCGCTGTCGTGTACTACCGCGCGCAGCATCTGGCAGGTAACACCGCGTACGTCTCCTCGCTGTGCGACGCCATCGCAGCTGCCGGTGGCCGGCCCGTGCCGATCTATGCCGCTTCGCTGCGGCAGCCCGCCGAGGGGCTCCTGGATGTTCTCGGAGGTGTAGACGCTGCGATTGTGACGGTGTTGGCCGCGGGCGGCGCCACGCCGGCGCTCGCCGGTGCCGGGGAGTCGGATGATTCGTGGAACGTGGAGCATCTCGCCGCGCTCGATATCCCGATCCTGCAGGGGTTGTGCCTGACCAATAGTCGCGCCCAGTGGGCGGACTCCGACGACGGGCTGTCCCCGCTCGATGTGGCCACCCAGGTGGCCGTGCCGGAGTTCGACGGTCGCGTTATCACCGTTCCCTTCTCGTTCAAGGAATACGACGACGAGGGCTTGGCACGCTACGTGCCGGACTCCGAACGCGCAGCGAGGCTTGCGGGGCTTGCCACCCGGCACGGTTTGCTCGGCAAGATCGACGCGCCGGACAAGCGGGTCGTGGTCATGTTGTCGGCCTATCCCACCAAGCACGCCCGCATCGGCAACGCGGTCGGCCTGGACACCGGGGCGTCGGTCGTCGAGCTGCTACGCGCTATGAGAGAGACCGGATACGATCTCGGCTCGGAACCGGTTCCCGGTCTGGACACCGAGCACTCGGACGATCTCATCCACGCAATCATCGCCGCCGGCGGGCAGGATCCCGACTGGCTTACTGAGGCGCAGATGGAGGCGAGCCCGCACCGCATCCCCGCCGATACCTACCGGCGCTGGTTCTCCACCCTCCCGGACATGCTGCGCACCGAGGTCGTCGACGCGTGGGGCGAGGCGCCGGGTGAGCTCTACGTCCACGACGACACCATCTATCTCGCGGCACTGGAGTTCGGAAACGTCCTCGTAATGGTCCAGCCCCCGCGCGGATTCGGCGAGAATCCGGTCGCGATCTACCACGATCCGGACCTCGCGCCCAGCCACCACTACCTTGCTGCGTACCGGTGGCTTCGCGAGCCCGCATCGAATGGCGGCTTCGGGGCGCACGTCGTGTGTCACGTCGGCAAGCACGGCAACATGGAATGGTTGCCGGGCAAGAACGTCGGGCTTTCCGCGGACTGCGGCCCGGACGCCGCGATCGGGGATCTGCCGCTCATCTATCCGTTCCTCGTCAACGATCCCGGAGAGGGCTCGCAGGCCAAGCGCCGAGCCCACGCTGTGCTCGTCGATCACCTCATTCCTCCGATGGCGCGCGCCGAATCCTATGGCGACATCAACCGTCTGGAGCAGCTACTCGACGAGCACGCCACCGTTGCCGCGATGGACCCGGCGAAACTGCCGGCGTTGCGCCAGCAGATCTGGACGCTGATCACCGCCGCGCGGATGGACCGCGAGCTCGGCTGGGAGCAGCGCCCGGACGAAGAGGTCTTCGACGACATGCTCATGCACGTCGACGGTTGGCTGTGCGAGATCAAGGACGTGCAGATCCGCGACGGTCTCCACACCCTCGGCCGCGCGCCGGAGGGGCGGGAGCTCGTCGAGCTCGTCACCGCAATGCTGCGGGCCCGGCGGATGTGGGGAGGGGACCGATCCTCCGATGGCCTCCGCGAGGCGCTCGGCCTGACCGAGGACGGCTCGGAAACCCGCGTGCGCACCGACGAGATCGAGGCGCTCGCCTCGTCCCTCGTGGCTGGGCTGGCCGAAAAGGGTTGGGAGCCCGCCGGGGTCGAGGAGGTCCTTGATGCCGCGACGCTCCCGGATACCGCCGACCGTGAGGCTCTGGCCGATCTACTCGACTTCACCTGCCGCGAGATCGTTCCGCGCCTGGCCGCGACCGCGGAGGAAATCCCTCGCATCCTGCACGCCCTGAACGGCGGATTCATCCCGGCCGGCCCCTCGGGTTCGCCTCTGCGCGGCCTTATCAACG